>DASSQE010000065.1:0-16440 GCA_035702645.1 Gaiellaceae bacterium
CACGGCGCGTCCGCGATCGGCGCGCTCGCGATCGGGATCGGAATCCTCCCGCTCGTCGCGGGAATCGCCGCGCTCGCCCGGCCCAAGGGCGAGCCGGGCGATCCGAAAACGCGGGCGTTCGTGACCACCACGACAGCCGCGCTCGCGTGCTTCGTCTGGTACGCGGGCATCAAGGGTGCGTACCTCTCGACCGTTTTTGCGACGCAGATCGTGGAGCGGAACGTCATCTACCTCGCACCCCCGCTCTTCGCCGCAACCGCCCTCGCGATCGAGCGGGGGGTCGGTCGCTGGTGGGCCGTCGGGGTCGCCGCGGTCTTCACGATCTACGTGGTCGCCGCGACTCCGCTCGAGCTCGACAACTACCCCTACTACGAAGCCCACGGCCTCTCGATCGCCGCCTTCGCCAACCGCGTGTGGGGCTGGCCGCAGGGGCGAATCGAGACCGCGCTGATCGTCGCCTGCGTGCTCGCGATCGCGGTCGTCCTCGCCCTCCGTTGGCTGCGCCGCGGCTCGACCTCGTTCGTTGTCGTCGCCGGGGTGGCGGCCGCAGTCGTCGTGACGTGGAGCCTGACCGCAGAGGTGTACGCAGCCTCCGGCGAGCAGCGCCTCTCGCGGCAGATCCGCAGGAACATCCCGGGCGAGCTCGACTGGGTCGATCGTGCGCCTGGATGCGGCTCGACGGTCGTGCTCGGGCAGCAGATCACCGACCCGACGAACATCCAGGTGACCGAGTTCTTCAACACGTCGATCCGGAAGATGTGGAGCCTCGACGGCACCGCGATCAACGTAGGAGGGCCGATCCTCACGCCCGACCTCGCCGCTGCGAACGGAACCCTCCATCCCGCGCCGGGTACGAACTGCGCTCTGGCGCTGAACGGCGTCGAGCTGCGCGCACCCGTCGTCGCGACGAAGCGCATCGACAAGAAGGACATCGACACGCTCTACCGGGTCGACGGGGCTCCGTTGCGGCTCAGATCCGCCGTCACCGGGATCTCGTCGGACGGCTGGCTGACCGGGACCATGGAGCAGCCGGACGTCGCGCGCGGCTCGTACACGCGCTACGACGTCTCGCAGGACGGGCCGGGCTTTGCGGTCCTCCAGCTCTCGCGGATCGGCTGGTGCCCGCGGCCGGGAAAGCGCACGGTCGGGCGGGTCACGGTGCGCGTCGGGCCGGTCGCGGTGGGGCCCGACAAGCAGCCCGCGATCGGCCACGTCACGGACCGGAAGACGTTCGTCGTCAAGGACTGCACGACGGCGCCGATTGCGACGCTGGCGCCACCGAACGTCCCCTGGCGGATGGAGTTCGCCGTCAGGCCGACGTTCTCGCCGCACGGGGTCGACCCCAGAAAGAGCGACCGTCGCGACCTGGGAGCTCAGGTGATGAAGGTCGGGTTCCAGTCGCTCTTCGGATCCGGTTAGCGGAACGCCGCGACGAGGTAGGTGAAGCGGACGCGGAGCGCGAGGCGCGCGAACGGCCCGGAGCGCTCCAGCGTGCGCGCCGCGGCGACGAGGGGACGCGGAAGCGCAACGGTCTGGGGTACGAAGAATGGCCGCAGCGCTATGTGCCCGAGGCCGGCCGCGCGCAGGTCTGCGAGCACGCCGTCGAGCTCGTACTGCCGCGGGTTCAGGTCGAAGACGAGCTTCGACTCCGTGTAGCCCGCGATGCGGCGGAAGAGCTCTCGCCGGTCGCGGGCGTAGTAGATGGCCCGGAAGATCGTGGTCGTGGCGACCGGCGCCGACGGGACGTAGTCGTTCAGGTCGCCGAGCTCGACCTCCGCCCGGCCGGCGAGATGCTCTCTCGCAGCCGCGACCATCTCCGGCGTCGAGTCGACCCCGCGATAGCGGAGCCCGCGGCCGAGGAGGATCTCGCCGAAGCCCCCATCGCCGCACGCGAGGTCGAGCACTTCGTCGCCCGGCCGGAGACGCGGCCCGAGGCCGACTACGAGATCCGCACGGTGAGCGAGGTACGACGCGGCGTCGGCGTACTGCCGATCGGTCCAGGCCTCCGCCTGCCGCGCGTACTGGTCCTCCTTCGTCACAGGGCGAGGAGCCGCTCGGGGTGCTTCCACACGAAGCGGGTCATCCCGCGAAGGTGCCAGAGCGTGTGCCGTGAGAGGAACGCGTGGTCGATCACCGCGGCGTAGTCGTGGACGACCACCGCGGCCGGCACGTACCAGCGCTCCCAGCCCGCGAGCATCGCCCGGTAGCAGAGGTCGATGTCCTCGCAGTAGTGGCGAAAGCCGGAGTCCCAGCCGCCGAGCTCGTCGAGCATCCTCCGGCGCATGAGGAGCGACGCGCCGAGGAGCCAGTCCGCCTCGACCGGTTCGGTGGGGCGCTCGTCGAGACCGTAGTGCTCGCGTTGGGTCTCGTACGGAGGGCGAAGACGGCGGAGCGGCGTGCGGCGGACGATCGTGCCGCGAACCGTCGGGAACGCCCGGCGGGACGGCTGCCAGGTCTCGTCGGGCCAGCGCATCTGCGGGCCTGCGATCCCGCAGCGAGAGTGGGCGTCGGCGAAGGCGACGAGCGTCGTCACCGCCCCCGGCTCCGGGACCGCGTCGGGGTTGACCGTGAGGACGTATTCGCCGGAGGTCGCAGCGATCCCGAGGTTGACGTTCGCGGCCAGGCTGAGCGGCCGCGGGTTCTCGAGCACGCGGACGCCGTCTGGGATCGCCTCGGGCGCCGAGCCGGGGAGGTTGGAGACGACCACGGTCTCGTCCACCTGCGGCACGAGCGCAGGGAGCAGACGGGCGAGCTCAGGCGCATGGCCGTGCGAGACGACGACCGCGGAGGCGCTCATCGTCCGAGTATCTCCTGGTACACGGCGAGGGTCTTCTCGGCGGTGGCGCGCCAACTGAATCGGCGTGCGCGCTCGAGGCCGGCTGCGACGAGACGGTCTCGATCGGCGAGAGCGGTTCGGATCCCGTCCGCGAGCGCCGCGCGGTCGACGAACACCGCTGCATCGCGCGCGACCTCTTCGAGGGCCGGCTCGTGGACGGCCACGACCGGTGCGCCGCTCGCCATCGCCTCGAGCACCGGGAGGCCGAAGCCCTCGAACTCCGAGGTCTGGACGAGACAGGCGGCTCCGCGGTAGAGCTCGGCGAGACGCTCGGTCTCGACGTACCCCTCGAGCCGGGCGCCCTCCTGGCGGAGCTCCGCCGCGAGGGTTGCGTCCTTCTCCGGCCCCGCGACGACGAGCGGGAGGCCGACCGCGGCGGCCGCGCGAAGCGCAGCGCGCTGGTCCTTCCGCCGCTGGATCGCGCCCACCGCGAGGACGTAGTCGTGGGACCCGGGGCCGGGGGCGAACGCCGGGTCGACGCCGTTCGGCGTCACGACGACGCGCTCGGGAGCCACCTGATAGAGCTCCACGAGGTCGCGCTTCGTCCGCTCCGAGACGGTGAGAACCCGCTGCGCGCGCTGCACGGCGCGAGGGACGACGCGCCGGAACACGAAGCGGTCCTTCCGCCCCATTAGCTCCGGCTTCCGCTCGAACGACACGTCGTGAACGGTGACGACGCAGGGGCACGGAGCGCGAAGCGGCAGCGCGTACTGGGTGTGGCAGAGCGAAGCGCCGAGGCGGCGCAGCGTCCGCGGGAGCGACCAGGCCATGCGCAGCTCGTGCGAACGTCTCGGCAGATCGACCGCCTCCATGCCGTCCGGCACGAGATCGGGGCGCCGCGTGACCGCCGCGAGCCGCACACCGGTCGCGGGCGCGAGGACGGCGAGCTCGCGGAGGAGGTTTCGGACGTAGGTCTCGTCGCCGGTGCGGCGGCGTCCGAGGACATCCGCGTCGAGCACCACGAGGCTCACGTGGCGAGCTCCCCCCACAATGCTTCGACCGCGTCCGCCGCGCGCCCCCAGGTGAACCCGGAGGCGCGCTCGATCCCCGCCGGCACGAGCTGGTCCCGGCGGGCGTCCGCTTCCGAGATCCCCTGTGCGATCGCGTCCACGTCGAGCGGATCCACGAGGACCGCCGCGCCGCCCGCGACCTCCTCCATCGCCGTCCCCCGAGAGGTGACGACGGGCGTCCCGGACGCCATCGCCTCGAGCACCGGGAGGCCGAAGCCCTCGTACAGCGACGGGTAGAGGACGACGCGGGCGCCCCGATATGCGGCGGCGAGCTCGCTGTCTGGGAGCTCGCCGACCCACCCCGTGACGTCGACGCCTCCCCATCCCCTCGCGCCGACGACGCGCAGCTCCACACCCGCGCGCTGCGCAGCCTCGACCACGCGGCCGAGATTCTTGCGCGGCTCCAGCGTCGCCACCGCGAGGACGTAGTCGCCCTCCGCTCGCGGCCCCTCGGGCGTGAACACCGCGTCGACGCCGTTCGAGACGACCCGGATCCTCTCCGCCGGGACGCCGGCCGCGACGACCTCGTCCCGGGTGAACTCTGAGACCGCGACGACCGCGTCGGCGGCCCGGAGCACGGACCGCAGTCCGGTCCTCCCGTACAGCCGATGCCAGCGCGGAAAGGCTTCGGGCGCTCGCAGGAGTGCGAGGTCGTGGACCGTTAGCACCGTCGGGATCCGCGGTCTGCGCGGCCCGCGGAACGTCGTGCAGTGGAGCACGTCGAGACCACGCGAGGCACGCGGGAGCCCCTCGGGATACCAGAGCGCGTCCCGGAGAATGCTGGACGCGCGGTCTGCCCCGCCGAAGGAGAGGAGCTCGAGGTCGAGGCCGGGGCGGTCGCGCAGCGCGGCGACGAGCCCGCGCACGTGCCTTGCGGTGCCGGCGCGCGTCTGGACGAGCGGGGAGACGTCGACGCCGACCTTCACGGCGTCACCCCGAACCGTTCGGCTACGAGCCTCAGAGCCTTCCTCGGCTCCGGGTAGGCGACAAGCTCGACTGCCTCGGCCGCCTCGCACCAGCGGTACTGGACGTGCTCCTCGTTCAGGGTCGGCTCCCAGCCCGCCGGCGCTTGGACCCAGAACGGATGGACGGTGATCCGGGCGCCGCCCAGCTCGGGCGGCCGTCGGTAGGCGAGCGCGAGCGTGAGCGCCTCGATCTCGCCCGCCGCACGGAGCCCCGTCTCCTCCTCGAGCTCGCGCACCGCCGCCTCTCGCGCCGACTCGCCCTCTTCGATTCCCCCGGCGACGAGGTGCCAGTAGCCGTGCTTCTCGGGCGAGCGAAGGAGGACGAGAAACTCCTGACCGGGACGCGACACGACGACGACGACCTCCTCGTCCGTCCTCACCGCGCGGCCTCCCGGTAGCCGCGGAGGAAGGTCTCGCCGACCGACCGCCACGTGAACCGCCTCGCGTGCTCGACCCCCGCGGCGGCAAGTCGTTCCCGATCCGTGATGGCGCGCGAGATCGCCTCCGCGAACTCGGCGGGACCGTCCGGATCCGCTCGAAGTGCGACGTCTCCGCTCGCCTCGTCGAGCGACGGATGAGACGACGCCACGACCGGTGTGCCGCACGCCATCGCCTCGACGATCGGCATGCCGAAGCCCTCGAACCGCGAGGGATAGGCGACGACGGTGGCGCCGCGATAGAGGGAGGCGAGGTCCTCCTCGGGCACGTAGCCGAGACGGAGGATCCCGGGCGCGTCGAGGCCCGCCGCGTCGATCTCCCATTCCGCACCGGCGATCGCGAGCAGGAGGCCGTCGAGCCGGGCATGCGCGCCGACGAGCACCGCGAGGTTCTTCCTCGGCTCGGGCGCGGCTACCGTGAGGATGTAGGGCGACCCGAGATCCGCGACGTCGCCGTCGGGCCGGAAGACACCGCCGACGCCTGGGTGCGCGACCCGAATCCGGCTCGGTGGGACGCCGAGGGTCTCGGCCACGTCCCTCCCGGTGAAGTCCGAGTTCACGAAGACGATGTCGCACGTGCGCGCAGCATTCCGATACTTCCGGCCGTGCATCGCCCGCGTACGCGCCGTGACCCAGTCCGGATGGTGAACAGGCACGAGATCGTGGATCGTCGTCGCGCGCACGCCGTCGCGCTGCGGCGGGTACATCCAGTCGGAGAAGTGGAGCACGTCGAAGGAACCGAGGAACCGTTCGGCAGCGGGGTGACCGAGCTCGCTCCAGGCAGTCCGGATCGCGTGGGAGAACGGCAGCCGCCAGGTCTCGAGCTCCACGTCGATGCCCGCGATCGCTTCCCGGATCAGGTCCGGTCCACGAATGCTCGACGGAGCGAAGGCGACGATCTCGTGCTCCCCGGCGGAGGCCTCGACGAGCCCGGCGAGCGACCCGCGGAGGTAGTTTCCGATTCCCGTGGCTGGATGGCTCAACGGGCTGACGTCGAAGGCGATCCTCACGGGCTCGGGCGGTAGACGAACCGGTTGAAGTGGACGCCGAGGACGCGCCTGTCCGGGTTCCCGCCGCCGGTGACCTTCAGCGGGATCGCAGTCGGTGACACGGTGAACGTCACCGTGCAGCGGTCGGTGCCCGGCCGCGGAGCCACGGACACCCGCATGACCCCGATCGAATCCGGCTGGAACCGGACACGTCCGACCATCCGGCCGTTCGAGCGCGCCACGACGGTCTGCGGATCGAGGAAGAGGCTCGGGTCGCTCGACATGCTCACGACGAGCCCGCCTCGCACGCAGCGCCGTCGGAGCCAGGTCACTCTCCTCCCGGACCACGTGTCGTTGGGGTAGAGGCCGTCGATCCGGACCGCCGAGACGAGGGGCGGCCGCACGCGCCAGAGCGTCACACCCCAGCCCTTGTCCTGTGCGACGCGGGTGCCGTCTGGCTCGAAGGACGAGTCCGCGACGAGATACTCGTCGTCGACGTGCGCACCGTTCGGCAACGTCACGGCGCCGGTCAGCGGGTCGATGCGGACCCGCGTTTCGGGCAGCCCACCCGGCGTGGGGTTGGCGACGTAGTAGACCGGCCCGATCGCGCGGTTGAAGAACTCGTTCTGGTTCACGGTCAGCCGGTCGGTCCGACCCGTCCACAGGAAGGCTGCCTTGGCGTCCGAGCCCTTCGGCAGCGCGCGGTCGATCCAGTCACGATGGCTCGCGCGGATTCCCTGGAAGAGCGAACCGCGGGAGAAGCGCTCGAACCCGTGCGTCCCCCACCAGATCGGCTTCAGCGCCACCGCCCACAGGCCGAGTACGACGAACGGCAGCACGAGCGCGTGGCGGCGGGGCACGAACAGGAACGCCGCCGCGAGGCCTGCCGCGAGCACCAGGGCCGCGAACGAGATCCACCCGGATCCGATGCGGTCCTGCAGCGACCAGAAGGGCAACAACATCAGCGTGTCCGTGATCGCTGACGTGGTCATGAAGCGGTCGAACGGGATCAGGAGCACGAGAGCGGCCGAGACGGCCGCGGCAGCGAAGGCGAGCACGCGTGGCCGCGGAGCTCCGCGCTCCACCCAGGCCAGGAGCGCGATCGAGAAGAGCGGCGCGACGTAGAACGTGTTCCGCTCCTCGATCCGGTCCGAGAAGTGCGATGCGAACGTCGCGACAACGGGGATCAGACAGACGGTGAGGGCAACCGTGGCGGCGAGAAAGGCCTGCAGCCGTGCGTCGAGCGACCGAGCGCGCCCAACGAGCACGATCGTCGCCGCAAGCGGGATCACGAGGACGTACAGGCTCAGCTCGGCGGCATGCCACACGACGTACCGCAGAACGTCGCCGACGTGGTAGCTGGCGTTCCCGACCGGCGAGTAGGCGCCTAGGAGATCCTGCGGGGACCGCCCTCCCACCGCCTGGACGAGCAGCGCCAGCACGCCCAGCACGACGAATGCTCCGTACAGCAGGCGGTAGCGCGACAATGTGGAGCGCAGTCCACGCCGCTCGAAGATCGCGAGGACGAGCGGAGCGAGGAGCGCAGCCGGAACCGTCGCGACCGCCTGGACGCGGGTCGCGAAGGCGAGCGCCACCAGGAGCACGAGAAACGTGACGCGGATCGGCGCCGGCTCCTCGAGGACGAGCACGAGGACGAGCGCCACCACGAGGAACAGCGGGTAGAAGGCGTTCTCCGTCATCACCGTGCCGGTGTACGCGAGCGACGGGATCGCGACCGCGAGGAGCGCGGCGAAGAGCGCGAAGCCCTGTCCGACGACGCGCCGCGCGAGGAGGTACGCCGGGATCGCGGCCAGGGACATGACGAGCGAGTTCACCACCTTCACCGCCGCGTACGCCTCCGGAAGGCGGTGGAAGAGCGCATACGCAGGGCTGATGACGAGCGGGTAGACGACGCCGTAGCCCGGATCGGAATGACCGCGCACGAGTGGTCTTCCCACGGAAGCGATGCCGCGTGCGAGCTCCGACCAGATGATCTCGTCGACCACGATGAAGGGCGCGACGATCCCGCGCGAGAGCAGCGCCCGGAAGACGGTCGAGGCGACGACGATGGCCGCCAGCCAGACCCACGCCGGGATGCGGCGCAGGCTAGCGACCAAGCTCGACCTCGGCCAGGCGCCGGGCGATCTCCTGCGCCTCCGAGGTGTCCGCAGAGATCCCGACGTCCGCGGCGGCCCGGCTCACTTCACCGAGCACCGCCTCCCCGACGGCGTCGCCGCCGGCCGCCTCCTCGAGCGCCGCGACGTACAGGTCGGCGACGTGTCCGAGGTCGTGCTCGCGTCGCGCGAGCCCAGCCGCCGCCTGTCCCATCTCCGTCCGGACGTCGTCGCGCGTGACGAGCAGCTCGAGCGAGGAGGCGAGCGTGTCGACCTCGCGGTCGTCGACCGGAATCTTCAGCGCGACGTCGACCGGAAGCTCGGAGAACCAGCCCACGTCGCTCACGACGAGGGGCTTCCCGAGCGAGAGCGCCCGGATCACGCTCCCCGACGTCTCGCCCATCGTGGGGTGGCGGAGATTCACGCAGACGTCGGCCCCAGCCATCAGCGCCCAGAGCCGCGACTCGTCCACCCAGCCTTCTTGCACGAGCCCCTCGTGCACGAGACCGAGGCGCTGCAGGCGCCGGTCGAGGTCGAATCCCGGCGAGGTCGGGCCGACGAGGAGCAGCATCGCATCGGCCTGCTTGCGGACGCGCGCGAAGGCGCGGAGCAGCTCCGGGATCCGCTTGCTCGAGTTGACGACACCGAAGCACCCGACGACGGTCCCGGACCCGATGCGCTCAGGAGCGACGTCGGGAACCGGCCACGCCGGATGCGGGATCGTCCAGATCGGCCCACCGAAGCCTGCCGCGCGAGCGCCGTCGCGAACCGTTCGCGAATGGACGATCAGCCCAGTGGCGTGGTCGAGGACGACCGACGCGAGCGGGAAGTCCTCGGGCCGGGACTCCCAGAGCGGCGGGATCCGCTTGTCGAGGACGCCGTGCGCCAGCAGCCTGCCGACGACACCGTGCTCGCGCTCCATGATGTCGAGGTAGCCGTGGCCGTCCCGCCGACCGATCGTGATCCCCGCGACGAGGTGGTGGAGAACGAAGTCGTGCAGCACGACGACGCCCGGCGCCCTCCTGAGCGCGTCGACGATCCAGGCGTGCGCGTCGGGGTTGTTGCCGACGTGGTAGAGGGCGACGTCGGTGCCGCGAGGCGGCTTGCGGGCGCCGCGGCGCGCGAGGGTCACCTCCACTCGCTCCTGGAGCGCGGGCAGGAGGAGCGCGCTGTAGTCCGACACTCCTGAGCGCTCCGGCGGTAGGGGACTGAAGTAGGCGACGTTCACACCAGGAGCCTCTCGATCGCGCGATCCCAGGTCACTCCGGCCGCGATCGCCTTTCCCGCGCGGCCGAGCTGGCCCGCCTCCTCGCGGTGCTCGCGCAGCCAGGCGACGGCACGGGCGAGCGCGTCGGCGTCCGGCGGGACGACGACTCCCGTCTGCCCGTGGGCGACGACCTCGAGCGGCCCGCCCGCGTCGGTCGTGGTCACCACAGGCTTCTCGGACAGGAACGCCTCGAAGGGGACCATGCCGAAGTCCTCGTCGACCGGAGCGTAGAAGACCCCGAGGCAACGCCCGTACAGGTCGGCGAGCTCGTCCTCGGACACGCGGCCCGTGAAGCGGATGCGCCCGTCGAGCCCGCGTTGACGCGAAAGCGCCTCGAGCCGTTCGCGGTCGGGCCCCTCGCCGGCGATGACCGCCTCGAGCGACGCGTCGTGAGCCGCTGCGTCGAGCAGGAGGTCGATCCGCTTCGCACGATCGAGTCGGTTCACGGACAGGACGAAGTCGCCGTAGCCCTCACACCGGTAGTCCAGCTCCTGGGGCGGATGGGGCAGCACCTCGGCGGTCAGGCCTGCCGAGCCGGCGAGCCGCTCGGCGACGTTCCGCGACGTCGCGAACAGCCGGGTCGCCTCGCCGAGCGCGACCCGATCGAGCGCCTGCACTTTCCGTCGAAGCGCCCGGTCCTCGGTCGAGTCGCCGAACTGGGCGAGCTCCGTCCCATCGAGCTCGTACGCCTGGCGGAACTGGTGGACGAGCCAGACGCGCTTGTTCCGATGCCGGACGAGGTACGACGGGAACTTCGTTCCGACGACGAGGTCGATCGGCCGGCCGTCGGCCTCGTCGAGGTCGAGCATGCGCCAGAGGAACGCCTGCGTGAGGACGCGAGCCCCCGGATACCACTTGAACGGAACTGTGACGAGATCGGCCTCGTGCCCGCGCTCGCGCAGCTCGGCGACGAGCCGGTCGGTGAAGATCTCCGCGCCGCCCCTCGCGAACGGGACCTGCGGGCGGCACACGGCGATTCTCATCGTCGCGCCCGAGGTCGTGTCATGTCGGACCGGACTGGCGCAACGCCTCGATTTCGGCCTCGAGACGATCCACCTGCTCCTGGAGGTCGTCGACGAGCCGGAGTGAGGCGGCGTTGAACGACCGCTGGTCGTACGCGAGCGGCTCGACGTACCACCGCATCATCTTCCGGAGCACGGCCTTGACCGGCGTTCCGAGCCCGCCGCGGACGCCGGGGCGGAGACGCAGCGAGCGGTCGGCGGAGACGGGCCAGAGCCGCTCCGCCTCGGCGCGGGCGGCGCGACGCTCGCTCTCGTCACCCGGAGCACCGGTCGGATCGCCGCACCGACGGACCTCCTCCTTCAGTCGTCGGAAGAGCTCGTCGACGTCGACCGAAACCCCTGCAGATTCCCCATTTTTGGCGTCATCTGACGACATTGGGGCATTCTAGCCGGGGCATCGACGAGACTAGGATCCGCTCGTGCAGGTCGGGATCTCGCTGCTCACTCTCGCTCCAGGCGACCTCGGCGGGTCGGAGACGTACGCCCGCCAGCTCGTGCAGAGCCTCGCCTCGGTCGGGTCGCTCGACTACACGATCTTCGTGCCCGCACGGGCACGCGACGCGGCGGCGGGCCTGCCGGCGGTCGAGGTGCGCGAGTCGTCTGTCGCTCGGCGCGGGCCCTCGAGGATCCCCGCGATGGTCCTCGCCGCCCGGCGCTCGCACGAGCTCGAGGCCAAGCGCCGGACGATCGACGTCGCGCACTATCCACTGACCGTTCCGATCCCCCAGGTCGGCGTCCCGACCGTCGTCACGGTCCACGACCTCCAGCACCGCGATCTCCCCGGCTTCTTCGGGCACGGGCGGCGCTCGTTCCGGCGCCTCGCCTACGACCGGGCGGCGAAGAACGCGGCGGCCGTGATCGTGACGAGCGAGTTCGTCCGCGATCGAGCCGTCGAGCTCGTCGGGCTCGACCGCGACCGCGTCCACGTGATCCCGCTCGGGATCGACCACGACGTCTTCCAGCCCGGGGACGAGGAGCGCGAGCCGTTCATCCTCTACCCGGCGCGTCCGTGGCTGCACAAGAACCACGTGCGACTGTTCGAAGCGTTCGCGGTGCTTCGTGCCACGCGCCCGCAGCTTCGGCTCGTCCTCACGGGCGGCGGGCTCGAGCGGCTCGATCCGCTGCCCGACGGCGTCGAGAGCCTCGGCGTCGTGCCGCCGGACGAGCTCGCCTCGCTCTACCGCCGCGCCGCGTGCCTCGTGTACCCAAGCCTGTACGAGGGCTTCGGGCTACCGCCGCTCGAGGCGATGGCGTGCGGCTGCCTCGTCGCCGCCTCGAACGTCAGCGCCGTGCCGGAGGTCTGCGGCGACGCCGCCGTCCTCTTCGATCCCACCGATCCGGCTGCCATCGCCGAGGGGATCCTCGGGACCCAGGAACGCGAGGAGGAGCTCCGCCAGCGCGGCCTCGCCCGGGCGGCCGAGTTCACGTGGGAGGAGACTGCGCGCCGGCACGACGCCGTGTACGTCGAGGCCTCACGTGAGCCGGCTATCGAAGCGTCCGCAGGTATCCCCACGACGCCGTGAGCCTGCGCGGGCGCAGCACTGCGACGAGCGCCGCGTAGAGGACGAGCCCGACCGCGGCTGCAGCGAGCGATCCGAGAACGAGCGACGGCGGAACGAACGCCGCCAGCGTCACGCCCGCGACGATGCCCGCCGCTAGGACGAGCCCGCGCATGGTCGGGACGAGAGCGCCGAGCAGGGCAAGTAGGCACGCGAGGACGAGGAACGTGCTCAGCGCCAGCGCGACCGCCAGGCCGTCCAGATCGAGCCAGTCGCCGAGTGCCCAGGCGATAGGTGCCTGAAGGGCCAGCGCGAGCAGCCCGATCACGGGTAGCGACCGCGTCCGCCCGGCGACGAAGACGAGCGGGAAGGCGACGTTGACCCCGACCGAGGCGATCATCCACGGGCTCAGCACGGCGACGAGACGGCCCACCTGCTCGCCGACGTCCGAGCCGTACGCAGTTCCGAGCACCGCTTCGACGACATCCGACCCGGCGACGGCGAACGCGCCCGCGACCGCGCCGATCAGCGGAAGCGCTATCCAGGACACCGAGACGACGTGGCGTGCTGCGGCCGCCGCGTCCAGCCCGAGACGCGAGAGCGGCACCGAGGTGACGATCCCGAGCGAGAACGCCGTCACCGTGACGAGCCCTGCGGCCGCGAGGTAGGCGTAGCCGAAGCTCGTGACCGCGCCGGTACCGAGCCTCCCGGCGAACGGGAGGCAGACGACGTACAGCATCTGGAGGGCGATCGGGAGCGCAGCCGCAGCGGCGAAGCCTCCGATCCGGGCTCGAACGGGCGGCCCCGTCGGCCGGACGGCACCCGTGGGCATTCGCGCGCGGAACGCACGCGCCGCGAGGGCCGTCGCGGGGAGCGCGAGTGCGACGATCCCGTTCAGCGTGATCCCCCAGGCGACGGCAGAGATCCCGTCCTCTCCGACCCTCGCCAGGATGAGCGCGAGCCCGGCGATGCTGCCGGCTGCGTAGCCGGCGGCCGCGGTCGCGTAGTCGTCGAGCGCGGCGAGTCCGCTCGCGGCGACGCCGGCGAACAGATGGGCCGCCGCCGCCGGGACCATCCAGCGCAGCGAGTACGCGGCTGCATCGCGAGCGGCCGTCGTTCCGTTCCCGGTCAGCAGCCCTCCGATCGGCGTGGCGAAGACCTCTGCCGCGACGACGAGCGGGACCGCCACCACGGCGATCGCGACGGCGTACCCGCCGAGCTCGCTCGCGAGGCGGCGCTCATCGCGCGCCCGCGCGAGCGTCGGCAGCACGGAGATCCGGATCGACTGCGCGGCGAGCGCGAGGACGATGAAGACGCCGTAGGCGGCGAAGAACCCGTCCGTCTCGCTCGTGCGGCCGAGCTCGCGCGCGATGACGACGCCCACGAGAGCGGCGACGACGGTGACGACGAGCATCGACGCCGAGGTGAGCGCGCCGCTCCCGAGCGAGCCCAGGCCCTGGCGAGCGTCGCCGGGCGAGTCTGTACGCTTGCTCACCGACGCGAAGCGTAGGAGTCGGCTCGGAATGATCACCCGTCGAGATGCGAGCGCCGGGCGGCGCGGGGCAAGCACGCAGGGAGCGCCCGTATCGAGTCATACGGGCGCGACTGAGGACGCCGCCCGGCGCCGGCCGGAGCCGCAGATCGACATGGCTGCTGCTCATTCCGAGCCGACTCCTTGACCATGCCGAACGACAGTCTCTGGACAGGGGGGGCGCTCGAGGGCCTCCGACGCGAGTTCGGCGACGTCTACGGCGGTCGTACCGTGCTCGTCACCGGCGCGGACGGCTTCATGGGCTCGCACCTCACGGACGCGCTCGTGGAACTCGAGGCCAACGTGCACGCGTTCGTGCGCGCGAACTCGAGCGGCGCCCTGAACAACATCTCGCACCTGCGCGACCGCCTGAAGGTGCACTTCGCCGACCTCACCGACCGCACCTCGGTCGACTACCTCGTCCGCGAGATCCGGCAGGCGCCCGATCGGCCGTATGTCTTCCACCTCGGCGCGCAGGCGCACGTCGGCGAGTCGTGGCACCGGCCGTACGAGACGGTCGCGGCGAACGTGCTCGGCACCCTCAACCTGCTGCAGGCGATCGTCGACTGGGACCTCGAGCTCGAGAAGTTCGACACCGCGGGCACGTCGGAGGAGTACGGGAACGTGCACGAGGCGGTCTCGCACCAGCACGACTTCGACGACGCAGGCGGGCTCATCCTCCACGAGCGCTCGCCGATCAACCCGAAGTCGATCTACGCGACCTCGAAGGTCGCCGCCGACTTCCTGACGATGAACTACCACGACGCGTTCGGCGTGCCCGGCGTCGTCACGCGCATGTTCAACAACTACGGGCCGCGCCAGAACCCGCGCTACGTGACGGGCACGATCGTCACGCAGGCGCTCGCGCGGGAGGTCGTCGAGCTCGGGAACCTCGAGCCGATGCGCGACTTCTGCTTCTGCACCGACGGCGTGCGCGGGCACCTCACCGTCGCCGCACGCGGCACGCCGGGCGACGTCTACGTCTACGGGCAGGGCGAGAACGTCTCGATGCAGGACTGGGCCGCGCTCATCATCAGAATCGGCGAGGAGAACGGCTTCTGGCCCAAGGGGCGGCAGCTCGTCTCCGTGGAGTCACGCTTTCGGCCCGGCGCGAGCGACGTGCTCGCGTTGCGGGTCGGGCACGAGAAGCTCACACGCGAGACGGGCTGGCAGCCGAGCGTGCGCTGGGAGGACGGGATCCTGCAGACGATCCGCTGGTACGCGGAGAACCGCGAGCGCTGGATCGGCAGGGTGGACTGGATGCCGACCGGCTCTCCGCTTGCAGCGAGACAGTGAGCGGGGTGCTTCTCTAGTTCAGCCCAAACGTCATGCTCTCTCTCGAGGTGTCGAGGGCTGGGTCGGCCTAGAGGCGACCGATCTGGTCGTCCGCTCGTCAGCCGCCGGATGACGGCTTCGGGCCGACCGCCCGCGCGAGCCAGTACCCCTCCCAGCTCGCGAACTTGGTGCACACGTAGTCGCACTCCTGGAAGCGCTCGAAGACGATGGAGCCGGGAGGAGGGATTCCGCCGTCCGGCAGGATGACGACGCGGTTGCGGCCGATCCCGTCCTCGGTCGCGTGCCAGAGCGCCTGTGCCTGCGCGCCGCGGTCATCGAAGTCGATGTAGATCGTCCGCCCGCCGGCGAAGCCCTCCCGCAGGAGCGCGTCGACGCCGGCATCGAAGAGCACGGTCCGTCCCGGGCCGCGGTAGCGGTACTCGTGCAGGAACTGGCCGAACTGCACCGCGACGAGGAGCGCAAGCCCACCGGCGAGAACGCGCGCCCACCACGCACGGCGAGCGCGTTCGAGGAGCGCAGCGAGCGCGGGAATCGCGAGGACGAGGACGAAGACCGGGAGCGCGGCCAGGCGAATGGCGTTGAAGCGGTCGACCGTGAGCGCGGCGGGGATCGGGACACACAGCGTCGCGACGAGCACGTAGCGCCACCAGAGATCGTCCCGCCGCTCCTTCAGGACGAGCACGGCCCCGGCGATCGCGAGCAGGACCGATGCGCCGAAGAGGGACCCGTACCCGTAGACATGGATGTACGGAGCAGGGTCGCCGGAGGTGGCCCAGTGCCAGAGGTTGGCGTCGTGGACGTAGTTCGAGACCGCCTGCACCACGACTCGCGGCCACGACATTCCCGGCTCGACGATCGTCGTCTCCTGGTAGCGCGCCGTGAGCGCGCCAGGGTGGCGGAGCGCGTACACCCCGAGCAGCAGGAGGAAGAGGCTGAACGTCGCCCACGCTGCGGCCAGCCAGCGCCAGCGCCCGCGGCCGGCGAAGACGGCGAGAGCCGCCGCGAGCAGCGGCCCGAGCAGGCGGCTGCCGGTGTACGAGTACGTGACGAGGCCGAGGACTACGCCCGGGACGATGCCCTCGGAGACCGTCCACGACTGCCGCCGCCACGAGCGCAGTAGGAGCAAGAGCAGCGCGACGAGGAGCACCGGCTGCGTCGAGACCTCGAGTGCGACCCTCCCGATCTCGAACAGCCATGGCGTCAGCCCGGCGAGCACGACCGTTACGACGGCGACGAGGCCGCTGCCGGTCAGGCGGTACGCGAGAAGCCCGAGGAGGAGGACCGCCGCGAGAACGAGCACCGCCGAGAGCCCGCGTGCCACCTCCTTGTGCGGCCCGGTTACACGAAAGACACCCGCGAGCAGGTACGGGTAGACCGGGCTCTTGTAGTCGTCGAACGAGCGGAAGAAGAGCGGGAGGAGCCCGCCGTCCTCGTCGCGGAGGCTCGTCGAGATCGAGTACGCGTTGTAGGCGAT
>DASSQE010000066.1:0-8672 GCA_035702645.1 Gaiellaceae bacterium
CCACCTCGTCGCCGCGCTCGAAGGGGAGGAGGCGGCCGGTGTTCGCGACCAGCGCCACGAGCGTCGCCCCGCCCGCGGTCCTGACATGGACCTGCGTCGTCGAGCCGAGGTAGACGAGCTCGCCGACCGTCGCCCGTATCCGGTTCGCGCCGGTCGTGTCCACCGGCTCGATCTCGAGCCGCTCCGGCCTGATCGTGACGCGCACCTCTCCGATCACGGTGAGATCACCCTCGCGCGCGTCGAGCGCGATGCCCTGGACGCTTACCCTCCCGCCGCCGGAGCTCGAGCCGCTCATCAAGTTCGAGACCCCGAGGAAATCGGCGACGAACGCGGTCGCCGGCGCCTCGTATACGTCACGCGGAGCGCCGAGCTGCTGGATGCGTCCACCGTGCATGACCGCGAGGCGATCGGACATCGTGAGTGCTTCCTCCTGGTCGTGCGTGACGTAGACGAAGGTGATCCCCACCTCGCGCTGCAGGCTCTTGAGCTCGACCTGGAGCTCACGGCGGAGCTTGGCGTCGAGCGCTCCGAGCGGCTCGTCGAGCAGCAGCACCGAGGGTGAGAGCACGAGCGCGCGCGCGAGCGCGACTCGCTGCTGCTGGCCGCCCGAGAGCTGGTGCGGTCGCCGCGCGCCGAGCCCGCCGAGGTGCACGAGGTCGATGATCTCCGCCACCCGCCGCCGCGCCTCGTCGCGGGGAGTCTTCGTGAACCGAAGCCCGAAGGCGACGTTCTGCTCGACGCTCAAGTGCGGAAAGAGCGCGTAGCTCTGGAACACGGTGTTGACCGGTCGACGGTGCGGCGGCGCCTCCGTGACGTCGGCTTCCCCGATCACGATGCGGCCCTCGTCGGGGCGCTCGAAGCCCGCGATCATGCGGAGCGTCGTCGTCTTCCCACAGCCGGACGGGCCGAGCAGCGAGAAGAACTCGCCGCTCTGGATCTCGACCGAGACGTCGTCGACGGCAGCGACGGCCTCGAAGCGCTTCGTCAAGCGATCGA
Organism: Gaiellaceae bacterium; assembly: GCA_035702645.1. Taxonomy (GTDB): domain Bacteria; phylum Actinomycetota; class Thermoleophilia; order Gaiellales; family Gaiellaceae; genus GMQP-bins7. The sequence continues at coordinate 997 of DASSQE010000066.1, forward strand.
GCGCCACTCCCTGCGAACGGAGCGCCGTGGCGGTCACGATCCGAGCTCCAGCTGGAGCGCGGAGACGAGGAGGGTGCGCGCGCGCTCGAGGTCGAACAAGCCGAGGTAGAGGATCGACTCGAGCCCGTCGGCAATCGCGGCGAGCCGCCAGCCGGCCTCGACCGCGTCGACGCGAGCGGAGACGGAGCCGTCGGCCTGACCCTCTTCGAGCAGACGGACGATCCGCTCCGCCCATCCTCGGTAGTGCTGCTGGACGAGTGGGCGCAGCTCGGGGTCCGAGCGAAGGCTGCTCCAGACCTCGTTCCAGAGCGCCGGGCTCTCGTCCAAGTCGGGGTCGACGGCGTGCAAGAGCGCGTGCTCGGCGCGCGCCGCGCCCGAGGCGAGCGTCTCGAGCTCCTCCTCGAGCGCTCGCTCCCGCTCCTCCTCCGCGAAGACGAACGAGGCACGCAGCAGCTCCTGGCGCGTCGAGAAGTAGTAGTGGACGAGCGCCTTCGAGACCCCGGCCTGCCGTGCGACCGTCGCCATGCGGAGATCGTGCGCGCCGTCCTCGACGACGACCCGGCACGCGGCCCGCAGGATCGCGTCGACCCGTGCTCGTCCGGCGGCGGGCTCGGTCGAGGCGGTCACGGCCAACGAGTCTAGAGTACGCTTGACTGACCAGACAGTCAGGCCCGGAACGAGGAGCTTCCGTGAGCATCGAGGTGACCGACACGACGACGGCAACCGCCCCGTTCGCCCATCCGCTCGAGGAGGGCTGGACGCTGCCCGCAGCGTGGTACTCGGACCCTGCGGTGGCGGCTCTCGAGCGGGAGCGCATCTTCGACGGCGAGTGGCATTACGGCGGCCCGCTCGAGTGGGCGGCAGAGCCAGGATGCTTCTTCGCGACGCAGGCAGGCTTCCTGCCGATCGCCGTCGTGCGTGGATCCGACGGGGAGCTCCGCGGCTTCGTCAACGTCTGCCGGCACCGCGGCCATCTGGTCGTGCAGGACAAGGGCTGCCGCGAGACGCTCCAGTGCCCGTACCACGCGTGGACGTACGGTCTCGACGGAGCGCTCCGCAAGGCGCCGCGCTCCGAGCGAGAGCCGGGCTTCGACGCGGATCGCTTCTCATTGCTGCCCGTCTCGGTCGGGACCTGGGGGCCGTTCGTGTTCGTGAACTCCGATCCGGGTGCCGCGCCGCTCGAAGACACGCTCGGCGGGCTCCCCGCGCGAGTCGCCGAGAGCGGCATCGACCTCGGTGCAGTCCGCTTCCACTCGCACGTCGACTGGCCGATCGAGTCGAACTGGAAGGTCGCGATCGAGAACTACCTCGAGTGCTACCACTGCCCAACCGCGCATCCAGGGTTCAGCAAGGTCATCGACGTCGCGCCCGACGCGTACCGGCTCGGAGTCCACGCGACGTTCTCGAGCCAGGTGGGGCTCGTGCGACCGTCCGCGTTCGCGGGAAACGGACGCGTGCCGTACGTGCCGACGGGCGACGTGACCCAAGCGCAGTACCACTTCCTCTGGCCCGCCACCACCGTGAACATCGCGCCCGGCCCGATGAACATCTCGCTCGAACGCTGGGTCCCGGACGGGCCGCGGCGCACGATCGAGGTCACCGACTACTTCTTCGGCCCCGACGCGACCAGCGAGCAGATCGAGGAGCTCCTCGCCTTCGACAACCAGGTCAGCGAGGAAGACACCTCGCTCGTCGAGTCCGTTCAGCGCGGGCTCGACTCGGGCGCCGTCCCGCAGGGCCGCCTAATGCTCGAGAGCGAGCAGCTCATCGCGGACTTCCAGCGCCGCGTCCGCGACGCGCTGGCGTAGCCCCGGACCGCCCGCCCCGCACAAGGAGAGAGGCGACAAGGCCGCGAAGCCGTCGGCTCAGGGAATCGCGCGGATCAGGTGTGTTGTGGTGTCCAACCGATGCAGACAAGGAGAGATGCGACAAGCCCGCAAAGCGGGCGTCTTCAGGGGTTTGCGCGGACGGGCATCTGCGCGAGCGGATGCCCGTCCTGCGGAGAGTGCATGGACCTTCCCGCGGCCGGAATGCCGCGCATTGCGCGGATTCCGGCCTGCGGACTAATTACAGGTTGTCCACGAAGCGGCTGCGCGCCTCGGCGAGGGCGTCGCGGATCCCGCCCGGACCGGGCGCCGGTCGCGCGGCCACCGTTCGCGGCTTGCGAAACGACCCGTCGCGAACACGCGCGGCGATCTCCTCGTGCGCGTCGCGGAACGCGACGCCCTTGCGGACGAGGGCCTCGGCTGCATCGGTCGCAAGGAGGAGCGGGTCTGAGGCGGCCTTCGCGAGCCTCGCCCGGTCGACCTCGAGGCCGCTCACGAGCACCGTCAGCGCCTCGAGAGCGAGGCGCACGTCCCGGCGCGTCGCGAACGTCGGCACCTTGTCCTCCTGCAGGTCGCGGTCGTACGCCAGCGGCAGGCCCTTGACCGTCGCGAGCAGGCCGGTGAGCCGACCAATCGCGGTTCCCGCCTTCCCGCGGGCGAGCTCGGCGACGTCGGGATTCAGCTTCTGCGGCATCATCGACGACCCAGTCGCCGCGCTCTCCGGCAGCTTCACGAAGCCGAACTCGGCCGTCGCCCAGAGGACGATCTCCTCGCCGATGCGCGAGAGGTGCGTGAACAGCACGGCCGCCGCGTACAGGTAGTCGAGCACGAAGTCGCGGTCGGCAACGGCGTCGATCGAGTTCCGCATCGGGCGTGGAGGAGGAGGCAGCTCGAGGGTCGAGCCCGCGAGCGCACCGGCGCCGAGCGGGCTCTCCGCGGCCGCTTCGGCGGCCGCGGCAAGACGGGTGCGGTCGCGGTCGAGCATCTCGACCCAGGCGAGCAGGTGATGTCCGAGAGTGAGCGGCTGGGCGCGTTGCAGATGGGTGTACCCGGGCATGGCCGTGTCCGCCTCGGATTCCGCGAACGAGAGCACGACGAGCGCGAGCGCGTCGATCGCGTCGCGCGCCTCCGCGCAGGCGTCGAGAACGTACAGGCGGAGCGCGGCGACCACCTGGTCGTTCCGCGACCGGCCCGCGTGAACCTTCCGACCGACGTCACCGAGTAGGCGCTCGATCGCCGAGTGGACGTCTTCGTCCGACTCCAGGTAGGCGTCCGGGTCCTGCGCGATCTCCGCGAGCCGCTCCTCGACCTCGTCGAGCTCGTCGGGTGTCAGGATCCCCGCCGCCTCCAAGCGCCGCGCGTGCTCGGCGCTCGCCTCGCAGTCATAGGGAAGGAGCTCGGCGTCCTCGACGCGCAGGAAGCGCCAGACCTCGGCGTCGAGAGCGCCTTCCACTCGGCCCGACCACGTCGTTCCCCGCCCCACCGCAGGCCGATTATGCCGCGGCGGTCGCGCGTGTGCGTGCCGCGTGCAGCTCGACCTCGAGCGCCGCGATCCGGATGAGCCCCTCCGCCGCGTCGTGCGGGAACGTATCGCCGGTTCCGTAGGACGCGAGCTCGGTCGCGTACAGCGCGTGCGGCGAGCGCCGACCGGTGACGACGGCCGTGTTCGGCCGCAGCTCGAGCCGAACCTCCCCGGTCACGAGTCGTTGCGTCGAGTCGACGAACGCGTCGATCGCCTCGCGCGCCGGGCTGAACCAGCGGCCCTCGTACACGAGCTCCGTCCAGCGCTGCTCGAGCGGCCGCTTGAGCCGCGCCTCGTCCTTCGTGAGGACGAGGTCCTCGAGCGCCGAGTGGGCCGTGATCAGCGTGATCGCGCCCGGCGCCTCGTACACCTCGCGGCTCTTGATCCCGACCGTGCGGTTCTCGACCATGTCGATCCGGCCGATCCCGTACGCGCCCGCGAGGCGGTTGGCCCGCCGGATCAACTCCGCGAGCGGAAGCTCCTCGCCGTCGCAGGACACGGGAAGGCCGCGCTCGAAGCCGAGGACGATCTCGAGCGGTGCGGGCGCGCCCGTCGGGTCGGACGTGAGCGCGTACGGCTCCTCCGGCGGACGGCTCCAGGGATCCTCGAGCACACCCGTCTCGATCGAGCGTCCGAAGAGGTTCTCGTCGATCGAGTACGGGGACGCGGTCGTCTGGACGACCGGGATGCCTCGCGCGAGGGCGTACTCGATCTCCTGGTCGCGGGTCCAGACCCGATCGCGAAGCGGCGCGATGACCTGCACGTCGGGGTAATGCGCCTTGAACGAGAGCTCGAAGCGGACCTGGTCGTTGCCCTTGCCGGTGCACCCGTGGACGACCGCCTCGGCGCCGATGTCGAGGGCAACCTCGGCGACCGCCTGCGCAATCACCGGGCGCGAGAGCGCCGAGACGAGCGGGTACTTCCCCTCGTAGAGCGCGTTCGTGACGATCGCCCTGACGCATTGCTCGTCGGCGAGCTCCTCCGTCCGTTCGACGAGGAGGACGTCACTGGCGCCCGCGGCCCGCCCGCGCGCGATCGACTCCTCGAGGTCGAACTCCTGGCCGACGTCGACGAGCACCGCGAGCACCTCGTCGAAGCCGTACGGCTCCTCCTGCAGCCAGGCGACGATGCAGCTCGTGTCGAGCCCGCCGGAAAAAGCGACGACGGCAGTCCGGCTCATGCCGGTACTCGGGGGACTTGCTTCATAGTATGCAGGACGATAGCACGATATGCATTAGAGCCTGACCAGGCCCACGCGCGTGCGGTCGGGAGCCCCAATCCCGCATGTTCTCAGGGCTGGAGCACGCTGCTACGCTGCGCGCGGCGTGGAGCGAGTCCTCGTTCTCAATGCGAGCTACGAGCCGTTGAACATCTGCTCGCTGCGCCGTGCTCACGTCCTCGTGTGGAAGGGCAGGGCGGAGATCCTGGAGAGCCACGAGCGGCCGCTCTGCTCGGCGTGCACGCAGTTCCGGCGGCCGCACGTGATCCGGCTCGTCACCTACGTCCGCGTGCCGCGCGGGGCGACCCGCCGGATCTCCCGACGCGTCCTCTTCGCCCGCGACGGCTGGCAGTGCGCGTACTGCGGCTCCGAGAGCCACCGGTTGACGCTCGACCACGTCGTCCCGCGTTCGCGCGGCGGGAGATCGGTCTGGGAGAACGTCGTCGCGTCGTGCGCGCCGTGCAACCACCGCAAGGGGGACCGTCTCCTCGAAGAGACGACGATGAAACTGCGAACGGTGCCTCGTCCTCCGACGCCGATCCTCTTCATCAGGCTGACGGCGGAGCACATCCCCGACGTCTGGCGTCGGTACCTCCCGGGGCTCGACGCCGCGGCGGCGGCCGCTGCCGCATAGCCTCCCCGCTCAGCGCGACATCGCGCGGTCGACCGCCTCCTGCTCCTCCGGCGAGAGCGCGACCGACGAACGGCCGCGATCGAGGTCCTTGACGTAGATGCGCGCGTAGTCGCGTCCCTGGATCGCGGTCACGATCGTGCCGGTCCGCGTTGCGTCGAGCAGCGCGACCGAGGCCGACTGCTGCCCGCCCGTCCCCTCGTAGGCGTCGTAGCGCACCACGGCCGTGTTCGTCACCGAGCGGTCGACACGGCGGTCGACGCGGGAGAGACCGGCGGCCACCTCGTCCACGCCGCGATGGAGGTCGTCGATCCGCGCCTGGAGCGAAACCGCGAACTCGACGAGATCCTGGCGTCCGCTGCCGAGGACGACCGTCTGAGCCCCCTCGATCCGCACTTGCCGCCTCCAGACGGCGAGCGCGATGACGAGCGCCAGGCCCGCCACCACCGCAGCCGCCACCGCAACCGCCAGGGACGCGCTCAAAGCGTGAAGATGACGGGGTACTCGAACGTGTTGTTGCTCGTGTTCGTCTCTCCCTTGACGGGGTTGACATCCACCTTGATCGAGGTCTGCTCACCGAAGGGGACTCGCCCACCGGTCGCGAACGTGACCGCCTTGGTCTCGCCCGGATCGATGACGGGAATGGTCGCCGTCTTGCGGATCGGGGTTCCGTTTGGATTCGGGATCGTCAGAACGACCTTGATCTGAACCTCCTGGCTGTCGCCCGTGTCCGTGACACCCACCTCGAACGCGAGCTGGGTCGTCACCTTGACCGTCGTCTGCGTCGTGGTGGACAGGAGCTGGCCGCTCGGCAGCGCCTTCGTGTAGGCGATTCCGCTCCCGTGCGACCCCGACGGCGTCCCGCCCGTCGACGCACCCTGGATCCGCTGCCAGATCGCGGCCATCGACTTCTGCGTCACGAGATCGAGAGTCGGCACCATGACCGAGGCGGGTACCTGCACGCCGTCGATGCCCTCGTTCTGGAGGACGGCCTTCGCAGGCGTGCGGAACGAGTCCTCCCACACGACGTCGCTCGCGCTCAGGCGCTGACCCTGGACGGCGAGCTGCTCGCCGGCAGCGGTCGCGTCGGTCGAGCCGGCGGTCTGCTTGAAGGTCGCCTGCAGTCCCTGCAGCCCGAGAACGCGGAGCCCGAGCGCCTGGACGGCCGCCTGGTTCGCGTCGTGGAGCGGGCCGGGCGGACGCAGGCTCTCCGCCTGCTGCTGCTGGCTCTGCGCCTCCTGTACATATCCCCCGAGCTTCGCGTCCAGGTCCTCCTTGTTCAGGCCGGGCGTCGTCAGCAGCGCATTGAGCTTGTCGCCGAGCTTCGCCGACGCGCTTCCGACGTCCCCGATGTCCGACATGTAATTCGCGTACCGGTCGTGCTTCTGGTTCGACGAGCAGCCCTCGATCCAGACCGCGAGCAGCACGACGACGAGGATCGCGAGAGCGATCAGGCCGACGAGCCTGAGGAGCGGGGTCAGGTTGCCGGGCGAGCGAAAGTGCCGGCGTGGGGGGCGCGGGCCCCGGCCGCGAGGTGGACGCGGGCCACCGGAAGAAGGTTCCTCCCGGCTGGTCGGTTCCTCCTCGTCGAAGAAGTCGAAATCGAGGATGTCGTCGTCGTGCGTGGTCACGGCGCCGTCTGGCACGCCACTCTAGACGAGGGGTAGGAGAGAGCGGCCGTCGCACGACGCGGGGTGGGGGTTGGGGAGGGTCGGGAGTTCCTTCTCGGCACAAAGCCTCAATGTGCCGAGAAACAAGCCCCGACCCTCCCTTTTCGGACCTCGTCGTCGTTCGGCGACCGTTGAGAGAGGGGTGGAAGGCGGCAAGCTGCCGCGACGCGAGTCCCGACCCTGCCCCGCGAACGTCGTGTTCGTCGGCAGCCGTGGAGAGGAGCGGTCGGACGGCAACGTGCCGAGAAGGAAGTCCCGATCCTCCCCTTCCGAGCGTCGTCGTCGCTCGCCGGCCGTTGGGAGAAGAAGGTGGAAGGCGGCAAACTCGTGGTCGAACGGCTGCGTGTGGAGAGTGATGGACGACGGCGACGTGCCTCGAAACGAGCGCTGACCCGGCATCACCAAATAGACGCGCCCACGGCTTGGGAGAGGAGTTGGTGCGGCTGCGGCCAAGTGGTGCCTGCCCGTGTCCTCGATTGCGTTTGCACCGACCCGAGAGCTCGTCCTCGGGCGCTACAGGCCGGTCCGGCCGCTCGGCAGCGGCGGGAACGGCTCCGTCTGGCTCGCCCGCGACGAGCAGACCGGGCTCGACGTCGCACTCAAGATCATCGCCCGCGAAGGAAAGGCCGCCGCACGTGCGGAGCGTGAAGCGCTCGCCGCGAAGCGCCTCCGGCACGAGCGCTGCGTCCGTGCGTACGACGTCGGGCACGACTCGAGTCACGTCTACATCGCCTACGAGTACGTTTCGGGGAGGACACTCCGCGAGGTGCTTCGCGCCGGCGTGCTCTCCGACGAGGACGCGGTCGAG
>DASSQE010000067.1:0-5284 GCA_035702645.1 Gaiellaceae bacterium
GTATCCGGGGAACGAGAGCGACCACTACCAGCTCAACCCGGGGGAGGCGTGGGCGGAGACGTACCGGCTCATGGACGAGCAGAAGGCGGGGATAACGACCGGCAGCTGGCAGATCGTCGCGCCGAGCTTCTACCCGGCGGACACCCAGATCCAGGCGGCGGAGAAGGACGTCGTGTCTCCGTGGACCGCCGGTCAGACGTACCGCTACCGGAAGGTCTTCGCTCCGCGGACCCCGAAGGTGTGGAAGATCCGGGTGGCGACGCCGCTCGACGGCACGATCGGCGTCTCCGTCCTCTTCCCCACACGGAGCCAGAGCACCGTCGTGCTCACCTCCCCCGACGGCCGCACTGTCCTCGGGAAGGCCGTACGTTCGGGGGCGCGGACGCGGAGGATCTCCTCGACGGTCTGCGGTCAGCGTTCGGTCGTCGTGCGCGTGACTGAAAAGGGCCCGTCCGGGCCGGTCTCGGTCGTCGCGACCACTCCCTGAGGCGCGAGAGCGAAGCCCTATTGCCCGGCCTCCGTCGCGCTCGTAGGGTTCGCACGTCGGCGAGTCCTGAGGGTGGGTGGGGATGAGGAGGTCGAGCACGTACGGTGTCGGCAGGGTGGTCGTGCTGGCCGGGATCATCCTCGTGCTCGTCGCCGCTGCCGGAGCCGAGAGCGCCCGGAGCCGGCACTCCGGCGGCGCAGCAGTCCAACCTCGTGGGCTCGTCTCCTCGCGAGTGGTGCTCACGCCTTCCGAGCGGCGAGTCGTGCGCACCGCGTCGACGTGGTGCGGCACTCCGACGCAGCAGGATCTCGCGCCGAACGCGGTGGCCGGCAACGCGGTGCACTGGATCTACGCCATCCCCTCGGACGGGGCCGACCGGTTCCCGACCTTCGCGAGCGCGATGCAGACGGACGCCGAGCTGATCGACGCGTGGTGGCGAGGCCAGGACGCGACGAGGACGCCGCGGGACGATCTCGCCGCCTTCCCCTGCGGCACGCAGCTCGATCTCTCGAGCGTGCGTCTCGCACTCCCCGCCTCTCGCCTCGACAACAGCACGAGATTCGAGGAGATCGTCGACGGCATCGTCGCAGCCGGGTTTCGCTCCACGTTCGTGAAGTACGTCGTCTACTACGACGGTTCGATCTCCGAGCAGGGGCTCTGCGGGCAGGGCGGGAGCGAGAGCTCGGGGTTCGGCGTCGCAGTCGTGTTCACACGTTCGTGCAACGGGATCGCGCCCTCGGTCGTCGCCGCTCACGAGCTCCTGCACACGCTCGGGGCAGTTCCGAGCGGGGCGCCGCACGACTGTCCTCCGCCGAACGACGGGCACACGTGCGACACGCAGGCCGACATCATGTACCCGTTCGTCAGCCCCGTTCCGCTCTCGAGCGAGATCCTCGATCCGGGACGGGACGACTACTACGGCCACTCGGGCTCGTGGCCGGACGTGCAGGATTCGCGCTGGCTCGTCCAGCTCGATCGCCAGGTTCCGTTCTCGCTCGCGATCGCCGGGCCGGGCTCCGTCACGGCCGACGTTCCGGGGCTTCTCTGCACGCGGACGTGCTCGACGACCTGGAACTCGGGCACGCCGCTGAACCTCGTCGCCACGCCGGCCGCGGGCGCAAAGCTCGTCCGCTGGACCGGCTCGTGCACCGGCGCAGGTGCGTGTAGCGTGACGGTCGACCCCAGCGCGAGGGTGTCCGCGCTTTTTGCTCCCGCGACCTACCGGCTGACGGTCGCCAGGGCGGGTCGCGGAACGATCCGGAGCTCACGCTCCGGGATCTCGTGCGCGCCGCGCTGTTCGGCCGCGTTCCCGTCGTACGTCTCGGTGCAGCTGCGGGCGACGCCGGCGACGGGCTGGCGCTTCCGGAGCTGGTCGGGGGCCTGCCGCGGCAGCAGGGCCGTGTGCACGGTTCCGATGACGAAGAACACGAGCGCCCGGGCGGTCTTCGCGCGTCCGTAAAGGTCCGGATGCGGCGCCGGGCGCCGAGTCGTTAGCGTCAACGCCGTGACGGAAGGTGCTGCGACCGCGCCCCGCGGGCTCGGACGGACCTCGAGGCGCGACGCGTGGTGGCTCTCGCCCCTCCTCGTCGTCCTCGGGCTGTCGGCGTTCGGCGTGTATGCGCTCGTCGTCGCCGTCCAGGGCTCGCACTACCTGTACACCGGCGGCGGGGCGCACTACCTGTCCCCCTTCTACTCGCCGGACCTGCCGTCGATGCTCGGCTTCGAGCTCCCCTTCTCTCCGGCGTTCCTCGTCCTCTGGGCCCCGCTGGGGCTGAGGCTCACCTGTTACTACTACCGCAAGGCCTATTACCGGTCGTTCTTCCTCGCTCCTCCCGCTTGCGCGGTCGCAGGGCCGCGGCGTCGTCGCTATCGAGGCGAGGCGTCGTTGCCGTACGTCCTCCAGAACGTTCATCGGTACTTCTTCTACGCCGCGACGATCGTCGTCGCGTTCCTCTGGTACGACGCAGGTCGCGCGTTCTTCTTCCGGGCCGACGACGGTTCGCTGACGTTCGGCGTGGGGCTCGGATCGCTGGTGTTGCTCGCGAACGTGATCTTCCTGTCGCTCTTCACGTTCGGCTGCAATTCGTTGCGGCACCTCATCGGAGGTCGGCTGGATTGCTTCACGTGCTCCCGCGTCGCCCGCGGCCGCCACGCGCTCTGGCGCGGGGTCACATTCCTAAACCTCGATCATGCGCAGTGGGCGTGGGTCAGCCTCGCGAGCGTCGCGTTCGCGGACCTCTACATCCGGCTTGCAGCCTCGGGCGTGTTCCACGACCCCAGGATCCTCTGAGCGATGACCGGCGACGTCGAGCACCACGAGTACGACGTGGTCGTCATCGGAGCGGGCGGTGCCGGGCTCCGGGCGGCGATCGCTGCCTCGGGGGCCGGGGCGAGGACGGCGGTCGTCTCGAAGACGCTCCTCGGCAAGGCGCACACCGTCATGGCGGAAGGCGGCGTCGCCGCCGCGCTCGGAAACGTCGATGCCGACGACGGCTGGGAGATCCACTTCCAGGACACACTGTTCGGCGGGAAGTACCTGAACAACTGGCGCATGGCCGAGCTGCACGCGCGGGAGGCGACCGAGCGCGTCCGTGAGCTCGAGCACTGGGGCGGCGTCTTCGACCGCACCCCCGACGGCCGGATGTCGCAGCGTGCGTTCGGCGGGCACACGTACAAGCGGCTCGTCCACATCGGCGACCGCACCGGACGCGAGCTGATCCGCACGCTGCAGGACAGGACCGTGCACCAGGACGTCGACGTCTTCATGGAGTGCACGATCACGCGGCTCTTGAAGGACGGCGATCGGGTCTCCGGCGCGTTCGGCTATCGCCGCGCCACCGGCGACTTCATCTGCCTCACGGCGCGCGCCGTCGTCCTCGCGACCGGCGGGACCGGGAGGTGCTACCGGATCAACTCGAACTCGTGGGAGTGCACGGGTGACGGCCACGCGCTCGGGTACGAGGCTGGGGCGGAGTTGGTCGATATGGAGTTCGTCCAGTTCCACCCGACCGGCATGGTCTGGCCGCCAGGGGTCGTCGGCCTCCTCGTCACCGAGGCGGTTCGCGGCGAGGGCGGCATCCTCCGGAACTCGAGCGGCGAGAGGTTCATGGAGCGGTACGACCCGAAGCGGCTCGAGCTCTCGACCAGGGACGTCGTCGCGCGGGCGATCTACACCGAGGTGAAGGAGGGACGTGGAACCCCGCACGGGGGCGTCCTCCTCGACGTCTCGCACCTGCCCGCGGAGACGGTGAAGAGGAAGCTGCCGGGGATGTACGACCAGTTCCTGGAGCTGGCAGGGGTCGACATCACCGGGCAGCAGATGGAGGTCGGGCCGACGTGTCACTACGCCATGGGCGGGATCCGGGTCGACGCGGAGACGGGTGCGAGCTCGGTGCCCGGTCTCTTCGCCGCCGGCGAGTGTTCCGGCGGGATGAACGGCGCCAACCGTCTCGGGGGCAACTCGCTCTCGGACCTGCTCGTCTTCGGAAAGCGCGCGGGCGAAGGCGCCGCCCGCGACGCTGCCGAGGGGAGCGTTCCGGCGCTGGACTCGGAGCAGGTGGACGAAGCGGCCGCCGAGATGGACGGTTTCTTGGCCGGTAGCGGCGAGGATCCGTACGAGCTCGAAGGCGAGATCCAGGACACGATGCAGGACCTCGTCGGGATCTTCCGGGACGAGGAAGGCCTCGAAACGGCGCTCTCCAGGCTCGTCGAGCTCGAGCAGCGCGCGGCGAATGTCCGCGCGGTGGGTGGGCGGGCGTTCAATCCCGCCTGGAACCTGTGCCGCGATCTCCGGAACCTCCTCACGTGCTCCGAGGCGATCGCCCGCGCAGCGCTCGTCCGCAAGGAGAGCCGTGGCGCGCACAGCCGCCTCGACTTCCCGGAGTACGACGAGTTCTGGGGCGGGCACAACCTCGTGGTCAGGAAGGGCGACGGGGGGATGCTCGTCGAGCCGCGCCCTGCGGTGACCGCACCCGAGCTCGAGCCTCTGGTCGCCGAGCGGAAGGCACAGGAGCTGCGATGACTCGCCGTGCGTTCGAAGTCTGGCGCGGGGACGCGGCCGGCGGCGATCTCGTGGCGTACGAGATCGAGGCGCAGGAAGGGATGGTCGTCCTCGACGCGATGCGCGAGATCCAGCGCACGCAGGCCCGCGACCTCGCCGTGCGCTGGAACTGCAAGGCAGCGAAGTGCGGATGCTGTTCTGCCGAGATCGACGGGAGGCCGCGCCTCATGTGCAAGACCCGGGTCGACGAGTTCGCAGCGGGCCAAGCCATCCGGGTCGAGCCGATGCGCGCGTTCCCGATCGTCCGCGACCTCGTCACCGACGTCTCGTGGAACTACGAGGTCGACCGGAAGATCCCGGCGTTCACGCCGAAGGACGACGCCGAGTGGGTCGTGCACCAGGCGGACGTCGATCGCATGAGCGAGTTCCGCAAGTGCATCGAGTGCTTCCTCTGCCAGGACGTGTGCCACGTGCTGCGGGAGCACGACCTGAAGGCGCGCTACTTCGGCCCGCGCTTCATGGTGCGGATCGCGAGCCTCGAGATGCACCCGCTCGACGCGCTCGACCGCACCGACCTCCTGCGCGGTGAGGCGGGCATCGGCTTCTGCAACATCACGAAATGCTGCAGCGACGTGTGCCCCGAGGGGATCAGCATCACCGACAACGCGATCATCCCGCTCAAGGAGCGGGTGATGGACCACGCCTTCGATCCGATCGTGAAGCTGGTGGGGCTGATTCGCGGGACGATCGCGGGGCCGTGAGGAGACACCCATGTTCGAGCTGAAGCGCATTACCGC
>DASSQE010000068.1:0-12711 GCA_035702645.1 Gaiellaceae bacterium
TCGGCGCCGAGCGCGTCCATTGCGTCTCCATGCCCTCTCGCTACTCGTCCGAGGGGACGCGGTCGGATGCTCACCGGCTGGCGGAGAACCTCGGCTGCGACTTCCGCGAGGTCCCGATCGAGGGAGTGGTCGAGGCGTTCCACGCAGCACTCGACGGATCGCCGGGCGACGAGCTCACGGGCCTGGCTGCAGAGAACCTGCAGGCACGCGCACGCGGCACGCTGCTGATGGGACTCTCGAACACGCACGGCTGGCTCGTCGTCTCGACCGGGAACAAGTCCGAGCTCGCGGTCGGCTACTCCACGCTCTACGGCGACATGGTCGGCGGTTTCTCGCTCCTCAAGGACGTGCTGAAGACCGACGTCTTCCGACTCGCCCGTCATCTGAACGAGCAGGCGGGCCGAGAGCTCATCCCGCAGACGACGATCGACCGCGCGCCGAGCGCGGAGCTGCGAGCCGACCAGCTCGACGAGCACTCGATCCCTCCGTACTCCCTCCTCGATCGCGTCCTCGAGGCGTATGTCGAGCTCGACCGCTCGCGTGAGGAACTGCTCGAGGAGTTCGATCCGGGCGTCGTCGAGCAGGCTCTCGCCCTCGTCGACCGTGCGGAGTACAAGCGCCGTCAGGCGCCGCCGGGCGTGAAGCTCCGGCCGAGGGCCTTCGGCCGCGACCGGCGGACGCCGATCACGAACCGGTTCCAGGGCTGAGCCTCAGGCGCCGACGTCGACCGACTCGGCGGGAGGGCCGTCCCGCACGACCTCGCGAACGAGTGCCGGAAGCCGACGCGGCGCGAACACGGCTTCGCTCTCGACCAATTCCTCGAGCGTCCACCAGCGCACGGCGGTCATGCCCTCGGCGCGAAGCTCCTCCCAGCTGAGACGCGGCGCAGGCTCGAACGACGGCGTGCGAACGAGGTAGTAGCGCTCGTGCTGCCCGTCGAACTCCGGCGAGAGCTCGAACACGTGCGTCCGCTTCCAGATCTGGGGCCCGAGCTCGAACGTCTCGAGGCCGGCTTCCTCGAGCAGCTCGCGCTGCAATGCGTGCTCGTCCGTCTCGCCCGCCTCGATCCCGCCGCCCGGCGAGGCCCACACGCCGCGGTCGGGGAACTCGAAGCGGACGAGCAGGATGCGGTCGTCGGCGTCGAGCACGACGGCACGGACGGCCTGCCGAAGACGCGGTCCGCTCATCACACGAGATCATGGAGTGCACGGAACCAACGGAGCCGCTCCTCCCACGGGACGGCGGCGTTCGCCGGAGAGGTCGAGGGGAGGACGAAGAGCGACGTGTCGTACAGCGTACGCTCCTGGAGCCCGTGCTCCACTCGGTCGCCGAAGACACCGGTGTAGGCAACCTTGCCGACGAAGCCGATCACACGGGGCCGCAGCTCCCTGGCGATCTCCTCGATCCGCGCGGGCGCGCCGACAAAGTCAGCCTTCCGCAGGTCGCTCGAGCCGCGCGTCGTCCGCCGGGCTGCGTTCGTGAGGCCGACCCCGAACCGAAGGAGCTCTCCCTGCTCGTGCGGCTCGAGGAGACGGGGCGTGAACCCCGCCGCATGCAGGAGCCGCCAGAAGTCGTTGCGGGGGTTCGCGAAGGCGGCCCGAGCAGCAGCGCTCGCGCGGCCCGGGTTGATACCGCAGAACACGACGCGCACGCCGGCCCCGAGGACGTCGGGGACGATCGGCTCGTCGGCCTCAGGCAGCTTCGGGCTCGCGTGCGTCGAGCCTGAGCTCGAGCATGCGCCGGAGCTTCTCGCCCATGTCGGACGGCTCGGCCCGGAGATCCGGCTCCCGGCGGAGCACCTTCACGGTCTCCTCGCTGAAGCGCCAGCCGTAGCAGCGCTCGTAGCACTCGGCCTCGGTGAGCATCCGCAGGCGCTCCATCGGTTTCAGCGTACGCTCGAGAGCGGATGACGGTGGATAGGCTGCTCTCGTGCCCGCCGAGCCTCGCGTCCTCCACTTCGGCGTCAGCATCGACCGAGCAGGTGACGCACGGAGCGCGCTCGGCGGCAGCCCGTTGGCCCGCGAAGTGGAGTGGTGGGCGGAGCACCTCGTCCTCGCCGGGCTTGTCCGCTGCACCCTTGCGAGCATGGACTACTCGGCACGACGAGCGGGGCTCAACTCGCTCGGCGTCGGAAGCGCGCACGGGATCGTCACAAAACGTGAGGAAGACGGGCTGTACGCGTTCGTCGAGATCGAGACCACGCTCGAGATCGAACTCGCTCCGGCCCCGGCGCAGCCCACCCTCCGCGAGCTCGTCGGACGGGCCGAGCACGGCTGCTTCGTCTCGAACTCGCTCATCGCGAGGCCGCGCCATCGTTGGATCGTCAACGGCGAGGAGGTTGCTCGTTGAGCACGATCACGCTCGACGTCCACGCGGTGCGGGCGCGCTACTCGGCGTTGCAGCGGGACTTGGCGTTCTTCGACGGCCCGGGCGGGACGCAGTGCCCGGACGAGGTGATCGACGCGATCTCGACGTACCTCCACGTGTCGAACGCCAACATCGGCGCCCCGTACGAGACGAGCCGTCGCACGGACGCGCTCGTCGAGCTCTCCCGCGAGCGCGCGGCGTCGTTCCTCGGGTGCTCGCCGGACGAGGTCGCGTTCGGGCCGAGCATGACGGCGCTCAACTTCCTCCTCACGCGGGCGTTCGCGCGCACCCTCCGCGAGGAGGACGAGATCGTGGTGACGAGGCTCGACCACGACGCCAACGTCTCCCCCTGGCTCGAGCTCGCCCACGACCTCGGCATCGTCGTCCACTTCGCGGAGCTGACCGACGGGCTCGAGGTCGACTACGACCACCTCTCCTGGCTCGTCTCGGAGAAGACGCGCGCCGTCGGGTTCCCCGTCGCAGCGAACTCGGTGGGTACGACGCCCGACGTCCGGCGGATCGTCGAGATCGCCCACGACGCCGGCGCACTCGCGTGGGCGGACGCCGTCCACTACGGGCCGCACGGCCCGATCGACGTGTCCGCCTGGGACGTCGACGTTCTGATCTGCTCGCCGTACAAGTTCTTCGGCCCGCACATGGGGCTGGCGTACGGGCGCCGCGACCTCCTCGAGTCCTGGCGGCCGTACAAGGTTCGGCCGGCCGCGAACGAGCCCGTCGGTCATCGCTTCGAGCTCGGGACGAGCCAGCACGAGCTGCTCGCGGGGTTCGTCGCCGCAGTCGACTACCTCGACTCGCTCGGCTGGGAGGCAATCCGCGGCCACGAGCGGTCGCTCGGCGAGCGCTTCCTCGCCGGCCTCCCGGATGGAATAGACCTGTACGGGCTGCCCACGATGGACCGACGTGTCGCGACCTTCTGCTTCAACGTCGCCGGGCGCCGGCCGGACGAGGTTGCCACCTCGCTCGCCACGCATGACGTCGCCGTCTGGCACGGCGACTACTACGCGGTCGAGGTGATGCGCCACCTCGGGCTCGAGGACGGCGCCGTTCGCGCAGGCATCGTCCACTACAACACCGAGGACGAGGTCGACCGCCTGCTCGGAGCGCTCACAGACCTGACGTGAGGCTCCTCCTCCTCGGCGGGCCGAGGTTCCTCGGACGTGGGTTGACGGATGCGGCGCTCGCTCGCGGTCACGAGCTCACGTTCTGCAACCGCGGACGGACGAACCCCGGGCTCTACCCCGAGGTGGAGCGAATCGAGAGCGATCGTGCGGGAGACCTGCGAGCGCTCGCGGACAGGAACTGGGACGCCGTCCTCGACACGAGCGGGTACGTCCCGCAGGCCGTGCGCGCGTCGGCGGACGCGCTGGCAGGGTGTGGTCTCTACTGCTTCGTCTCGAGCGTCTCGGTGTACGCCGACTTCAGCGAGCCGGCGGACGAAGACGCCCCAGTGGCCGAGCTCGGAGACGACACGGTCGACATGCTCACGCCGGACTTCTCGAACTACGGGGCGCTCAAGGCGCTCTGCGAGGACGAGGTGCGCGACGCGTTCGGCGACCGCGCGCTCGTCGTCAGGCCCGGCCTGATCGTCGGGCCGCACGACCCCACGGGACGCTTCACGTACTGGCCACATCGCATCGCCCGCGGCGGAGAGGTGCTCGCTCCCGCCCCGCCGGAGCGGCTCTCGCAGTTCGTCGACGTCCGCGACCTCGGGGAATGGATCGTCGACCTCTGCGAGCGAAGCGTGTCCGGCACGTTCAACGCCGCCAACGAGGGAGTGCCGTGGAGAGAGCTCCTCGAAAGCTGCGTCCGCGTGAGCGACGCCGACGCCGAGATCACGTGGGTCTCGGACGAGTTCCTGCTCGAGAACGAGGTCGGACAGTGGATGGAGCTCCCGCTCTGGCTCGCGGACCCCGCCATGGCCGCCGCGGACGACGCCGTCGTCGACCGCGCGCTCGCCGCCGGGCTTTCCTTTCGTCCGCTCGACGAGACCGTCCGCGGGACGCTCGAAGAGGCGACCATGACAGACGAGGCCGGTCTCGCCCCGGAGCGCGAGGCGTCGCTCCTCGCTGCCTGGCATGCCCGCTAAGGACTACTCCGGAACGCCGCTCTCGCAGAAGCTCGGTGCGAAGCCGGGCGCCGGGATCGTCGTCTTCTTCACGACCAGCCGCTCCGACCTCGAGCGCCGATTCGCCGGCCTGAAGGCGACGCTCGACCCGGTGGACGGCCTCTGGATCGCCTGGCCGAAGAAGGCTGCGGACATCGAGGGCGACCTGACGTTCGAGGCGGTGCAGGGGATCGGACTGGCGAACGGCCTCGTCGACAACAAGTCGTGCTCGATCGACGACCGCTGGCAGGCGCTCCGCTTCGTCTATCGGCTCGAGGATCGCCCGTAGGGCCAGCCGAAGGCCGAACAGGTCCGGGCCCCTACCACCCCCTCCTAGGAGTACGCCTTTCTCGCGCGATCCCACGGCTCCTCGTCCCAGCGGATGAGGTCGGGGTCGATCCCGCGCGCCTCGGCGAGGTCGACGGTCAGCCGCTGGAAGCGGACGATGTCGACGACGGGATCCGAGGTCTGGACGAGCGTCACGTCACAACCGATCTCGGACAGGGCGCGCACGGCACCTGCGGCTCTTTCGGCCGCCGGCCCCTCTCCCTCGAGCACGAAGCAGCGCACCGACGGGTCGATCGCGGCCAGGTGGCCGTGGAGGAGCTGCTCCGTGTGGTGGGCCTCGGCGGCCACCCGCGCACCTTCTCGGAGCTTGAGCACCGCTTCGAGCGCGGTCGGAATGTCGCGGCCCGCACCGGCCACGACCATCCGCTCGTGCTCGGAGACGGGGAGCGGCTCGGCCGCGAGCTCCCGCTCGACCGCGCCGGCGAGGCCGGTGACGTCCTCTCCGCCGAGAGCCCGCCCCGCCGCAACGGCACACGTGTAGCTCGCCGTGTGACAGTAGCTCTGCTCGATCGCCGGGGTCGCGACCACGACGTGATCGACGGCGGTGGCGAGCGGAGCGTTGGTGGCGCCGGTGACGAGCCAGGTCTCCCCGGCGAACGCTTCCACCGCCTCCAGCGTGAGCGTCGTCTCTCCCTCGTGGCTGACGGCGACGAGCACGTCGGCGTCGGGTGCATTCCCGAGCACGAGCTCGAGCGCCTGAACCCCAGGCCCGCACGCGAGGGCCGCATGGTACGAGGTCCCGCAGCCCGTGAAGAGCGCGCGCGCGTTCTCCGGAAGGCGCAGGTCGCCGACCCGTTCTGACACGCCTCGAAGCCACTCGGCCTGGGCAGCGATGGCGGATCGGGTCAACTGTCCGGCCACGAGCGGTGTCTATACCATCGCGCGCGATGGCGGTCTTCGAGAAGACGCACCTCGCCAACGGGATTCGTGTCCTGACGGCCTCGATGCCGCAAGTCGGCTCCGTCTCGTGCTTCGTCATGCTCAACGCCGGCTCGCGGTACGAGACGTCGCCGTCGAAGGGCATCGCACATTTCTCCGAGCACATGTTCTTCAAGGGAACGGAGCGCCGCCCGACGGCGCGTACGCTCGCCACCGAGATCGACGCGATCGGCGGGGAGTTCAACGCCTTCACCGGGAAGGAGCTCACCGCCTACTACGTGAAGTGCGGTTCGGAGACGCGGGACGTCGCGCTCGACGTGCTCGTCGACATGCTCCTCAACTCCCGGTTCGAACCGGCGGAGATCGAGAAGGAGAAGGGCGTAATCCTCGAGGAGATGAACGTCTACCTCGACACGCCTGCACGTTACGTCGGCAGCGTGTACGACCAGCTCCTCTACGGCGATCAACCCCTCGGCTGGGACATCCTCGGAACGAAGGAGACGATCGAAAGCGCGACGCGCGAGACCTTCACCTCGTACCTCGACACGTGGTATCGCCCCGCGCGCATGGTCGTGGGCATCGCCGGCCGGATCGGAGACGGGCTCCACGAACGGCTCGAGAGCTTGCTCGGCGGCCTCGAGCACGAGGAGTCCGGTGCACCGGCCGCCGTCGAGATCACCGCGAACGGCTCACACGTCGCGCTGCACACGAAGTCCTCGGAGCAGGCGCACCTGCATCTCGGCGTGCGCGGGTACGAGCTCGGGCACCCCGACCGGTACGTGCTCCAGATGCTCTCGGTCGTCCTCGGCGGCGGGATGTCGTCCCGCTTCTTCACCGAGGTTCGCGAGAAGCGCGGCCTCGCGTACTACGTCCATGCGGGGAACGACAGCTACACCGATGCCGGGAGCTTCTACGCGAGCGCGGGCGTCGACGTCGACCGGGTGGACGAGGCGATCACGACGATCATCGGCGAGCTCGGGAAGGTCGCCTCGGAGCCAGTGCCGGCGGACGAGCTCGAGAAGGCGCGTGGCTACGCCAAGGGCCGCTTCGTCCTCCGGCTCGAGAGCCCCCAGGGGACGATCCAGTACGGCCTCCGGCGCGAGGTTCTCGAGGGTGAGATCGAGGAGCCCGACGATGTCCTCGCTCAGCTCGACGCCGTCACGGCCGACGACGTGCAGCGCGTCGCGCGCGAGCTCTTCGACGGGAAACGGCTCTACCTCGCTGTCGTCGGGCCGTACGACGAGCCCGACCGCTTCGAGAAGCTCCTCACCGCCTAGTCGCCGCGGTCATCGCGAAGCCTGCCGCGCTTAGGTTCGCGAGCATGACGCAGGCGCCCGAATCGGCAGACGTCCTCGGCGAGTCGCTCACTCGCGCCGTGGACGCCATCGTGGACCACCGCGCCGGCCTCCGCGAGGCTCGAGTCGCACCGACGACGAGCCGCGAGTCGGTCCGGACATTGGGAGCCTCCCGGACGGCCCGTCCACCGTCGACGAGGTGATCGACGAGACCGTCGCCGGGTGACGGCGCGACCCGCGTGAGAGCTACTCGTCCGAGCTTCCGGCCGCTGCGCGGTCTGCGATCTCGCTGACGACGGCAGGATCGGCCAGCGTCGTCGTGTCTCCGAGGGGACGCTCCTCCGCAACGTCGCGCAGGAGCCTGCGCATGATCTTCCCTGAGCGCGTCTTCGGGAGCTCCGGCGTGAAGACGATGTTCGCGGGCTTCGCGATCGGGCCGATCTTCTGCGAGACGTGCTCGCGCAGTTCCTCGAGCCGTTCGACCGAGCCGTCCTCGCCGCCCTTCAGGGTGACGAACGCGACGATCGCCTGTCCCGTCAACGCGTCTGCGCGTCCGCACACGGCAGCCTCGGCCACGCTCGGGTGGTCGACGAGCGCCGACTCCACCTCGATCGTCGAGATCCGGTGGCCCGAGACGTTCATGACGTCGTCGACCCGCCCCAGGAGCCAGAAGTCGCCGTCCTCGTCGATCCGGGCGCCGTCACCCGCGAAGTAGACACCCGGGAAGCGCTCCCAGTACGTCGCCCGGAAGCGCCCCTCGTCGCCGAAGATCCCGCGAGTCATCGCCGGCCACGGCTTCTTCAGGACGAGGTAGCCGCCGCCGCCTGGGCCGACCTCGTTCCCCTGGTCGTCGACGACCGCCGCCTCGACTCCGGGGAACGGCTTGGTCGCCGAACCGGGCTTCGCGGTCGTGACGCCGGGAAGGGGCGAGATCATGATCATCCCCGTCTCGGTCTGCCACCACGTGTCCACCACGGGGATCCGGTCGCCGCCGATGTGCTCGCGGTACCAGACCCAGGCCTCGGGGTTGATCGGCTCGCCGACCGAGCCGAGGAGCCGGAGCGAGGAGAGATCGTGCTTCCGCGCGTGGTCGGGGCCCCACTTCATGTGCGCGCGAATAGCGGTCGGAGCCGTGTACAGGATCGTCACTCCGTAGCGCTCGACGATGTCCCACCAGCGGTCCTTGTCCGGGAAGTCCGGTGTCCCCTCGTAGAGGACGCTCGTCGTTCCGTTGCAGAGGGGCCCGTAGACGATGTAGCTGTGCCCGGTGACCCAGCCGATGTCCGCGGCGCACCAGTAGACGTCGGACTCGGGCTTCAGATCGAAGATGTAGTAGTGCGTCGCCGCAACGCCGACCAGGTAGCCCGCGGTGGTGTGGACGATGCCCTTCGGCTTCGCGGTCGTCCCGCTCGTGTACAGGAGGTAGAGGAGGTCCTCCGAGCCCATCGGCTCGCACGGGCAGGTCGCGGGATCGCTCGCCTGGCCGTCGACGAGCTCCGACCAGGTGATGTCGCGGCCCTCGTGCATCGGCACGTCGCCGCGCGTCCGCTGGCCGACGACGACGGTGCGGACGAGCGGGCAGGACTCGAGCGCCTCGTCCGCGTTCGCCTTCAGCGGGACGAGCTGGCCGCGGCGCCAGCTCTCGTCCTGCGTGAGCAGGACCTCGCAGCGCATGTCGTTCAACCGACCGGCGAGCGACTCCGCGGAGAACCCGCCGAACACGACCGTGTGGGGCGCGCCGAGCCGGGCGCAGGCGAGCATCGCCACCGGCAGGCCGGGCCCCATGCCCATGTAGATGCCGACCGGCGTGCCCTTCCCGACCCCGAGCGCCTTCAGGCCGTTCGCCGCCTTCACGACCTCCTCGAGCAGCGTCGAGTACGTGATCTCGGCGCGCTCGTCGACCGGCTCCGCCTCGAAGTAGAACGCCACGCGGTCGCCCAGTCCCGCTTCGACATGCCGGTCGAGACAGTTGTAGGCGACGTTCAGCGTCCCGCCGCCGTACCACTTCGCATATGGCAGCTCCCACTCGAGGAGCGACGTGAACGGCTCGAACCAGCTCACGCGCTCGCGACCCTCGCGCTCCCAGAAGTCGTCGAACGGGAGGCCGTAGATCGCCTCGGTCGCGTTCGCCTGTGCAGCGAACTCCTCGGACGGCGGATAGCGCCGCTCCTCGAGGAGGAGCGTGTCGATCGCGCGGTCCGTCATGCGTCGAGCGCGAGGTCGTAGGTGAAGTCCGTCAACACCTCGCAGCCGTCGTCCGTCACGAGGACGAGGTCCTCGAGCCGCACGCCGCCGACTCCGTGAAGGTAGAGGCCGGGCTCGATCGTGATCACGTCGCCGGCGACGAGCTCGTCGCCGATCACGCCCAGGCTCGGCGCCTCGTGCACCGCGAGGCCCACCCCGTGGCCGGTGCCGTGGTAGAAGCCGTCCTCGAGCACCTCGCCGTCGGCTTTGTGGAGCTGGGTCGGGAAGCCGTGCTCGTGGAAGAGGTCGCAGACCGCCTGGTGCACCTCACGCCCGTCGATCCCGGGCCGGACCATCGCGACGGCACAGTCGAGCGCCTCCTTGACGAGCGGCTGATACTCGTGGATCTCCCTCGGCGCGTCACCGACGACGAACGTGCGCGTCATGTCGGCGTAGCAGCACGAGGTCTTGTCGATCGGGAAGAGGTCGAGAAGAACGACGTCGTCCGCACCGACCTCGCCCGAGCCCATGTCGTGCCCGACCGCCGTTTGCGCGCCGTGCGACACGATCGACTCGTCAGCGGATGCGCCATGCGTGACGAAGGCCTCGTCGACGTGCTCCTTCAGCAGCTCGCACGTCACCGTCTCGCCTTTGACAGCGAGGCCGCCGTTCCGGCGCTCGGCTCGACGGAGGACGTCGCGAACAGCGGACATCGCCGCCTCGGCGGCGCGTTGCGCCCGCCGGATCCCGTCGAGCTCGGCCGCAGACTTGACCCTCCGCCGCGCACGGAAGTGCTCCTCGTCGAGCGTGAGGTCGACACCGCCTGCGCGCAGGTGGTCGGCAACCCCTGTGGGAAAGCTCTCGGGGACGAGCGCCTCGCTCACGCCGAGTGCGCGGCACGCGCGGAGGTAGATCTCACGTGAGATCTCGTACCGGCGGAGGCCGCTCCGCAGGAGCTCGTCGACCCCGAGTTCCTCCCACGGCGTGACTTCGATCCCGAGCCCGAGCTCCTCGATCCTCCCTCTCTCGTACGACGTCACCACGGCGTGCCGCTTCCCACCGGCCTCCGCATAGAGGAACGGGTCCGGAACGACGAGCGGAACCTCGTGGCGCATCTCCGGCGAGCTGCGCGTGTCGGCCACGATGAGGACGTCCGCCACTTCACCGTCGATCCTAACGGCGTCGGTAGAGTCCTCGGCCGTGGAAGCGGACCTCCAGGCGCTTCGCGAGCGGCTCGCCGAGATCTCGGATCTCCAGCGCTCGGGCGGCGTCCTCGCGTGGGACCAACGCGTGATGATGCCGTCCCGCGGAACGGAGTCGAGAGCGAATGCGCTGGCCACGATCGGCCGGATCGCCCATGACCTGTTCGTCGACGACGAGGTGGGCAGGCTCCTCGATCGGCTCCAGTCGTACGGCGAGTCGCTCGAGTACGACTCCGACGACGCGAGCCTGATCCGAGTCACGCGCCACGACTGGGAGAAGGAGCGCAAGGTGCCGACCGAGCTCCGCGCCGACATGCTGCGCGAGGCGACGCGCGGTCACCAGATCTGGGTCGAGGCACGGGCCGAGAACGACTTCTCGATGTTCGCCCCGGTCGTCGAGAAGCATCTGGAGCTCAAGAAGCGCTACGTCGAATGCTTCGGCTGGGACGACGAGCCGTACACGCCCCTCCTCGACGACTACGAGCCGTTCATGACGGCGACCGACGTCGCCGAGGTGTTCGACGCCGTGAAGCCCGTTCTCTCGGAGCTGGTCAAGGCCGCCCCTGAGATCGACGCGTCGTTCCTCTACGGCTCGTTCCCGGTGGACGACCAGCGCGCGTTCGCGGATCGGGTCGTGCGGACGCTCGGCTTCGAGGAGGACGCCTGGCGCCTGGACCCGACCGTGCACCCGTTCTGCATCTCGTTCTCGAACCGCGACGTCAGGCTGACGACGCGCTACAACGACGGCGACCTCGACTCCTTCTGGTCGACGATGCACGAGGCGGGCCACGGCCTCTACGCCCACGGCATCGCGGACTCGCTCCAGCGGACGCCGCTCGCCAACTCGCCCTCACTCGGGCTGAACGAGTCCCAGAGCCGCACCTGGGAGAACCTCGTCGGGCGAAGCCGCCCGTTCTGGGAGCACTGGTACGAGCCGCTCCAGGAGACGTTCCCGGACAAGGTCGGCGACGTGAGCCTCGACGAGTTCCTGGCAGGGATCAACCGCGCCGAGCCGAGCTTGATCCGCGTCGAGGCGGACGAGACGACGTACAGCCTCCACATCATCCTTCGCTTCGACCTCGAGCGGCGGCTGATCGACGGCAGCCTCCCGGTGGCCGATCTCCCCGAGGCGTGGAACGCGGGCATGAACGACCTGCTCGGCGTCGACGTCCCGAGCGACGCCATGGGCGTGATGCAGGACGTGCACTGGTCGGGCGGCTCCATCGGGTACTTCCCCACCTACGCACTCGGCAACGTCATCTCCCTGCAGATCTGGTCGGTCGTCCGCGACGCGATTCCGGACATCGACGACCAGATGCGTGGCGGCGATCTCGAGACCCTTTCCGCCTGGCTTCGCGACAACCTCTACTCGCTCGGCCGCAAGCTCACGCCGAGGGAGACGATCGAGCGCCTCACGGGCTCGCCGACGATCGACCCGGAGCCATACCTCGCCTACCTCCGCGAGAAGGTCGGAGCGCTCGCAGCTCAGTAGGACATCCATGGAGTCGAGGCGGATCGAGCTCGTCGTCAACGGCGCGCCACGATCGCTCGCCGTCGAGCCGCGGACGCTCCTCGTTCATGCGCTCCGGGACGACCTCGGGCTCACCGGTACCCACGTCGGCTGCGACACGAGCCAGTGCGGTGCGTGCACCGTCCTCGTCGACGGCCGAGCGACGAAGAGCTGCACGATGCTGGCAGCGCAGGCAGAGGGAGCGTCCGTCGTCACCATCGAGGGCGTGGCGGACGACGGAGAGCTGCATCCGGTGCAGCGCGCTTTCGTCGAGCACCACGGCCTGCAGTGCGGCTTCTGCACGCCGGGGATGATCCTGACCGCGCTCGATCTCCTCACCCGCGACCCGCAGCCGGACGAGACCACCATCCGCCATGCCCTTCGGGGGAACCTCTGCCGCTGCACGGGCTACGAACCGATCGTGAACGCCGTTCGAGCGGCCGGCGCCGAGCTCGGAGCCGGCGGAGGACGTTCGTGATCCCTGCTGCGGTCGACTACGTGCGTGCCACCACGGTCGAGGATGCGCTCGGGGCACTCGCAAGCCCTGGCGCCAGCGCGCTGGCCGGCGGACAGACGCTCATCCCGGCGATGAAGCTCAGGGTTGCCCGTCCTTCCCTCCTCGTCGACATCGGCGCGCTCGACCTGCGCGGAGTATCGGTGGACGCCGACAATGTTCGGATCGGCGCACTCACGACCTGGGACGAGCTCCTCCGGGCGCGCGAGCTCGAACGCCCAGAGCTCGCCGCGATCGGCGAGTGCGTGTCCGGCATCGGCGACCTCCAGGTACGGAACCGCGGGACC
>DASSQE010000069.1:0-5532 GCA_035702645.1 Gaiellaceae bacterium
GCCTCCCGTCGGCTCGCGGTACGGCGGTCGTCGGGCACGTGCTCACCTGCACGCAGGGCGTCTGGAGCGGAACGGCCCCTATCGTCTTCGTCTACGACTGGCTCCGACACGGGCACGTGATCCCGCGAGCTGCGGGTCGGACTCGGCGGCTGGTCGCCGCCGATCGCGGACAGCGGATCTCGTGCCGCGTCACGGCGGGAAACGCGTCAGGGTCGGCGCGAGCGATCTCGAAGCCCCGGCTGGTTCGCGGCGCTCCTTAGCGGAAGAGCCTCGATGCCGACCGGGCGCTCGCGGTGCGGAGGCGAGAGCGGCCGACCAGGACGGCGAAGCTACTTTTCCTGCAATGGGCCTGTATCGCTACGGGAGGAATCCCCAGGAACCGGTCGAGCGGCCCGCCGACCCGGCCGTACGCAAGGCGAACCTGCGGCGCATCGTCCGGCTCTTCCAGCCCTACCGGGCACGGCTCTCGGCGGTCGGCGGGCTGATCGTCCTCTCGGCCGGGCTCGGAGTCCTGTCGCCGTTCCTGCTCCGCGACGTCCTCGACGTCGCGATCCCTGAGCAGCGGATGGGGCTCCTGAGCCTCCTCGTCGCCGGCATGGTCGGGATCGCGCTCGCGACCGGCGCGATCGGCGTCTGGCAGACGCTGCTCTCGAACCAGGTCGGCCAGAATGTGATGCACGACCTGCGGACGCAGGTCTACCGCCATCTCCAGCGGCTGTCGCTCGCCTTCTTCACCCGGACGCGAACGGGCGAGGTGCAGAGCCGGATCGCGAACGACATCGGCGGGATCGAGAACGTCGTCACCTCGACCGCGACCTCCGTCCTC
Source organism: Gaiellaceae bacterium (assembly GCA_035702645.1). Lineage (GTDB taxonomy): Bacteria > Actinomycetota > Thermoleophilia > Gaiellales > Gaiellaceae > GMQP-bins7. The sequence goes on from DASSQE010000069.1 coordinate 827, forward strand.
TCGAACGTCACGACCGTGATCGCGACGATCGTCGCGATGATCTTCCTCGACTGGCGGCTCGCGGCGTTCGCGCTCGCGCTGCTTCCGCTCTTCGTCTACCTCACCAAACGCGTCGGCGAGCAGCGGAAGAAGGTGACCGCCGAGCGGCAGGTGTCGCTCGCCGACGTCTCCTCGATCGTGCAGGAATCGCTCTCGGTCTCCGGGATCCTGCTCGGCAAGACGATGGGCCGCTCGGACGACCTCGCGGAGCGGTTCACCACCGAGTCCGCCCGCCTCGCCGAGCTCGAGGTGCGGAGCCGCATGACCGGGCGCTGGATGATGGCGGCGATCCAGACGACCTTCGCGGTCATGCCCGCCCTCGTCTACTGGTTCGCGGGCTGGACGGTCGCGCGTGGCGACGGCGCGATCTCGATCGGAACGCTGGTCGCGTTCACGACCCTCCAGACACGGCTCTTCTTCCCGATCGGAAGTCTGCTCGGCGTGCAGCTCGACGTACAGAGCTCGCTCGCGCTCTTCGACCGGATCTTCGAGTATCTCGACCACCGGGTCGACATCGTCCCCGGCGAGCGCTCGCTCGGCGACGCGCCGCTCGGCGAGGTCGCGCTCGACGGCGTCTGGTTCCGCTACGACGACGCGGCCTGGACGCTGCAGGACGTGTCGTTCCGCGTGCCACCGGGCACGAAGACGGCGCTCGTCGGCGAGACCGGGTCCGGGAAGACGACGTGCGCGTACCTCGTGGCGCGGCTGTACGACGCGACCGAGGGGAGCGTCGCGATCGACGGCATCGACGTGCGCGACCTCACCTTCGAGTCGCTCACGGCCGCCGTCGGCGTGGTCTCGCAGGAGACCTACCTCTTCCACGCGTCGGTGCGCGAGAACCTCCGCTTCGCGAAGCCGACCGCCACCGACGAGGAGATCGAGGACGCGGCCCGGGCGGCCCAGATCCACGAGCTCGTCGCGGCGCTGCCCGAGGGCTACGAGACGGTCGTCGGCGAGCGCGGGTACCGCTTCTCCGGCGGCGAGAAGCAGCGGATCGCGATCGCACGCACGATCCTGCGGAACCCGCCCGTGCTCGTCCTCGACGAGGCGACCTCGTCCCTCGACACGCAGACCGAGCGGCTCGTGCAGGAGGCGCTCGAGCGCCTGTCCGAAGGCCGGACGACGATCGCGATCGCGCACCGGCTCTCGACCGTCCGCGACGCCGACCAGATCGTCGTCCTCGACCGCGGCCAGGTCGTGGAGGTCGGGACGTACGGGGAGCTGGTGCTGCGCGGAGGCCGCTTCGCGACGCTCGCCGCCCGCGACGGCGACGTGGCTGTTGATGGCCTGCTCGAGCCGACCGGGACCGCCTGAGACGGTCGAATCGCACTCTTTCCAGCGACCGCGCGTACCATAGATCGGCTCGCGCATGCCCACGACGACTCCAAAGGCCCTCCGATGATCGCGACCGTTCCCGGTCGGGGAGGGCTCGACGACCACGGGATCTCGGGCGACGGGCGCGTCTACTGGCAGCCGACGACGTCGCAGCTCTACTCGCACGCGCTCGCCCGAGGCGAGGCCGCGCTCGCCGAAGGCGGGCCGCTCGTCGTCGACACGGGAGAGCACACCGGCCGCTCGCCGAAGGACAAGTTCATCGTCCGCGAGCCCGAGTCCGAGGACCGGATCTGGTGGAGCGATACGAACGCTGAGATCTCCGAGGAGGGCTTCGAGCGCCTCCGGGACAAGGTTGCGGCCCGGCTCGGTGAGAACGACGTCTACGTCGTCGACGCGTTCGCGGGCGCCGACCCGGCGCATCGGCTCGCCGTTCGCGTCATCTCCGAGAGCCCCTGGCACGCGCTCTTCGCGAAGACCCTCTTCATCGACCCGACCGACGAGGAGCTCGAGAGCTTCGAGCCCGACGCGCTCGTCCTCCACGCGCCGTCCGTCTCGGCCGACCCGGAGGAGGCCGGGACGCGCAGCGGCACCTTCGTCCTGCTCCATCCCTCGCGGCTCGAGGTCGTCATCGGCGGCACCTACTACGCGGGCGAGATCAAGAAGTCGATCTTCACGCTCATGAACGACCGCCTCCCCCTCGACGGCGTCTTCCCGATGCACTGCTCGGCGAACGTCGGCGACGACGGTTCGGTCGCCGTCTTCTTCGGGCTCTCCGGCACGGGGAAGACCACGCTCTCGGCCGATCCCGAGCGGAGCCTCATCGGCGACGACGAGCACGGCTGGGGCGACGAGGGCGTCTTCAACTTCGAGGGCGGCTGCTACGCGAAGGTCATCCGCCTGTCCGAGACGGCCGAGCCCGAGATCTTCGAGACGACGCGCACGTTCGGGTCGGTGCTCGAGAACGTCGTCATGGACGAGCGCGGGATCCTCGACCTCGACGACGACCGTAAGACCGAGAACACGCGCTCGGCCTACAAGCTCGAGCAGATCGCGAACGCGCTGCCGGCGAAGCGAGCGGGCCATCCGTCCACCGTCGTCCTCCTCACCGCGGACGCGTTCGGGATCCTCCCGCCGATCGCGCGCCTGACGCGCGACCAGGCGATCTACTGGTTCCTCTCGGGCTTCACGGCGAAGCTCGCCGGCACCGAGATCGGCGTGACCGAGCCGCAGCCGACCTTCTCCGCCTGTTTCGGGGCGCCCTTCCTGCCCCAGCCTCCGGCGGTGTACGCAAGGCTCCTCGGGGAGAAGCTCGACCGCCACAAGACGACCGTCTGGCTCGTGAACACCGGCTGGACGGGCGGCCCCTACGGCGAGGGCAATCGCATGCCGATCCACGCGACCAGAGCACTCCTGCACACCGCGCTCTCCGGGGCGCTCGGGGAGGTCGAGCTCCGCGTCGATCCGGTCTTCGGCTTCGAGGTGCCCGTCGCGGTGCGGGGCGTCGACTCGGCGCTTCTCGATCCTCGCTCGACCTGGCGCGACCCCCAGGCGTACGACGTGAAAGCGCAAGAGCTCGCCGAGATGTTCCGGTCGAACTTCGCCAAGTTCGAGGGCATCGGCCCGAAGGTCGCGGCCGCCGGCCCGCGCGCGTAGCGCTCCGCGCATCCGTCCTTTCGCCAGCGCGATCGCCGAGGTCCCCGTCGTGGACCGATCGGCGTCAGGGCGGTGGATGACTTTTCCAGTTCGACCTCGTATCCTCTGCCACGTTCAGGCGTGGGCGGGCAGCAAGGAGAAGATCGGGGATGAACGGCGGCAGGATGGGAATTCGAGGGCGCTTCCTCGTCGCGACGGGCGTCTGTGCGGCGCTGCTCGTCACGGGCGGGACGGTCTGGGCCGCCACGATCACGGGAACGGCCAAGAGCGACAGGATCCTCGGAACGGCGAAGAACGACAAGCTGGTCGGGAAGGGCGGGAACGACAAGCTCTACGGACGCGGCGGAAACGACACGCTCGTGGGCGGCTCGGGGAACGACCTGCTCGTCGGCGGACCTGGACGTGACGTCCTGTCCTGTGGGGCCGGAAGGGACGTCGCGAGAGCGGACAAGCTCGACAAGGTCGCGCCGGACTGCGAGATCGTCAGCGGGATTCCGGCGGAGCCGCCGACCCCGCCGCCTCCACCTCCGCCCCCTCCGCCCCCTCCGCCTCCGCAGTCACCGGTCACGGCCGGCGACTACAGGGGGTCTACGCAGAACGGGAACTTCGTGTTCTTGACGGTCACGTCGGACCGAACGATCACGGGATGGCGCGTCAACAGCCTTCCGCTGGACTGCAGTCCTCCCGCGACCTTGTACGGGGCTCCCGACTTCACTGGCAGCACGTTTGCAGTCGGAGACGACGGGAGCTTCATGGCGCAGGGAAACTGGGACGGCTCGGACTCCGAAGGCGACATCACGTTCACCCACTGGGACGCGAAGATCGCCGGCACGTTCGGCACCGCGACGTCGATCTCGGGAACCATCGACTACAACCTGGAGCTGGACTACCAGGGCACGCACTTCCGGTGCGGCTCCGGCCATATCACGTGGACGGCGACCAAGCAGTAGCCGTCCGGATCCGCCTCGTGGCGTGACGACCGGCCGCCGGCGCGCTCCGTCCCGCGCCGGCGGCCGTCTCGCGTCGCGAACCTGATTCTTACGTTCCGTTCACATGCACCCGGGTATAAGTGCCCCGTGCTGTCCGCGACCTCCCGCCGGCGAGTCGCGGTCGTACTCGCCGGCGCAGTCCTCGCCGTTCTCGTCGGCGCGATCGGCACCGAGCCCGCGGCGCGCGCTGCGTTTCCGAGCCCGACGCTCCTGGCTCGGACGATTCAGGAGCCCGTCGGGACGAAGCTTCGCCGGGATCTTCTCGCGAGCAGCCCGCAAAGCTGGCACGGCGGACCGATCACCACCTCGACCGGCGAGACGGTCACGGTCTTCGTGTCGGACACGTACACGCCGGATCAGGTGACGCCGCAGTACTGGGCGGAGTTCCTGGCGCACCTCACGCACGGGCAGGAGCTGTCGACCGTGAAGCTCTACATCGCGCCGTTCGCCGAGGTCACGTCCCTGTGCGGGCCGCAGGCGCTCGGCTGCTACCAGGACGACGAGATCGTCGCCATCGGCGAGCCGTACGTGGACGGGACGACGCCTGAGGAGATCGTCCGCCACGAGTACGGCCACCACATCGCGTTCAGCCGTTCGAACCCGCCCTGGGTCGCGGTCGACTGGGGGCCGAAGTACTGGGCGTCCGCCGAGAACGTCTGCTCCAAGGTGAACCAGCATCTCGCGTATCCG
>DASSQE010000070.1:0-32306 GCA_035702645.1 Gaiellaceae bacterium
GCCGACCAGAGCTTCAGGAAGTCGGGGTGGCGCCAGAGGCCGCCCTTGGGCCAGAGGCTACGCATCGGGTGGAGGAAGGCTCGCAGGAGAGGGGTAGCTCGCGAGGGCGAGCCCGTATGGCTCACCGTCTGGATCATCCGCCGCCTGGAACGCAGCGACGAGAGCGTTCATCCGCTTGGAGATGCGCCGTACGTCCGCCGGCTTCAGCTTCGCGTGCGTGAGCGATGCAGTCGTGCCCGAATAGGACGCGTTGCGCGGGACCTCGTCTGCGGCCTGGTGGAGCATGACCGCGGTCAACCCGCCCGTTCCGATCGCGCCGGGCGGCGACTCGTCGGACTTGAGGACGTACAGGCGGGCGACGCGCCCGTAGTACCTCTCGGTCACCGCCCGGACACGGCGGGTTGCGACGACGCGGATGAGGCCGACACGCTCGAGCACCTTGAGGTGATGGGCGACGGTGCCCTTCGCGACCCCGAGGGCCGTCGCGAGCTCGGTCGTGCTGGCCGCTCGCTCGCGCAGGAGTTGGACGATGCGCGCGCGGAGCTGCCCGCCGAGCGCACGAAGCTGCTCCGGGTCGCTCACGACGAGCACGTCGTCGGCGTCGTAGTCGATGAGCTGCGAACGGTCGATGATCGTGGAACGTACGAGAAATCTCGACCATTGTCAACGATGACTAGTCTCCGCCGCCGTGGAGCCGATCCTCGTCGGGGTCGTGCGTGGTGGGCTCGTCGAGGCCCGACACGTCGTGCACGCCGTGGCGGTGAGGGACGGAGTGGTGGCGGCTGCGGTCGGCGATCCGGGCCTCGTCACCTACCTCCGCAGCTCGGCGAAGCCGATCCAGGCGCTGCCGGTCGCGCGCGCCCGGCCCGACCTCACGGACGCGGAGATCGCGATCGCGTGCGCGTCCCATCTCGCCCGCCTTGAGCAGCTCGAGCGGGTGCGGAGCCTGCTGGCGAAGGCGCCGGCGACCGAGGACGACCTCGAGTGCGGCCCGGACCCCACCCGCGTCGAGCACAACTGCTCCGGCAAGCATGCCGGCATGCTTGCGCTCTGCCGGGCGAAGGACTGGCCCACCGAGGGCTACCGGCTCGCCGGACATCCCTGCCAGGACGCGATGCTGGACGAGGTCGCCGCGGCGGCCGAGGTCGGGCCCGATGCGATTCGGACGGCGATCGACGGCTGCGGTGTCCTCACCTTCGGGCTCCCCCTCGAGCGGATGGCGCATGCGTTCTCGCGCCTCGAGCTGCTCGACGGCGGCCCCCGCGTGGCCGGCGCGATGCGAGAGTTTCCAGAGCTGATCCGCGGCCCGCACGCGGCTGACACGATGCTCATGCGAACGGTGCCTGGGTGGATCGCGAAGGGTGGGGCGGAAGGGCTTCTGTGCGCCGCGTCGCCGGGCGGGCTCGGAGTCGCGCTCAAGGTCGAGGACGGGAGCACGCGCGCCGTCCGCAGCGGGCTCGCGGCCTTCCTCGGACGCCTGGGCGTCGAGACCGGTGAGCTCGGTGTCGTCAGTGTCGAGAACAGCCGCGGGGAGACGGTGGGAGAGCTTCGTGCGCTCTGACTCGAGCGCCTAGGCGGGATATGTCCGTCCAGGCCTTCCCAAAAATGGCCATGTCGGACTAGGATGCGCCGGCCCCGGCCGGAGTGGGGTGAGTCGGGAACAGGCGGACCGACTCTCGGCAGTCGGTAGGTGGTAGGTCCCATCCGTTCGAGCGCGAGAGGAGAGAGCCACGGCCATGCTGTCCGTCGAGATCGCCCTCCCCGACGTCGAGGAGCTGAGCCGTCTGGTCGAGCAGGGGCTCGAGAAAGGGTTCCTCACCTACGACGAGATCGTCACCGGGCTCGAGGAGGTCGAGCTCACGAAGGAGCAGGTCGAGGACTTCTACGCCTACCTCATCGACCACTCGGTCGAGCTCGTGGAGGGCGTGGAGCACAAGGCGCTCCCACACGACGAAGTCGCGCCTCCGCCGGCCGAGGACGAGAAGGCCGCGCCGAAGCTCGACCTGACGGTCGAGCCCTCCCTCGACTCGCTCAGGCTCTACCTGCGCGAGATCGGCAAGGTGCCGCTCCTCACCGCCGACCAGGAGGTCTCGCTCGCGAAGCGGATCGAGCGCGGTGACATGGCCGCGAAGCAGCACATGATCGAGGCGAACCTGCGCCTCGTCGTCTCGATCGCGAAGGGGTATCTCGGCCGTGGGCTCTCGTTCCTCGACCTGATTCAGGAAGGCTCGCTGGGTCTCATTCGCGCGGTCGAGAAGTTCGACTACCGCAAGGGCTACAAGTTCTCGACCTACGCGACTTGGTGGATCCGGCAGGCGGTGACACGCGCGATCGCGGACAAGGCGCGGACGATCCGGATCCCGGTGCACATGGTCGAGAAGCTGAACAAGGTGGTGCACATCGAGCGCCAGCTGGTGCAGCGGCTCGGCCGGGAGCCGGACGCGGACGAGGTCGCCGAGGAGCTCGACATCGCTCCCGAGGAAGTGCGCGAGATCCTCCGCATGTCGCAGCTCCCCGTGTCGCTCGAGAAGCCGATCGGCGAGGAGGAGGACTCGTCGCTCGGCGACCTCGTACCGGACGAGCAGGCGGAGTCGCCGTTCGACACGGCGTCGCTCTCGCTCCGCCGCGAGGACGTCGAGCTCGCGCTGTCGGCCCTTCCCGAGCGCGAGCGGCGGGTGATCGTGCTCCGCTACGGGCTCGACGGCTCGCAGCCGTGCACGCTCGAGGAGGTCGGTCGGGCCTTCGGCGTGACCCGCGAGCGCATCCGCCAGATCGAGAACAACACGCTGAAGAAGCTCGAGTCGCTGCCCGAGGCGCAGGGCCTGAAGGACTGCGTCTAGGAGGGCTCTCGTCGCGCTGCGCGGCGTCGGCGCGGGGCGTCTAGCGTTCTCACCGTGCGCATCGACTACGTCGGGCACGCGACGGTCGTCGTCGACCTCGACGGGGTGCGGCTCGTCACCGACCCGCTCCTGCGCCGTCGCGTCGTCCACCTGCGCCGGTCGGCCGCCGTCGACACCCGGGCGTTTCGCGGCGTCGACGCGGTCCTGATCTCGCACGCGCACTACGACCACCTCGACCTCCCCTCGCTCGAGAAGCTCGGCAAGAGCCTGCCCGTGGTCGTCCCCAAGGGGCTCGGTGGGCTGCTCCGGAAGCGGCGGTTCGAGGGTGTCCTCGAGGTCGAGGAGGGCGAGGTGCTGCGGATCGGCGAGCTCGAGATCCGAGCGGTGCATGCCGAGCACGAGAACACGCGCGGCCCGTTCGGAGCGAGGGCGCAGCCGCTCGGCTATGTGCTCTCCGGCTCGCGTTCCGTCTACTTCGCGGGGGACACAGACCTGTTCGAAGGCATGTCCGAGCTCCGCTCGGTCGACGTCGCCCTGATCCCGATCTGGGGCTGGGGGCCGACGCTCGGTAGCGGCGGCCATCTCGATCCCGAGGGTGCGGCCGAGGCGCTTCGTCTGATCCAGCCGCGCGTCGCGATTCCGATCCACTGGGGCACCTACTCGCCGATCCACCTCGGGCTGCGAGGGTCGCCTGCATTCCTCCGTGCTCCGGCGGTCGATTTCGCCCAGGCGGCGACAGAGCTCGCCCCGGAGGTCGAGGTGCGGGTGCTCGCGCCCGGTCAGAGCACCGAGGTCGACTGAGTCGCTACGCGGCGGGGAGGAGCTCGGCCTCGCCGAGCGCTCCGAGCGTCCGCTCGCGGATCGAGCTCGCGATCAGCCCGACGTCTGCGCCCGGCGGCGCGTGGGCGACCACGGTCAGCCACACGACCTTCTCGGCGACGTCGCTCACGCGCACCGAGACCGCGAGGCCCCGAGCCTCTTCGGCGTCCGACGCCGCCTCGAGGACGACACGTCGTGCGTCTGTGACCGAGGTTCGGATGCCTATCGGCACGGCCACGGTGACGATCCGCCGCGGATCGCCGACGGAGCGGTTGACGAGCATCGTCGAGACCATGCTCTGATTCGGGACGTACACGTGCCGGTCCTCGTCGGTGACGAGCGTGGTGTAGCTCAGGGTCACCTCGGAGACGACGCCCGTCTGGTCGCCTACCGTGATGCGGTCGCCGAGGCGGACGGGCTGCGTGATCGCGAGCAGGAGGCCGGAGCCGAGGTTGCCGAGCGGCGTCGAGAGCGCGACGCCGGCGATGACGGCCAGGACCGCGCTCGAGGCGAGGAAGGCCTTCGCGACCTCCTGCGTGACGGTGAAGATCGAGAGCACGCTCCAGACGCCGATCAGCACGATCAGCGCGATGACGACGCGGAGGAGGAAGCTAAATGTCGTCCGGCGGCGGGCGGCGACGGCGGGATCCTTCTCCGCCAGTTGGCGCTCGTAGCGATCGAACGCCAGTCGGCATGCGAACCGCACGGCGAGCACGACCACGATCCAGACGCCCGCGAGAACGAGGGCCTGCGCCACCTTGGCGTCCATGCGGAAGTGTTTCGGCGCCGACGTGCCCGAGCCTGCCGCGGCTACGAGCCGGAGAGGATCTGCGCCTTGGCGGCGGCGTACTCCTCGTCCGTCAGCTCCCCGCTCGAGTGAAGCGCGGCAAGCTGTGCCAGTCGCGAGGAGACATCGGCGGCCGGAGCCGCCGCGGCTGCTGCCGCGGTCGTCTGCGCAGAGCGTTGCCGCCTCGCCTCGAACCAGCCCGAGACGCTCGAGCGCGCCTGGCCGATCAACGCGGGCGCGCCCGCGTCGGGGAACTCGCGGAGCGTCTGCGACCGGGTGACCTCGATCCAGACCGCGATGAGGGCGAGGAAGAGCAGGTCGAACAGGTACCGGGTCGTGTCGGAGACGTTCCCGGTCAGGAGCAGGATGACGGCGACGACCGCGAGGCCGACGTACGGCCACACACGGTCACGAAGGGCGGGCGCGAGCCAGCTGCGGGACTCCATCGCGCGACGTCCGGGCCCGGCCAGCCATGCGGCGATCACGAAGAGGATCCCGATCACGAGGAACCACTTGAACGAGGCGCGCATGAGCACGGTGAGGATGTTCCAGGCGTCGCCCGCCGCCTTCCGCGTGTCGCGGTCCTGCACGAGCGAGTTGACGACGTAATTGCCCGTAAGGTGCGCCGCGATCAGCCCGAGCGCCCCGACCACGAGGATCGTCACGCCGATGCCGCGGACGGCCTTCCGGCGCCGATCGGCTCCCGCGAGCCAAAGGGCGCCTCCGAACGCCAGCAGCGTGAGGATGGGGAGGACCCAGGCGAGCGTCTTCAGGAGCTGGAAGCCGTTCTGCGCGACGCTGAGCTGGTCGGAGCGCAGGATCACGATCCGGCCCGCGTCCGCGGGAACCTTGTCCGCGATCTGCTTCCCGATCCCGATCCGGTCGGCCGCGTCGAGGATGATCTGGCGCAAGTTCAGCGTCACGACGCCGTTCTCGGTCGAGACGTTCGGGCCGCCGCCCTTCAGCACCTGGACCAGTGTCTGGTGTGCCTCCCGGAGGGAGGCCGCGAAGAGCGCCTGCACGGCAGGCTGCTGGAGTGCCCTGTCGACGACGGTGTACGCGGCCTGGCGCAGCGCCGCGCTCGCAGGGCCGGACAGCGACTTCAGGTTCTTCGGCAGCTGCTGCTGCAGCTCGGCCTGGACGTCGACGGACGAGTAGAGGTCGTCGACCGCGCGCGTGGCGATGGCCTGCCGGATCCGGTCGTCCTCGATCAGGCTCGTGTTCGTGTTCACGAAGACGCTCGTGTTCAGGGCGACGCGGTTGATCCAGATCGCGAACGTGCTCAGGAGCAGGAGGATCCCGGCGACGACGAGGACGACGTAATACGAGATGGAGCGGATGCGCCCGCGCCGGTGCGTGCGCTCCTCCGCACTTGCTCCCGTCGTCGCTCCGGCTTCCGTCATGAGCGCTCCTCGCTCGGCACGCGGTCGAGCTCGAACGCGGCGTGCAACGCGCGGACGGCGCGTTCGACCTCGTCGCGCATGACCATGCACGAGATCTTGATGGGTGACGTGGAGATCATCCGGATGTTCACGTTCTCGTTCGCGAGCGTTCGGAACATACGCGCTGCGACGCCGGGATGCGAGCGCATCCCAGCCCCGATGAGCGAAACCTTCCCGAGATCGGCGATCTCGTCAACCTGGACCGGGCCGATCAGCTCCTGTGCCCGCTCGAGTGCCCGACGGGTCGCCGGCACGTCGTCCTCGGGAACGGACAGGGAGAGCTCGACCATGCCGTGCGCGACGTTCTGCAGGATGGTGTCGACGTTCGAGTGCTCCTCGGCGATGGCGTCGAAGACCGCCGCGGCGGATCCCGGCCGGTCGGGCACGCCGGAGAGCACGAAGACGACCTCGTCGCCGGAGTGCGTCACCGCCGACACGATCGCCTCCTCGATTCCCGCCACCTCCTGGACCCGGGTCCCGGGCTCGTCCGAGAACGTGGAGCGGGCGTGAATCGGCACGCCGCGCGCCCGCGCGATCTCGACGGCGCGGAGCATGAGCACCTTCGCGCCCGATGCTGCCATCTCGAGCATCTCCTCGTAGGAGACGACGTCGAGCTTCCGCGCTCCGGGGACGATCCGCGGGTCGGCGGTGAACACGCCCGGGACGTCCGAGTAGATCTCGCACGTGGCGTCGAGGGCCGAGGCCAGCGCGACCGCGGTCGCGTCCGTTCCCCCGCGGCCGAGCGTGGTGATGTCCATCGTGTCGCGCGAGAAGCCCTGGAAGCCCGCGACGAGGACGATCTTGTGGGCGGCGAGCGCCTCGACGATGCGCACGGGCGTGATCTCGCGGATCTTCGCCTTCGTGTGGACGGGGTCGGTGATGATCCCCGCCTGCGAGCCGGTGAACGACACCGCTTCGTGCCCGAGGTCGTGGACGGCCATTGCGACCAGCGCGCAGGCGATTCGCTCGCCCGTCGAGAGCAGCATGTCGAGCTCCCGGGGGTTGGGCTGCGGGGAGACGCCCCGGGCGAGCTCGAGCAGCGAATCGGTCGTGTGGCCCATCGCCGACACCGTGCCGACGACGCGTGCCCCTCGTTCGTGCGCCTCGACCAGCCGGCGCGCGACGTGGCGGATCTTGTCCGGATCGGCGACGGACGAGCCGCCGAACTTCATGACGACGGTCTGCGGAGCGGGATCCGGCAGCGCGCTCACGAGCTGGGCCGGTAGAGGACCCTGACGTTGAACTCGCTCGTTCCGAGCTTTCGCAGCAGCCTAAGCCAGAGCGGCAGGTACATCTCCATCGCCCGCGCTCCCGTGATGTCCCCGAGGTCGAGGATCCGCTCGCGCGGCCAGCCGAAGCTCTCGAGGAGCTCGGACACCTCCGCCTTTGCTCCCTCGTCGTTCCCGCACACGAAGAGGTCGTGGTCTTCGGGGACGCGGCCGGGTTCGACCATCACGTTCGCGTTCACCGTGTTCAGGGCCTTGACGACGCGTGTGCCGGGCAGCGCACGTTGGATCTGCTCGCCGAGGCTGTCGTCGTTGGCGACGGACAGCGTCGGCGGCATCCCGCCCGAGAAGTCGAGCGGATTGGCGACGTCCACGAGGATCTTCCCCGCGAGCGCCTCGCCCGGGACGGAGCCGAGGGCCTCGAGCGAGGCGCTGCCCGCCGTGCAGTTGAAGACGATCTCGCCGAAGGCCGCGGCGTCCGCGAAGGTCCCTTGCGCTGCGCGCTCGCCGGTCGCATCGACCCACTCGGCCGCCTGCTCGTTGTTCGCCGTGCGCGAGCCGATGGTGACCTCGTGTCCGAGCTCGACGAGCTTCGTCCCGACGGTGCGCCCCACCGTGCCGGTTCCCAACACTCCGATCTTCATCGGGGGAAGCATGCCCGGCTCGGGCCCGTCGTTGTCGCAGGGTCGCACAAGATGATGCTCGATCCGGGTGGCGGCGGTGCCCAAGAGCGAGGCGAGACGACACAGGCTCGCCTGGTATCGCAGGGCCTGATACCTGGTTAGGCTCCGCGCATGGACCACGACGCCGTCGCGGAGCGCCTGGCCCAGCTCGCGCTCTTCGCAGATCTCCGCTGGCCGGAGCTCGAGGCGGTTGCGCACACGTTCGAGGAGGAGGTGTTCGGCGATGGGCAGCGCGTGCTGCGGCAGGGGCTCTCGGGGGGCGCCTTCTACATCGTCCTGGAAGGGGAGGCGACGGTCCTCGTCGACGGGTCCGAGCGCGTCCGCTTCGGGCGCGGTGAGTTCTTCGGTGAGATCTCGGCGCTGACCGGAGATCTCCCGACGGCGGACGTCCGCGCCGAGACGCTCCTCCGCTGCCTCGTGATCCCCGGGCCCGAGCTCGAGCCGTTCCTATTGGGGCATCCGCAGGTGATGCTGCGGATGCTGCAGGCGGAGGCGCGAAGGCTGCGCGACTCCAACCGGTGGGAGTGAGCCGCGAAGCGCCCTTCCCGCCGGGCGACTACGACGTCGTCGTGGTCGGCAGCGGTCCCGGCGGGCTGCAGACGAGCTACTTCCTCCGCCGGTACGGCATCGCGCACGCGGTGCTATCGGCGGACGACGCGCCCGGAGGCATGTTCCGGCGGTTCCCGCTCTTCGAGCGGCTGATCAGCTGGACGCACGCGACCGCCGACGTCCCGCACGAGAGCCGCGAGTTCGAGGCGCACGACCAGAACAGCCTCGTCGCGGACGAGCCCGGGCTGCGGGCGCTCGTCGCGCGGCGCATGGGCCCGGACCGGCGGCGGCCGGCGCGCGACGAGATGGAGGCGGGGCTCGCAGGGTTTGCCGAGAGCGCAGGCATCGCGGTGCGCTACGGCTGCGCGTGGGAGTCGACGAGGATGGACGGCGATCGCTTCGTACTGGGGACGCCGGCCGGGGACTACCGGTGCCGGGCAGCGGTCTTCGCGATCGGAATGACCGAGCCTTGGATCCCGTCGGTCCCCGGCCTGGAGGTCCGGCAGCACTACGTGCACGTGACGAGCTCGGGAGACCGCTATCGCGACCGGCGCGTGGTCATCGTCGGCAAGCGGAACTCCGCGTTCGAGGTCGGCGAGGGGATCCTCCGGCAGGGTCTGCGCGAGCTGACCCTCGTCTCGCCTCGCCCGCCGGATCTCGGTCGCCTCGCGCGGTCCCCGCTTCGACCCTGGTACCTGACGCCGTACGACGAGCACGTCCGCGGCGCGCCCGGTCGGTACGTGCTGAACGCGTCGCTCGAGCGGATCGAGCGGATCGCTGGTGGGTACCGGGTGCACGTCGCCGATCCGACGCTCGCCGAGCCGCTCGTGCTCGAGGCCGACGACGTGATCGCCGCGACCGGGTTCCGGGCGCCCCTCCGCGACCTGCCGAAGCTCGGCGTCGCGACGGTGCTCGACGGCAGGCTCCCCGCGCTGACGCCGCTCTTCGAGAGCCTCACCGTTCCGGGGATCTACTTCGCGGGGAACGTGACCCAGGCGGCTCAGGGGCTTCGAAAGCACGGGGTGGCCAGCGTGTCCGGGATGGTCTGCGGGTTCCGCTACAACGCCCGCATCCTCGCTCGCCACCTGGCTGAGCCTGTGGCCGGCGCCGAGCCGAGCCGAGAGCTCCTCCCGCCAGACCGCGTCGTGCCGTATCTCGTCGGGGAGCTCGATCGAGCGCCGGAGCTGACGATCCAGAAGGGCTACCTGGCGCGGGTCCTCCGCTCCGCGGACGACGGCGTCGTCGACGAGGGCATTCTCCCGCTCGAGGTCTTCGTCGACGACGACGGTGACGGAGTGGCAGCGACGATCGAGTTCGACGCCGACGAGACGATCCGCCCCGTCGTCTACGTCCGGCATCGAGGGGAGCTCAGCGAGGTCGCGCTCCCGCCGCACCCACTTCGCCGCTATGACGCGCTCGCGTATCGAGAGGTGCTCGACGGGCTCCTGCGGCCGCTGCTCCGGCGCTAGGCCGGGACCGGAGCCGCGCCCGGCGAGGGAAGCGTGGCGATCAGCTCTCGCACTGTAGTCCTTCGGCCCCGCACCTCGACTGCATCGAGATCGCGGTCGACGACCAGGTGGTAGAGGCCGTTCGCATCGGTCTCGACCACGGCGTCCGGATTCGCGGCCGGGCCTTCGAGCACCTCGCCGCCGACGAACGCCGCGCACTCGTCGCCGACACGAAACTCGATGCACGCGTCGGTCGGGCTCGGCGGGAACGCCGTTCGCAGGGCCGCGGGGAGCCAGCCGGGGAGGAGGGCGTCGTTCGCAGTCGGAGGGTGCAGCGACCGAAGGCCCCAGTGCGCCAGCTCGTGCACGACCGGGCGGAGCTCCTCACCGTACGGTGTCAGCTCGTACACGGTCGAGGCGGCGGGAGGCGGCAGGCGTCGCTTGCTCACGACTCCGTGCTGTTCCAGGTCCTTCAGGCGGGCGGCGAGGATGTTCGTGCCGCAGCCTTCGAGGTGGCTGGCGAGGTCCGAGTACCGCCGCGGCCCGTATGCAAGGAGCTCCCGAACGATCAGGAGCGACCAGCGATCGCCCACGAGGTCGAGGGCGTGCGCGATGGGGCAGTACTGGCGGTAGCTCTTCGCCACATGGCCGATTGTAACCAACTAGCTTGCGGATTGGAAGGCTTAACTTGCAAATTGAAAGCAAAGAGTCTAGGATCCCGACCTTCTATCGACAGTGCTCGTTGAAGGAGGCCGCACATGGTGGGCTCGGAACGACTCAAGTGGTTCGCCTTAGCGCTGCTCTGCGGCGTGCAGTTCATGGTGGTGCTCGACGTCGCGATCGTGAACGTCGCGCTCCCCTCCATCCAGACCGATCTCCACTTCTCGCAGGAGAACCTGCAGTGGGTGATCAGCGCCTATGCCCTCGTCTTCGGCGGCTTCCTCCTTCTCGGGGGACGTCTCGCCGACCTGCTCGGGCGCAAGCGCGTGTTCATGGTCGGCCTCGTGATCTTCTCGCTGGGCTCGCTGATGTGCGGCCTCGCGTGGAACGAAGCCTCGCTGATCGCTTTCCGGGCTCTCCAGGGCCTGGGTGCGGCCGCGATCACGCCGTCGGCGCTCTCGATCCTCTCGACCACGTTCCGCGAGGGTCGCGAGCGGAACATCGCCCTTGGCGCATGGGGGGCCGTGGGCGGCTTCGGCGCCGCGGCCGGGGTCCTGCTCGGCGGGATCCTCACCGACCTCCTGTCGTGGCAGTGGATCTTCTTCGTGAACGTCCCGGTCGGGATCCTGGGCCTGATCCTCGCTCCGATGCTCCTGTCCGAGAGCCGTGACGCCCACGGCCAGAGCCACGACATTCCGGGTGCGATCCTCGTCACCTCGGGACTCGTGCTGCTCGTCCTCGGGATCACGCAGGGCCACGGCTGGGGCTGGAGCTCCGGCCGGACGATCGGCGTGTTCGTCGCGGCGGCCGCACTTCTGATCGCGTTCGTGGCGTGGGAGTCGCGGCAGCGTGACCCGCTCGTCCCGCTCTCGATCTTCCGCCGTCTCCCGACGTTGACGGCGGCGAACATCGTCGGGTTCGTCATGGGGACGGTGCTCTTCTCCGTCTTCCTGATCCTCACGCTCTACATGCAGGACGTCCTCGGCTACTCGCCTCTCCAGGCCGGGGTTGCCTACCTCGCGGTGGCAGGCACGGCAGTGATCTGGGCGAACGTGGCCGCCGCGGCCGTGAACCGGATCGGCGTCAAGCCGGCGCTCGTCTTCGGCATGGCGATGCTGATGGTCGGCCTGCTCACGTTCACGCAGGTGTCAGTCGGCGGCTCGTACTGGACCGATCTCTTCCCGGGCTTCCTGATCCTGGGGATCGGCATCCCGTTCGCGTTCGTCCCGGTCACGATCGCCGCCCTCGCGGGCACGCGGCCGGAGGAATCGGGCCTCGCGTCCGGGCTGATCAACACGTCGCAGCAGATCGGCGGCGCCGTCGGCATCGCGATCCTCTCGACCGTGGCCGTGACGCGCACGGACGATGCGGTCGCGAGCGGCACGGCGGTGCCGAACGCCCTCACGACCGGCTTCCAGGCGGCGTTCTGGGTCGGCTCGGCAATCGCGCTCGTGGGTGTTCTCGTCTCGATCTTCCTCGTCCGAGGACGCGACCTGCGGCCGCAGGAGGCGACGAGCCCGGAGCCCGCGCTCGAGGCGGCCGCCTAGAGCACGTCTCCTTGATCCGTCAGGCGACCGCGAGCAGCAGGCGGTTGCCTGACGGGTCGTCAGTCGCCGAGCGACGGGCGGCGGCTCGCGCGCCGCGGTCAGCCCGAGCTCATCGCTGACATCTGCGGCTCGAGCTCGCCGCCGCACCGGAGCCGCCGAACTACTGCGGCTCTGACTCGGCCAGCAGCGATTCGAGATCGAGCGGCCGCGTGAACATGCCGAGCGAGCCGTCGGCGTTTCGCGGCCACTCCTCTCGCGGCCGATCTCGGTACAGCTCGACGCCGTTGAAGTCCGGGTCGTGGAGGTACAGCGCCTCGCTGACTCCGTGGTCCGACGCGCCGTCGAGTCGGATGCCGGCAGCGAGCACGCGACGCAAGGCGCCGGCCAGCGCCGCGCGCGTCGGATAGCGAATCGCCACGTGGTAGAGACCTGTCGTCCCTGCCGGGGGGGGCGACCCACCTTCGCTCTCCCAGGTGTTGAGGCCGATGTGGTGGTGGTAGTCGCCGGCGGAGAGGAAGACGGCCTGATCCCCATAGCGCGCCTGCTCTTCGAAGCCGAGCACGTCACGCCAGAATCCCAGCGCGCGCTCGAGGTCCGAGACCTTCAGGTGCACGTGGCCGATGTCCACGCCCGGATCGACTGGAGTCGTGGGCACGCTACTGCTGGTAGCCCTCGACGACGTCCGCGTCGCGTGCGTGCGCGGCGCTCTCGTCGAAGCCCGCCTCACGAAGAGCGCGTCGCTGGCGGAGGAGGTCCCAGCACTGGTCGAGCGAGACCTCGAGCGACGCCAGACGCTGCCGATCGGCGTCGGTCGCGCCGCCCTGCCCCTCCCGCTTCCAGAGCTCGTGCTCCTCGGCGACGAGCGCCTCGATGCGGTCGTGAATCTGCTCGTCGTCCACGCTGCCCCCTCGGCTCGATCGTCGCCCGGAACGTTACGCCTTACGGGACGGGCTGCGGCGCGCCTCCGCTCGCTCTGCGGGCAAGCGCGGGCACTCCCGCCCGGAACGTGACGAGCGCGGCCAGGCAGGCGAGGGCAGCGGAGGTTGCGAGCAGCACGCCCCCGAGCTGGACCGTCCGCTCCGACCCCACGAGCGCTCCGTTCAACAGCAGCTCGCATCCGATGGCGAAGGCGACCGCCTCGATGACCCAGACACGCCGCGGATAGAGCACGGCCTGCTTCGGCCGCGGCCCGGGCGGCCACCACGTCCAGGCGGAGAGCGAGAGGAGCTTCCCCAGATGCCCGAGGGTCACTCCGGCCGCCCAGCCGAGGAGGAGGGCGATGACGTACGCGGCGAGCCGTGGGACGGTGACCTTCATTCCGAGCGCCAGGGCCAGACCGAGCAGCGTCGCCTGGCCGAGGAAGAACAGGCCGGTGGCGAGGTGGAGTAGCGGCCCCTCGACGCCGTCCAGCCGGTGCTCGCGGCTCACTCGCGCGGTGAGCACGGCGAACGTCGCGACCGCCCCGAACGCGACGAGGCCTCCGGCGGCCACGAGCGCTCGCCCGCCGAACGCGAGCCCCGCGACGAGAAGCCAGAGCCCGGCGGTCAAAGCCAGCTCGGTGCCGGGGAAGCGCCGGCGGGCAGCCGCGGGCGCGAGGGCGAGCATCGGCGCGAGCGTCCTCCCGACCGTCACGATCAAGAGCGTCAGCCAGCCGAGGACGGCGAGATCGAGGTGGATCGCGATCGCGCGGTCGTGGGGGATCCCGAGGATCGGCCGCCACTCACGAGCGGCGAGGGCGGCGCCGAAGGCGAGCGCGGCAGCGGCGTGGAACGTGGAGAGCAGGACTCCGGCGCGGCTTGCGAGGAGCATCCGCCCCCGCGGCGCCCGGACGACCATCGCCATGAGCTCCCAGGCGACGACCACGAATCCCGCGGTCTCCGCGGTCGCGGCCGGCCAGATCAGGCTGCTTCGATCGTTGGCGATCCCGAGCGCGAGGAACGGCCCTGCGCAGAGGAGCGGGAGGGCTGCCCAGCCGCGGATCGTGGAGACTCCGTTCCGCAGGAGCGTCGGCAGGACGTGGAACGCGGCCCCCGTCACCGCGAGCGGCAAGAAGCCGAGCGCGACGAGGTGCACGGAGAGCAGGACGCGGGGCGCCGTGGCCTCGGCGGCGGCCAGTTGAGGAGCGGCGGCGGTCACGACGAGCATGGCCACGATCCAGGATGCAAGGGCGGTGGCGAAGTAGCAGGCGACGAGGCGAAACGGCGCCGGCTTGCCCACTCTCCGCCCGTCGGCGGCAATGCTCATGTCGCGACGCGCGGGTCGCTCGACACGATCACGGTCAGGGCTGCCAGACCATGAGGACGAGAATCGCGAGGACGAGAGCTGCGGAGGCGTAGTTCGCGAGCCTCGAGAGCGGGTCGTCGAGCAGTGTCCGAAGCTCCCGGGTCGAGTCCTTGCCCTCTCGTTCGAGATCCTCCGCGAGCCGGCGCGCGCGCTTTGGCCGCCGGCCCCCGAAGGCGCCGAGCACCGCGGAGAGGACGAAGAGCGCGAGCGCCCAGCGGATCCAGGCCGCGTCGAATCCCACGCCGGTGAGGTGGACGAGCCAAAGCCCGAAACCGAGGACGACCGCTCCTCCGACGCCCACGAGCGCAACGCCGACTCGCGTTAGCCCGAGCAGAAGCGCGACGTCGTGGGGGTCATCGCGCCGGCGCGCGGCCTCGAATGCGACTCCGGCGACGATCGCACCGCCCACGAAGACGATCGCTCCGAGGACGTGGAAGAAGAGCGCGAGGTCGACGCGCGTCACGTCCCCGGACGCTACCGACGTCTCCTCGAAGCGCCTCGGCAGAAACCCGCAGACGGACGCGCGGTGAGCTGCCCGCTCAGCCCGAGAACACGACCGACTCTCCGTGGGCGATGAGCTCCTCCGGAGACGGAGGGGAGAGGAGGAGCTCGACCATTTCCTCGGCCAGTGGATCGTCGGTCGCCCGGTAGCGGCGCGCCGCCTCGGCGAGGCCGTAGTCCGTCCGCCGCAGCTCGACGTCGGGCCCGAGGAGCGCCCAGTACGCCCCAGGCTCCTCGGCGTACGGCATCCCCACGCTGCCCGCGTTGAGCGAGCGGATCCCGGCGACCTGGCGGTCGAACTGGAGGTGCGTGTGCGCGGTGACGAGCACGCGCTCCGGGACTCCCTCCATGAACTCCCGGACGCGGGCTTCCGGGGTGGCTGAGGTCACGATCTCCTCGTCGCTCCGGGGCGAGCCGTGGCAGACGCGGACGGCGCCGAGTCCGTCGACTTCGACGACGACGCTCTCGGCGAACCCGGCGAGAAACGCCAGCGCGGCCTTGTCGTGCCGCTCGACCATCCAGCGCTCCCGCGGTCTCAGCGATTCGTCGCCACACGCGGCCCGGTCCGCGCACTCGGACACCGCGCGATCTGCGTTGCCCCGAACGAATGCGGTCGGGATCTCGAGCGCCTGCACGAGCACGAGCGTCTCCGCGGGCTCCGGGCCCCAGGTGAGGTCGCCGCCGAACACGATGAGGTCCGGGTGCACGCTGTCCACCTCGGCGAGCACCCCCTCGAGCGCGGTCGCGTTGCCATGGACGTCCGAGAGGATCGCAAGCGTGGCGGCGCGGAGCGCAGGGGCGGGTGTCTCGGGCACCGCACCGTCCTAGCAGACGGCGGCCGCCGGAGGCAAAGCGGCCTGGGCGAAATAGACTGGCCGACCGTGGCTCCCGCTGCCCTCGTCACGACCGTCGTCGGGAGCTATCCGCAGCCGGACTGGCTGATCGACCGCGAGCGGCTCGGCGACCGGCTGCCGCCGCGCGTGCGGGCGCGGGAGCTCTGGCGCGTGCCCGAGCCGTACCTCGAGGAGGCGCAGGACGACGCGACGCGACTCGCTGTGTCCGACATGGAGCGGGCAGGCGTGGACGTGATCACGGACGGCGAGATGCGGCGCGAGAGCTACTCGAACCGGTTCGCGACGGCACTCGAGGGTATCGACCTCGACGACCCGGGCGTGGCGCTCGACCGCACGGGTCACGAGAACCCCGTTCCGCGAGTCGTCGGCCCGATACGCCGCGCTCGGCCGGTCGAGGTCCGCGACGTCGAGCTCCTCCGCTCGCTCACCGACCGGCGGATCAAGATCACCGTGCCCGGTCCGTTCACGATGGCCCAGCAGGCGCAGAACGACCACTACCCCGACGCACGCAGCCTGGCGCTCGCCTACGCGGAGGCGGTCAACGACGAGCTGACCGACCTGAAGGCCGCGGGCGCGGACGTCGTCCAGATCGACGAGCCGTACCTCCAGGCGCGACCCGAGCAGGCGCGCGAGTACGCACTCGAGGCGATCGACCGCGCGCTCGACGGGATCGAGGGCGACACCGTCCTTCACACCTGCTTCGGGTACGCGCACATCGTCCACGACCGGCTCACGGGCTACCCGTTCCTGAGCGAGCTGGCCGAGTGCAGCGCGACACACGTCTCACTGGAGGCGGCGCAGCCAGCGCTCGACCCCGAGCTCCTGCGGGACCTGCCCGGCAAGGTGATCGTCCTCGGCGTCCTCGATCTCGGCTCGGCGGCGGCGGAGACCCCGGAGCTCGTCGCGGACCGGATCCGCGCGGCGCTCGCCGTCCTTCCGCCCGAGCGCCTCGTAATTGCGCCCGACTGCGGGATGAAGTACCTCTCGCGCGACCTCGCGTTCCGCAAGCTCGAGGCGATGGTCGCCGGTGCGCGGCTCGTCCGGGAGGAGCTCGGGCTCGGGTGACGGGAGCGATGGAGCGACCAGGTACACGTATCGCGAAGGCCTACCCGGATCGCGTCGAGGTGCGCGGACGCGACCTCTCGAGCGACCTCATGGGCAGGCTGAGCTTCAGCGAGTACTTCCATCTCCTCCTCACCGGCCGCGAGGCGACCGAGGAGCAGCGCTTCTTCCTCGACCTCCTCCTCGTCGCGATCGCCGAGCACGGGCTGATGCCCACGAACGTCGCCGCGCGGATGACGCTCGCCGCCGATCCCGAGTCGCTCCAGGGAGCGGTCGCGGCCGGGATCCTCGGGGCAGGGCCGGTCGTCCTCGGGACGACCGGGGAGTGCGCGCTGCTGCTCGCGGACGGGCAGGCGCGGGTCGCGGCGGGTGGGGAGATCGCGGCGGTTGCGGCGTCGATCGCCGACGGGATCCACGCCGAGGGCGGCCGGATCCCAGGCTTCGGCCACCCGGTGCACCGGCCGGTCGACCCGCGCGCTGTGCGGATCCTCGAGCTCGCGGACGCGCGCGGTGCGAGCGGACCCCACGTCGCCCTCGCGCGCTCGCTCGGCGACGCGGTCGCGGAGGCCTGGGGGAAGCCGCTCGTGATGAACGTGTCCCTGCCGATCGCGGCGGTGCTGCTCGACCTCGGCTACACGGTCGCCGACACGAAGGCCATCCCGATCCTCGCCCGAACCGCGAGCCTCCTCGCGCATCTCGCGGAGGAGCGGGAACGCCCGATCGGCTTCGCCATGGCCGCGGCGGCCGAGGAGGCCGTCGTGTACGAGCCGGAGCAGCGCTGATGCTCGCGCCGGAGGTCGAGTCGCTGGCCTGGGTGGAGCAGCTCGCTCTCGACGACGGCGCCTACCGCACCCAGCTCGAGTACCTCCTCGAGCGCTCGGCCTTCTACCGCGCGAAGCTCGCTGCAGCCGGCCTCTCCTCGGCGGAGGACGCGGGCGGCCTCGCCGACATCGCGCGGTTGCCTCTCACCGAGAAGGCGGAGCTCCGCGAGTCGGTCACGTCCGACAACCCCGTCGGGGCGCATCTCTGCGCGGCGCGCGACGAGATCGTCCGGATCTACTCGACGAGCGGCACGACCGGGACGCCGAGCTACGTCCCGCTGACCGCGGGCGACCTCGAGAACTGGGTCACCGCGTCGGCGCGCAGCTACGCAGCGTCCGGCATCGAGGCGGGGCAGCGCATCGTCTCGACGTACAACGCAGGCCCGTTCGTCGCGGGCGCAGCGCTCGCCGCGTTCGACCTGATCGGGCTCTGCCACGTCCCGATCGGGACCGGGAACAGCGAGCGCGTCGTCTCGGCGATCGAGCACCTGGAACCGGAGGCGGCGGTGCTCACGCCGTCCTACGCCGCCTACCTCGTCGAGTGGTCGCGGGAGCGGGGCGTCGACCTCGCCGGCTCGAGCGTGCAGCGTGTCCTCGTGGCGGGCGAGCCGGGCGGGGGAGAGCCGGCTTTCCGAGCGCTGCTCGAGGAAGGCTGGGGCGCGAAGGTCACCGAGGCGATGGGGATCGGCGACATCGGCATATCGCTCTGGGGCGAGTGCGAGGCGCAGGATGGGATGCACCTCGGCGCGCGCGGGTTCGTGCACGTGGAGCTGATCGATTGGGAGACGGGTGAGGCCCGGGAGCTCGAAGACGGCGCGAACGGCGAGCTCGTCCTCACCCACCTGCGGCATCGCGCGGCGCCCCTCCTCCGCTTCCGGACGCACGACCACGTCGAGGTGCGGACGAGCCCGTGCCCGTGCGGACGCACGAGTCCGCGCGTGCGCTGCATCGGGCGCACCGACGACATGCTCATCGTGCGCGGCGTCAACCTCTTCCCGTCCGCCGTGCGGGAGGTTGTCGGCGGCTTGGCTCCCGCAGTCAGCGGCTACATCGTCGTCCGGCCGACGACGCCGGGTGTGAAACAGGACCCGCCGCTCCCGGTCACCGTCGAGCTCGCGCGCGACGCGACCCCCGATCCGGCCCTCGCGGAAGCCATCCAGACGCGAATCCGCGACGTACTGGTCGTCCAGACGAGCGTCGAGCTCGTCCCGTGGGGGACGCTGCAACGCAGCGAGTGGAAGTCGAAGCTCGTGGAGCAGTAGGGTCGGGACGCGAGGACACATGCGAAAGCTGCAGAGCCAGGGCGTCCACCACATCACCATCGTCGGCGCCGACCGCCAGACGTCGATCGACTTCTGGGAGGGCGTTCTCGGGATGCCCTTCGTCTTCGAGCAGCCGAACCTCGACAACGCGTCCGAGAGCCATCTCTACTTCGACCCGGGCGACGGGCGCCTGATCACGATCTTCACGAACGAGGAGCGGACGCCCGACCCGACGCCGCCGCCGCGAGAGCCTGGGATCGTGCATCACATCGCGTTCGCGCTCTCGCAGGCGACCTTCCGGCAGACCGTCGATCGGCTCGACGAGCGCGGCATCCGCCACTCGGGCGTCAAGGATCGCGGCTTCATGGACTCGATCTACTTCGACGACCCGCTCGGGATGCTGATCGAGCTCGCGTCGTACCGGTTCGAGCCGCCCCACGGACAGACGCACGCGGACGTCCTCCTCGAGGCGCACAAGCTCCGCGTCGAGCGCGGCGACCCCGCGATCGCCGAGATCCACCTCGCGGACGCGATCGAGTCGCTCGCCGGGCGGCAGGACTCGCTCTCGGACGACCGCACACCGAAGAACCCCTACCCGTAGGAAGGAGCCCCGCATGGCCACGCACACGCTGAGCATCCTGAAGCCGAGCGTCAACAACCTGTCGACTCGGATCTTCGTCCGCGCCGCCGGGCTCGACTTCGACGAGGTCGACGTCTGGGGGAAGAAGTCGACGCCCGACTTCCTGGCCAAGGACCCGGCAGACCTGACGCCGCTGCTCGAGGAGGCAGGGCTGCCGAAGGGCTCGCTCTGGGAGAGCTGCGCGATCATGCAGTACCTCTGCAACAAGAACGGCCTCGACCGCTTCTATCCCACGGATCCCGGCGAGCGGGCGATGGTCGACAGCGCGATGTTCTACTTGATCGGAACGCTCTACCCGCTCGTCGCACGGGCGACCTACCCGACGCTGAGCTTCCCCCAGTACGCGGGCGAGACGGCGACCTCGGACGCCGACGACGCGCTGAAGGCGAAGGCACAGCAGGACGCCGAGGAGGCGATAGCAGGCCCGCTCGAGGTCTATCGCGCGTTCTTCCTCGACGGCAGGCCGTTCATCGGCGGGGACTCGCCGTCGATCGCCGACATCCGCTTCGCGGCGACACTCGAGTTCCTGCGCGCGATCGACTACGACTTCCCGGCCTGGGCCGAGGAGTACATGACCTCGATGGAGGAGGCGCTCGGCGAGGCGTACACGGAGCCGGCGGCGGACGTGCGTGGCTACGTGGACTACGTGAAGTCGCAGGGGTGAGCACCCGAGGCCCGAGCGCGGCCGAGCAGGCGGCGCGGCAGGCGCGGAACCGTCGTGGGTTGCGCGCGAGCTCGTCCGCACCGCCTACGACCTCCACATCCACGTTGGGCCGGACGTGATGCGGAGGCGCATCGACGCTCGCGGCGAAGTTCGTCGACGCCGGTCTTACCGGCTTGGGGCTCGAGTCGCGCGGCGGTTCCCGCGCGCGCGCCCTTAACGAACAGTTCCCTGGTTCCTCAGCTCGCTCTTAGTCGGCGATGATGTTCTTCGGCAACATGGCTGGAGAGGCATGAGATGAAGCTCGCACCCCTGAAGATCGCGGTCGTCGCCGCAGTCGCGGCAGCGCTCGTCGCGGGCTCGTCGGCGGCCTTCGGCGCTCTCCGAGGCGGTTCCGCGTCCGCGCGGACGGTGAAGACCGGCGTCGTGGTCGTGAACACGCGACTCGCGACCGGAGGCGCCGCCGCCGGGACCGGCATCGTCGTCGCGTCGGACGAGGTGCTCACCAACAACCACGTCATCCGCGGCGCGAGCGCGGTTCGGGTCACCGACCCGTCCAGCGGGCGGACGTTCGCAGCGACGGTCGCGGGCTACAGCGTCACGAGAGACATCGCGCTACTCGATCTCCGCAACGCGAGCGGGCTCCGCACGGCGGTGATCGGGAGCTCGGGCTCGGTCGCGGTCGGCGACCACCTGACTGCGGTCGGAAACGCCGGCGGCACAGGGACGCTCACCGTCAAGCGGGGTGCGGTGATCGCGCTGCGGCGCTCGATCACGGTCTCGGACGACGAGGGGGGAACGAGCCGGCTCGCCGGGCTCATCGAGACCAGCGCTCCTCTTCGGCCCGGGGACTCGGGCGGCCCGCTCATTCGCGCTGGACGCGTGATCGGTATCGATGCCGCGGCGTCCACGGGATTCTCGTTCCAGGGGGGAGAGGGGTACGCCATCCCGATCGACACGGCTGTCGCGATCGCGAGGCAGGTCGATGCGGGGAAGAAGTCGTCGACGGTGCACGTCGGCGCGACCGCCTTCCTCGGTGTCCGGCTCGGATCGAGCGACTTCGCCCAGCAGCCGGGCGCCGTGGTCGAAGGCGTCGCGCCCGGATCGCCGGCCGAGCGCGTCGGCCTCGCGTCCGGAGAGGTGATCACGCGCTTCGGCGGCCATCGGGTGACGTCCGCTACGAGCCTCCGCAACCTCGTGCTCCGCTACTCGCCCGGAAACGCCGTGAAGCTCGCCTGGGTCGACCAGTACACGGGCTCGGACAGCGCGATCGTGCGGCTCGCGTCCGGCCCGCCGCAGTAAGCGTCTAGCCTGCGGTCGTGAGCGAGCCCGAGATCAGCCCGCCCGTCCCTCCGTTCACCGAGGAGACCGCGCGCCAGAAGGTGCAGGCGGCCGAGGACGCGTGGAACACCTGCGATCCCGAGCGAGTTGCGCTTGCCTACACCGTGGACTCGAGGTGGCGGAACCGCGACGAATTCTTCGACGGCCGCGAGGCGATCGTCGAGTTCCTGCAGCGGAAGTGGAGTCGAGAGCTCGACTACCGGCTCCGCAAGGGCTCTGGGCGTTCACGGACGACCGGATCTCCGTGCGTTTCGAGTACGAGTCGCGCGATGTCGACGGACAGTGGTGGCGGAGCCACGGGAACGAGCACTGGGAGTTCGACGAGAACGGCCTGATGCGCCGGCGCGACGCCAGCATCAACGACTACCCGATCGACGAGAGCGAGCGCCGGATTCAGGCGCGCTGAGGCCCGGCGAGCGCCGCAGCGAGGACGCTCTCGAGCACACATCGGCGTCCTCGTCCGCTTCGGAGCTGGTCGGCGAGTAGAGTCGGATCCCCGGCGCTTCGTCGAGGAGGGAGTCGATGAGCTCACGCGAGGGCGGCTGCTCCTGCGGTGCGGTCCGCTACCGGCTGACGTCCGATCCGATGTTCGTCCACTGCTGCCACTGCCTGAACTGCCAGCGGCAGACGGGGAGTGCGTTCGTGATCAACCTGCTCATCGAGTCGGATCGCGTGGAGCTCGTCGCCGGCGAGCCCGACGCGGTCGACGTGCCGCGCGACGACGGGAGCATGCAGCGGATCTACCGCTGCCCCGAGTGTCGGATCGCCGTTTTCAGCGAGTACACCCGACCCGAGGTCAAGTTCGTCCGTGGCGGCACGCTCGACGATCCGCGGGACATCGTCCCCGACGTTCACATCTTCACGCGCTCGAAGGTCGGCTGGGTCACGCTCCCGGAAGGCGCGCCCGCGTTCGAGGTCTACTACGACTCGAAGAAGCTCTGGCCCGCTGAGAGCCTCGAGCGTTTGCGTGCCGCCATGGGGCGTGGGCCGAGCGAGACCTGACGCTTTCGTCCCCGGGCGCGTTCCCAACTCAGCTCTGCGGACGGTACGCGGTGTAGACGACGCCGTTCTCGTACGACTCGCACGCGGCGAGTGCGAAGCCGAGCGGCGGAGCGCCGTCGGGGAAGAGCCTGGGGCCCGAGCCGCGGGTGAGCGGGTAGACGAAGAGATGCAGCTCGTCCACGAGGCCGTCTTCGAACATCGCTCGCACGAGCGTGACGCTTCCGCTGACGTAGATGTCGCCGTCGACTTCCGCCTTCAGCCGCCGGACGGCATCGGCGTCGTACGGCCCGAGGAGCTCGGAGTTCCGCCAGGTCGCCTCGGTGAGCGTTCCGGAGACGACGTACTTCGTCGTGTCGTTGAAGAACGGCGCGCCCGGGTCGTCCTCCGCGGTTCGCGTCGACCAAGCGGGCTCGAACATCTCGTAGGTGGTGCGCCCGAGCAGGATCGCCCCACAGCGGGCGATTACGGCAGCGATCGTCTCGCCCATGGCGGGGTCGAAGCCGTAGTCGGCCGTCCACGTCGGTGCGTCGACGACGCCGTCGAGGCTCGTGAACTCGTGGACGTGGATCGCTCCCATCGTCTCCTCCTTCCGGGTCGATGGTGCCCTGTAGGCGTCCCCGCTGCGCGAAAGTCATCGGCAGTCCGCGGGAGCGGGCATGAGAGTCAGGCGAACACGGCTGCCGTCTCCTCGAGCAGGCCGAGCGCGTCCTGGAGCCCGTCCTCCATCCCGGACTCGACGATCGCGTCGCGCGAGACCTTGTTGGCGGCCTGGATGAGGATCGCCAGCGTCGTGCGGCCCTCGGCTTCGGTGAACGTCGCCGTGTTGATCGTCGTCGCATCCTCCGCGGAGACGCCCGCGGGCACGCCCTCGTACAGCCGCGCGTGACGAGGCGCTCCTCCGGGACGATCTCGACGTAGTTCCCGTGGAACGCGACCTCGGTTCCGTCCGGCGTCACCATCGCGTAGCGCCACGCTCCGCCGACGCGGAGATCGATCTCGCAGACAGTCATCTCGCCGCGCTTCGCGTGCCACCAGCGACGCACGAGCTCCGGCGTCGTGAATGCCTTCCAGACGTGCCGCCTGGGCATGTCGAAGTCGCGGACGATCAGGATCTGCTCGTCGGTCGGGAGGGTCACGATTGCGGTCCGGCTACTCACGGTCATCTCCTGCCTCCTTCGAGTCGAGTTCCGCCACCACCTCGTCGAGCGCGTCGAAGCGGTCGGACCAGGTCTGCTCGTATGTCTGTACCCAGTCGTGGATCGGTTTGAGCGCGCGGCCGTTCACGCGATAGAGCCGCCGCCGGCCGTCCTCGCGCACCGCGACCGCGCCGACCTCCCGCAGGACTCGGAGGTGCTTCGAGACCTGTGGCTGTGTGAACCCTGTCAGCTGGACGAGGTCGTTGACGGGCCGCTCCTCCGGGCCGAGGAGATCGAGGATCTGCCGTCGGCCGGGTTCCGCGACCGCGTTGAAGACGTCTGCCGTCGTCGCTGCGCGTGCCATGTCGGCAGATTACATACCGATATTGGAATATGTCAAGCTGCCAGGCTAGTTCCGGGTCGGCCGCCCGATCGACTCCCGCGGCCTCCGTAGTAGCGGGAACCGCGATACAGGGGTTTCCCGATGTGCTTGTGGTCGATCGAGACGAGAGTGGCCGTAACTCCTCATATCGATCAGAAGGTGATCCCATGTCGGTGTTCGCGCATCCGCTTCCGCGAGTCGTCCCGCAGGTCGTCCGGCAGGTCGTCTGGTTCGCCGTCGTCTGTGCGATCGCGTTCCTCGTGCCGTACCTGGGTGTGTCGGTGCTCGGGCTGCAGCACGACCTCTTCTATCTCGTCTACTTCGCGGTCACGATCGCCCTGATCGCGGCCTACGTTCGCGTCGAGCATGTTCCGGTCGCGGAGATCTTCCGCCGCAGCTGGGCTTGGAGCCTTGGCGTCGGCGTCGTCGTCGCCGGGTTCCTCGTCTTCAACGTCTTCAACACGTCCGGCGGCACCGCACGACCCACTGGCCTCTACCTCGTGTTCGAGCTGCTCTGGCGCGGCGTGGGCTACGGACTCGTGGACACCCTGCTGCTGACGATCTTCCCCTGCTTCATTGCGTACAAGCTCCTCGACGGGCACGTGGCGGGTCTGAGAGGGAAGCTGCGCTTCACGGCGCTGACTCTGCCGCTCGTGATCATCATCACGGCGACCTACCACTTGGGCTACCCGCAGTACCGCGAGGACGGGCTCGGCCGTCCAGAGACGGGCAACGTGCTGATCTCGATCCCGACCTTCGCGACTGCGAACCCCGCCGGCTCGATCGTCGCGCACGTCGCACAGCACGTGACCGCCGTGAGCCATGCGTACGAGTCGCCGATCTTCAATCCTCCGGTGACGAAAGCGTGATCGCTGCGACCTCGGCTCCCCGACCACCTCCGCGAGGTCGTTCGCGACCGTAGCGTGCGCTGACTCGGGCTCGCGGTGGCCGGTAGCCACCGGGCCGGCGAGTCCGCCGGCCGGTGCGAAGCGACCCGTTCGTCGGTGCCTGGCTATCCGCTCGTCGAAGCCACCGTCGGGCGGCGCGCTTGCCGGCGTGAGAAGTGTTCGACGTAGGCGTCGGAGCCGGGATAGACCCGGCTCACGTGTCCGCTGTCGCTCCACCGCACGACGTACGGAGGGCACGCTCTGCGAGTTCCAGGGAGACGGAGAGACGCGTCCGCAAGAGCGACTTTCAGCCGGTAGCTGCCGGCCGTACCGTCTACTGCTTGCGACTGCAAACGATCGGGATCTGCGCCTGTGTCATCTCGGCGGTGGGGATCGCACTGTGGTGGCACGCGCGTCCACAGCTTCCGACTCCGCCGCCGGGCTGGGAGGTGGTCGACCATGTCGCCGACGGCGACACGATCGTCTTGGGCGGAGGCGTGACGGTTCGACTGGTACAGATCGACACGCCCGAGGTGTACTTCCACCCGGAGTGCTTCGGAGCGCAAGCGAGTGCGGAGACGAAGGCGTTACTCCATCGCGGAACATTCGTGCGGCTCGTTCGCGATCCGGCGACCTCCTCGCGGGACGTGTACGGCCGGCTGCTCCGGTACGTCGTCAGACAGGACGGTCTGAACGTCAACGTGAGGCTCGTCGCCGACGGCGCCGCCGCGCCGTACTTCTTCGACGGAGCGCGCGGACGATACGCGTCCGTGCTCATGCAGAAGGCGAAGGCCGCCCGCGCCGCCCGCACAGGCCTGTGGGAGCGCTGCCCCGGGACGCGCCTCGACCCCGCAAGCGGAGTGTTCACAGGGGCGGCGTCCGACGACTGACCCCCGGCCGGGCCGCGCCCGGGCAGTCAGGCGAGGATGCGGGCGACGGCGGCGCGGAGCCATGCTCGGTACCGCTCGGGTGACCATTTCCGTTCGATCACGAGCATGCGGTAGATCTCGTGCGCGGTGTAGAGCCAGAGGAGGTCGGCGGCGGTCTCGACGCTGGTTCCGTCGGGGAGTGCGCCCAATTCGGCAAGACGTTTGGCGACGGCTTTCTGGTTCCTGCGCCTCGCCTGAGGCCTCTGCTCGTATATCGCCGCAATCGTGGGGTCGCTCGACGCCGCGCCGCGCGCGATCTCCATCACGTCCCAGGAGCGGCCGTGGAGTGCCGTAGCGAGGTCGGCGTGGCGGTTTAGGAGCGTGTCCGGGTCGGTGGCGGCGAGGATCTCGTGGAACGCTTCGCGGTCCTGGAGCTCGGTTTCGGTGTCTTCGCCGCGGACGGCAAGTCTGAGTAGGTGTTCGACGATGTTGGGCTTCGTCTTGAAGATGGCGCGGACGGTGGGCTCGGCGACTCCTGCCGCATTGGCAATGTCCGCGAGAGTCGTGGCGCCGTAGCCCTTGTCGCGGAAGGTCTCGCGGGCGGCGCCGAGGATCCGCTCGCGGGTACGTCTGGCCTGCTCCTCGCGAAGCGGCGAGTTGTAGTTCTTGACGCGTCCGCTCATCATGACTATCGTACCTCTCTGTTAGCTATCGCTTACCAATAACGAATATAAGTAAGCACTAACAGAGTAGGAGAACGGAATGCTCGCGCTCGATGAGGCCGCTCGCGGGGCGGCAGCGGTTGCGACGGATGGTCATTTGCTTCCCTTCGCGGGCGATTGGGCGTTGTGGCGCGATTTCGCGGTGCGCAGCGCAGGGTTTCCGGTGAGCGGACTGGATGTGTTCGGCACGGGGGACGAGAGCGCGCGTTTGGCCGAGGTCGCAACGGACGCGGCGTTCGGGGAGGCGGTGATCTGGCAGAACCGCTCGGCCTACCGGACGGCGGTCGCCAAGATCGCCGGCCGTGGCGCAGAAGCCGGCAGCAAGCGCCGCCAGCGCGACGGCGTGGTGGCCGGATATTGGCAGCGCTACTGCTCCAAGAACGACACGGTTGGCTTCTTCGGAGGGCTGGCGTGGGGGACGATCCGCGACGAGGGGCCGGCGGTGGCGGTGTGCTCACGCGGGCTGATCGCCGAGCGCGAGGTGCATTTCGAGAGCTGGTGTCTGGAGGCGCTCGCGCAGGCGATCCGCTCGCCCGCCGTAGTGCCGCTCAACCGGCGACCCGACGTCGAGCTGCGCGAGCAGCTCGACGCGCTCGGCGACCAGCGTGGGTTGCGCGCGCTCGACCGCTTGGAGCACGCGCGTACTGCGGTCGCCCGGGCGGCGAGCTGCGAGGAGTTACTCGTCGCGCTCGACGCGTTCGACGAGACGTTCGAGCGATTGACCGGCGCGCCCCCGGTCCGAAGCGAGGAGGCCGCTGAAGGAGGGCGGACGCCACTGTACCTGGACTGCATGCGCGGCCTCGACGTTCATCTCGGCCCGGCGGTGGTCTCAGAGCTGGCGGGGTCGCTGCCGGTGCTCTTCGAAGCGTCGCGCTGGTGGTGCGGGCGGGTCTTTGCGCACGCCCAGGACATCCTCGCTGAGACCGTCGGGAATGGGCTGCTCGAGGCGCAGTTCGACCGCGCGCTGGACGCCCTCTGGCAACTGCCGCGTCTGCTCGCCGGCGAGCAGACGGAGTTGCAGGACCGCTGCTCGGCGTTGCTGGCTGGCGACGATGCGACGATCGCCCGTCGGGCGGAGGCCGTCTTCGCCGACCATGGCCCGGCCTGGCCCCTCTCCGTGTTCCAGAGCGCGGATGTACAGATCGCGGCAGCCGATCTCGCTGCGATCGATCGCGGCGATTTTCTCGCAGTCGTCGGCGACTTCCATCCCGGCAACCCGCTCACCCAAAGCCTGTTTTCGACCCGTTTTCCGGACCCCGACCGCTTCCGCGCTATCTGGCACGCCGATGTCGGGCATCCGACGCTGGCGCTGACCCTGACTCGCAACCCGAGCATACGAGTGACGTCGCGCAACATCCCGGACGCGTACGACCCCGACGACATCCACCTGGTCGGGCAGGGAATCGCCCCCATTCACATCGGCGTCAACTCGATGCCGATCGCCGACCTCACCGTCCGCGGCCAGGAGGTCGTTCGCTCCGACGGCTCGTTCCGAGCGCCGCTGGCCGATCTGTTCTTCCTGCCGATGTTCATCACCGCGATGACCACGTTCGAGCCGTTTCCGGGAATCGGCCCCAGGCTTACCGTCGGCCGCACCGTCTTGCGACGGGCGAGCTGGCGCACCCGAGCCGCGGAGCGACCGGTCCACGCATCGGACATAGGTGCATGGGCGCGCGGGTACGGGCTCCCGAGACGTGTCTTCTGTCTCGTCGAAGGCGAGGCGAAACCGGTGTACGTCGACTTCCAGAGCCCCGCCCTGACCCGCAATCTCCACCGCATGCTCGCTCGCGCGGCCGCCGCTAACCCCCATGCAACCGTCCGCTTCAGCGAGATGCTCCCCGAGCCAGATCAGTGCTGGCTCGAACACCAAGGCGCCCGG
Source organism: Gaiellaceae bacterium (assembly GCA_035702645.1). Classification (GTDB taxonomy): domain Bacteria; phylum Actinomycetota; class Thermoleophilia; order Gaiellales; family Gaiellaceae; genus GMQP-bins7. The sequence continues at coordinate 28,304 of DASSQE010000070.1, forward strand.
TACACGAGCGAACTGCGTCTCGTCGCCGTCGACAGCACCCGCCGCGGCGGGGGCGCCCTCGTTTAGGCGAGCGGGCGTCGATGCTCTAGCCTCGGCGCGTGGCGATCTGCGCGAGGGCGTGCCGGCATCGAGCCGCGGCGCTCGAGCTCATCGCTCGGTTCGCCGTCGCGGCGGCCACGGCCAAAGGGAGTCTTGCACGCGAGCTCTGCTATCTCGGTCGCTTCGACGAGGCCCGAGCGGCTCCTCGAAGAGGCTCGAACCGTCCCGTCGCCCGGTTCCGGTGTTCGGGTCATGGCCGCCGCGGCCGAGGCGCTCCTGCTGGCCGAGCGAGGCGAGCTACAGCAGGCGGAGGCGCTGGCGCGCACGGCTGTCGCCACCGCGGAGACGAGGACGGATGCCGTGTCGTGGCAGGCGTCCACGCACGAGGACCTCGCCACCGTGCTCGAGCGCAGGGGACGGATCGACGAGGCGCGCGAAGAGCTCGAGCGCGCTCTCACGATCTGGGAACGGAAGGGCAGCCTACCCTGCGCGGAACGAATCCATGCGCAGATCGCCTCCCTCCGGGAACGCGACCGTGCGACCCTCAGTCAGCCAGACCCGCTGCCTTAGCTCCGGCGAAACGGCGCAACCATCCTCAGTTCCTGAGAGGATGCACGGATGGCAGTCGACGTCGACATCGATCTCGAGCTCCTCAAGAGCGAGATCAAGAAGACGTACGCCTCTGTCTCCGAGCAGCCCGAGCAGGACTTCATCTTCCCGACCGGGCGCGCGTGGGCCGAGGACCTCGACTACCCGGCCGAGCTCGCGAACGTGCCCGAGTCGGCGGTCGAATCGTTCGCAGGCGTCGCCAACCCGTGGCAGCTCGGTCGGCTCCGAGCCGGCGAGCGCGTGCTCGACCTCGGCTCGGGCGCCGGCACCGACTCGCTCATCGCCGCACAGATGGTCGGCGAGCGGGGTCACGTGACCGGGATCGACATGACAGCGGCGATGCTCGCGAAAGCGCGCGCCGCCGCAACCGAGATGGGTGTTGCGAACGTCGAGTTCGTCGAAGGCGAGGCCGAACGGCTGCCGTTCGAAGACGAGAGCGTCGACGTCGTCATCTCGAATGGCGTGATCGACCTGATCCCCGACAAGGACGCCGTCTTCTCCGAGCTTCATCGCGTCCTCGTTCTTGGGGGTCGGCTGCAGATCGCCGACGTGACGATCCAGAACCCAGTTAGCGCCGAGGGCCGCCGCAACATCGACCTCTGGACCGGCTGAATAGCCGGGGCGCTGCTGGAAGCAGCGTACGCCAAGCTCCTGGAGCGCCACGGGTTCGAGCGAATCGAGACCGGTCAGCTGGTCGACACCTACGCGCGCTCGAAGTTCGAGGACACGCGCCGCAAGGCGCAGAAGTTCGGCGCCCGCGGCACCACCCTCAAGGCATACAAGCCGCGCGCTTGAGCGCACGCGTAACCAGCGCCCTCGACCCAGAGGGCGAGCACCTCGCTGCGCTGCGCCGCCTAGCCGACTTCCGAGACCAGCGGGTGCTCGAACTGGGCTGCGGCGACGGGCGGCTGACGCTCGGGATCGCCGCCGATGCTGCAAGCGTTCTCGCGCTCGACCCCGACGCCGAAGCAGTCGAGCGAGCGCGCGGCTTCCTGCCGGCGACTTTGGCTGACCGAGTCAGCTACCGAGTCGCCTCGGGCAAGGAGATCGAGATCGAACCGCACTCGGTCGACCTCGTCGTCTTCTCCTGGTCGCTCTGATGAGTGGAGCCCGAGGACGTCGTGCACGTCCTGCGCAACATGATCGGCGCACTCGAGCCCGGCGGGCTCGTCCTCGACCTGCAGGTAATCCGGCCGAATCCGCGCGTCGAGGTCGCTGGCCGCGTCCTCTGTGAGATCGACGGACAACCGCTCTTCCGCCTCGCCGACGCCGCGGCCGCCGCGGTCGACGCCGCGATCGGGGAGGGCCGCCTGAGAGAAGAGGCCGTCGACGACCACGACGTGCGCAAGCACTATCGCACCGGCGCCGATCTCGTCGCCGACTTCGCCAACAAAGAGCGGAAACTCCCCCTTGACGCTCTTCCGACCGTGGGCGCGCTCGCGATCCCTTGCGTCATCCGCGAGCGCTGCCGTCTCCGACGTCTGCGCAGCTGAATTCGTCCGAGAAGGCGGTTGCGTGCGCCTCGTGCGGGGACCGGCTGCGCGGACCGTCGCGACAGACCTCGCTTGAGAGGGGCTACCTTCTGCCTGAGTTCGCTACGACGCCTCAGCCGTTTCTGGCGCAGCCGAGCGGGTGAAGCCCCCGAGCCCATGCGGCTTGACGATCAGCGGGAGTCCGGGGTTGAACTGCTCGATCATCTCGAGCGCGCTCTCGCCTGGGTCTCCGTAAAGCTGGATGCTCGTGGTCTCGGCGAGAGGTCCTTCGTCTTCGTAGGCGCCGGTGATGTGCTTGCTGAGTAGCTCCATGTGGAAGAGCATCGACTCGGCGTCCGGATGGACCTGCACGACGGCGATCTCGGTGCCTTCCTCGTTGGCATAAGCGTTGAAGGCGATCAGGCGAGGCTCGTTCGACTCGACGAGCTCGCAAAGCCACTGGTTCATTTCGCGGGCCGCGTCGAGCCTGCCCTCTTTGAGTCGATGGGTGCCGATGAAGATGAAGGGCTCGGACATCGTGTCCTCCTCTCGATCTCGACTCGAAGCAGGTGGATCGTAGCCCGTCTTGCGCCGCTTGTCACAAGTTCGGGAGCGTGCTCTGATGTGTGAAGCCGAGCAGCGATCCTCAGCTCGCCGTCGGCCGGGCGGCGGAGCAAGGGGAGTGCCTCGGCGGTCGGGACGTCGGCGAAGAACTCGGCGTCGGTTCGCTCGACGGCGGCGATGGCGCGCGGTGCGAGCCGCGCGCCCTCGACGTCACGCGCAGCCGTTAGCAGCCGCCGGTCAGCTTACGCGTCGACCGTCTCCCCTCTGAGGGCCGCCTCGATCGTGGCGACATCGATCTTCCCCATGGGCATCATCGCGTCGAAGGCGCGTTTGGCCGCTGCGGTGTCAGGGCTCGTGGTGGCATCGAGCAAGACGCGCGGAGTGATCTGCCAGGAGAAGCCCCACCGGTCCTTGCACCAGCCGCACGCGCTCTCCTCGCCGCCGTTGTCGACGATCGCGTTCCAGTAGCGGTCAGTCTCGGCCTGATCCTCCGTCACCACCATGAAGCTGACCGCTTCGTTCGGCGTGAAGGTGGGGCCGCCGTTGAGGCCGACGAACTTCTGGCCGAGCACGCTGAACTCGACGGTCAGCTCGGTGCCTTCCTCGCCGCCGGGGAAGTCCGACGGTGCCTTGTGGACGGCGCCGACCTGACTGTCGGGGAAGACGGAGGCGTAGAACTCCGCCGCGTTTCGGGCTTCGCCGTGGTCGAACCACAGGCAGGTGATCATCGTGTCGGTAGCCATTTCTTGGTCTCCTTCCTCCGTGGATGATGACCGCTCGGCGACGGATTCATGCATCGCGTCGCCGGGATCCCGGGCGCCCGCCGAGCGCGAGAGACCCATTCACGAGCATCTTGCGCACCTCGTGTTCGAACCGAGCGGTCGTGGTTCAGACCGCCCCGTCCTGCGGAACTCATCGGTGCCCTGAGGGAACAGGTCCCTAGATGCGACCTGACCGCCGACGCTGCCTCGACCGGACGATGATCGGCCGTTTGGGCGCGCAGAATTCAGACTAGTTGCTCGATCGAACGGACACGCGTCACTCCGTGAATCATCGCCTCGACCTGCGACCTGTCGGCGCCCGGCGTTTCTTCAGGAGCAGATGAACGTTGGCTTGTCGAATGAGACGGTGACGCCGTTCGGGCTGATCGTGAGGTGAGCGACCTCGCCGACGGTGAGGAACGTGCCGTCTGTTCCTTTCACGCGTACGTGCGAGGTCCTGGTCGTCGTGAAGTTGCGGCTGTTGCTGTTCTCGCTGATCGCAAACGTCTCGTGACCCTCGTACCTGATCTGATCGGGTTCATCGGGCGCGAACATGAC
>DASSQE010000071.1:0-16848 GCA_035702645.1 Gaiellaceae bacterium
TCCTCGCCATCGCGTTCTTCGCGATCGCGTTCTCGATCTTCGTCGTCTACCTGCTCGAGATCGTGAAGCTCGCGAACCCGCGCATCCGCAAGCGGGAGCGCGAAGAGGCAGCGCCGAGCACCGCCCGCAAGACGGCCTGACGGCTCCGGCGGCCGCGGCAAGTCCGCGTCCGTCGGCGACCCTCTGTCGCGGATCTGCTGAGCTCGGAGGGGCGCGCGCCGACTCCACCCGGCGCCTCGATGCGTCGAGTGGTGTCGAGGCGCCGTCGACTAGAGGCTCGATGCGAAATTCGCACGGGCCGGATGACGGCGCGCCAATTCCGCATCAAGCCTCTAGCGGTGCGGAGTCGGGTACTGATGCGTCGCCGAGATGAGGCCGGCGACGGACCAGACCACCACGGCCAGGGCCGTGACGACCATGGCGAGGAAGATGATGGCTGCGAGGACGACCAGGCCGATCTCCAACAGCGACGCCGTGATCAGGATGGAGGTCATGGGATGCCTCCCTTCGTCGAACTCCCCGAGAGTGGATCCACGCAGCTCGGCGCACAACGGGGGCAACTACTGATCGGGACGGTCGGATCCCGGATTCGGCGGCGTACCCGCTGCACGCGCGGGCGTCGAGCCGACGACCTCGCAGCCGCTGAAGGCATGTGACGAACATCCATGATTTTCGGCTTCTGGAGCCGAGAAAGACTGTTACAAGCTCACTGGTATGCTCCCCGCCGATGACGCCGGCAGCGGCCTCCTCTCCGCATTCCCTCGCGACGGCCTCCGGGCTCCTCCTCGGCACACTCGGCGCGGCGATGTTCCTCGGTGCGCTCGTCGGCTGGGCGCTCGGCTCCTGGACGATCGGGCTCCTGATCGGCGCCGTCGCCGGGATCCCGCTCGCGGTCCTCGTCGTGTACGTCGTCTACTCGAAGGCCGAGCTTTGAGCACGGGCATCTTCTCGACCCCGCGCGCAGTTCCGAGCCGGCTCGCCCCGACCGTGGCCGGTGGCACGATCATCGCCTTTGCGCTCCCCGTGTTCGCGATCGCCGGTTGGCCGCTCTCGGGCTGGGCCCTCGCGGCGGTCCTGTGGCTGGGAGCGGAGATCTTCGCGGCCGCGCTCGCGCGCCTCTCCGGCGATCCCGAGAATCTGGCCGCTGCGAGCGTCCGCGGGATCGGGACGACCTCGCGCTCGCTCCTCGTCGGCATCCCGCTCGTCGCGGTGACGATCTCGAACGAGGCGGTCGGCCTCTCGGCCGCGATCCTGTACGCGGTCGCCTTCACGACCGAGCTCGCGGTCGGGCTCGCGACCTACTTCGGCGGGGAGACCAAGTGAAGCGTGCGCTCGTGATCCTGTTCGGGTTGGCTCTGGCCACGCCCTCGCTGGCGCTGGCGGCGTCCTCCGACTCGACGACGAGCCAGGACAAGGGCGCCTTCATCTCGGACGAGTGGGAGCTCCACGACTGGATCCCGATCCACATCGGCCCGCTCGACCTCTCGATCAACAAGGCGGTCGCGTACCTGCTCCTCGGCGCGCTCTGCTCGTGCCTGATCGGGATCGTGTTCATGCGCGTCAAGGTCGGGCGCGAGCCCACCAAGCGGCAGGCACTCGGCGAGACGATCTACGAGGTCGCGCAGGTCCAGGTCGCCGAGCAGGGGCTCCCGACGCACGCCATCTCGCGCTGGTTCCCGTACGTCGCGTCGCTGATGGTCTTCATCTGGACCGTGAACATGCTCGGGTTCGTCCCGTTGCCGCTCTCGGACGAGAAGGTGACGATCTTCGGCGTGCAGCTGCCGACGCTCGCGATCTTCGCGGCGACGTCGACGCTGTCCGTGACCCTCGCGCTCGCGCTGATGACGTTCGTCTTCACGCACGTGGAAGGCATTCGCGCGAACGGCGCCGTCGGCTACTTCCTGAGCTGGATCCCGGACGTCCCGAAGGTGATGCTCCCGCTCATCGTCCCGCTCGAGATCCTCGGCCAGTTCATGCGCCTGATCAGCCTTTCCGTCCGTCTGTACGCGAACATGCTGGCCGGCCACATGCTGATCCTGACCTTCGTCGGGCTCATCATCGTGCTCGGCAACGCCTTCCTCGCCGTCGTCGCCGTGCCCGCGGCGGCCGTGTTCTATCTCTTCGAGGTCGTTATCGTCGTCTCGATCCAGGCCTACATCTTCGCCGCCCTGTCCGCCATCTACATCGGCTCGGCCATCGAGCCCGACCACTAAGTCCAAGGAGGGACCCGCACCATGCTCTCGTCGACCTTCTTCCTCGCCGCGGCCAGTGACGGCGCCGACGCCGGAAAGGCGATCGCGCTGGCGCTCGGCATCGGCCTCGGTGCCCTCGGTGCCGGCGTCGGCATCGGCAACATCTTCGGCTCGATGATCCAGGCAGTCGCCCGTCAGCCCGAGCTGCGGGGCGAGCTGCAGGGGATCCAGTGGCTCGGCTTCGCTCTCACCGAGGCGGTCGTCTTCTACGGCCTCATCGGCGGGCTGCTCGCCTACGTGCTCATCTGAGGTGCCGCACGTGCTCGCATCCGGCCTGATCGAGGTCGTCCCCGGCCTCATGATCTGGACGCTGGTCGCGTTCGCGATCACGTTCTTCGTCCTCAAGCGTTTCGCGTTCGGCCCGATCCAGCGCACGATCGACGAGCGGCGCGAGCGGATCCTGAACGCGGTCGAGGAGGCGGACAAGGCGCGCGAGGAGGCGCGGGAGCTGCTCGAGCAGCACCGGGCGCTGATCGCGGAGGCGAAGGGCGAGGCGGCCGAGATCCTCGCGGACGCGCGCAAGGTCGCGGACGCGCAGGTCGCGCGGGTGAAGGAAGAGGCGGAGGCCGACCGGCAGCGGAGGCTCGAGGAGACGCGCCGCCAGATCGAGTCGGAGACGAAGCGGTCCCTCGACCAGATCCGCTCCGAGATCGCCGACCTCACGCTCGAGGCGACGTCCCGCGTGACCGGCAAGATCCTCGACGCCGAGGACCAGCGCCGGCTCATCGACGAGGCGATCTCCGAGCTCGATTTCTCCGCTCTCGAGGCGGCCGACTGAGCACATGGCTGTCGCGCAGCGCATGTACGCGCGCGCCCTCTTCGAGGCGGCGCTGGAGGAGGGGAGGCTGAACGAGGTCGCGGCCGATCTCGGCGCCCTCGCCGACGCGCTTGAGCAGGTGCCCGAGCTGCGGGCGTTCCTCCGCAACCCCGAGGTCGAGCCTGCCGGGAAGTCCGCCGTCCTCGAGGAGATCACCGCCGGCGCGGACGAGCTCGTCCGCAACTTCCTCCGGCTCGTCGCGGAGAAGGGCCGCCCGGGGGAGATCGTCCAGATCCGCGAGGAGCTCGACGCGCTCGTGGCCCGCGCCCAGAACCGCCTCACGCTCGAGCTGCAGACGGCGCACGAGCTCTCGGACGCCGAGGCGACGTCGATCGTCGACACGATCGAGCAGGCATCCGGGCGCACGGTCGAGGCGACTCGCTCGGTCGACCCCGACCTCATCGGAGGCATCGTCCTCCAGGTCGGCTCGTTCCGCGTGGACGGCAGCGTCCGCGGCCGGCTCGAGCGCCTCCGACACGAACTTGCCACCACGCATTGAGAGACGAAGGAGACGCACCGTGAAACTGAGGCCCGAAGAGATCACCGCGATCCTCAAGGACCGCATCCGCGAGTTCGACGTGGAGACCGACCTGAGCGAGGTCGGCACGGTCCTCCAGGTCGGCGACGGCATCGCCCGCGTTCATGGGCTCGAGAACTGCGTCGCGCTCGAGCGGCTCGAGCTCGAGCACGGCGTGACAGGGATCGCCTTCAACCTCGAGGAGGACAACGTCGGCGTCGCCCTCTTCGGCGAGTGGCAGCACGTGAAGGAGGGCGAGCCCGTCCGCCGCACGGGCGAGGTCATGAGCGTCCCGGTCGGAGAGGGACTGCTCGGCCGGGTCGTCGACCCGCTCGGAGATCCGCTCGACGGCCTCGGGCCGATCGAGGCCACGGAGCGCCGACCGCTCGAGTTCAAGGCGCCGGGCGTGATCCAGCGCCAGGGCGTGTCGCAGTCGCTCGCGACGGGCGTGAAGGCGATCGACTCGATGACGCCGATCGGCCGCGGCCAGCGCCAGCTCATCATCGGCGACCGCTCGACCGGGAAGACGGCGCTCGGGATCGACTCGATCATCAACCAGCGAGGCGGCGACGTGGTCTGCATCTACGTCGCGGTCGGGCAGAAGGGCTCGACGGTGGCGCAGGTGGTCGAGCGCCTTCGCGACGCGGGGGCGATGGAGCACACGATCGTCGTCTCGGCACCCGCCCAGGAGGCCGCGCCGATCAAGTGGATGGCGCCGTTCGCCGGGTGCGCGATGGGCGAGTACTTCCTGTACGGCGGCAGGCATGCGCTGTGCGTCTACGACGACCTCTCGAAGCACGCGGACGCCTACCGCCAGCTCTCGCTGCTGCTCCGGCGGCCCCCCGGCCGGGAGGCGTTCCCGGGCGACGTCTTCTATCTCCACTCGCGGCTCCTCGAGCGCGCGTGCAAGCTCTCCGACGACCTCCAGGCGGGATCGCTCACCGCGCTCCCGATCATCGAGACCCAGGCGAACGACGTGTCGGCCTACATCCCGACGAACGTCATCTCGATCACCGACGGCCAGATCTACCTCGAGTCGAGCCTCTTCTTCTCGGGCGTGCGGCCGGCGATCAACGTCGGCATCTCGGTCTCCCGCGTCGGCGGGAACGCCCAGACGCGAGCGATGCGCAAGGTGGCGGGACGACTCCGGCTCGACCTCGCGCAGTACCGCGAGCTCGAGGCGTTCGCGCAGTTCGGCTCCGAGCTCGACGCCGCCACGCAGCAGGCGCTCGCGCGCGGCGAGCGGATGGTCGCGACGCTCAACCAGCCGCAGTACCAGCCGTGGCCCCTCGAGGAGCAGGTGACCGCGATCCACGCCGGCGCGCAGGGCTACCTCGACACGGTCCCCGTATCGCAGGTCCCGCGCTTCCACGACGAGCTCCGCGAGCACCTGCGGACGGAGGGCTCGATCCTGAAGGCGATCCGCGAGTCGAACGACCTGGACGACGACACGACCGCGAAGCTCGACGCCGAGCTCGAGAAGTTCGTGAACGGCTTCAACGTCGAGGAGGAGAAGGGGCTCGCGGGGTAGCGACCCTGCCGCAACGCGATGGCTTCCGTCCAGGATTTCAAGCGCCGGATCCGCTCCGTCCGGAACACGCGCAAGATCACCCGCGCGCTCGAGCTCGTCGCGGCCGCGAAGCTCCGCCGCGCGGAGCAGCGGATCACTGCGCTGCGGCCGTACGCGGAGACGATGAACGAGCTGATCGCGGGCGTGGGGCGGGCCGCATCCTCGGTCCGGCTGCCGCTCCTCGAGCAGCGCGAGGAGATCGAGAGCGTGGCGCTCGTGCCGCTGACGGGCGACCGTGGCCTTGCCGGCGCGTTCAACGCCCAGATCCTCCGGCGCTCGTTCGCGCTCGAGCGCACGCTCCAGGCGGAGGGTAAGACCGTCCGCTGGGTCGCGGTGGGGAAGAAAGGGCGCTCGACGCTCGCCTTCCGTCGCCGCGAGCTCTCGGGCGCGTACACCGACTTCGCCGACCAGCCGACCTACGCGGACGCACAGGCGATCGCCCACCGGGTCTCCCAGCTCTTCACCGAGCGGGAGGTCGACCGCGTGACCCTCGTCTACAACACCTACGTCTCGCCCCTCACGCAGCGGGTCACCGAGCAGGACGTGCTCCCGATCTCGCCCGACGTCCTCGAGACCGACGAGGAGGAGCGGCGCGACGATGCGCTCCGCGGCGACTTCATCTTCGAGCCCGAGCCCGAGGAGATCATGGAGCGGCTGCTCCCCGTCTACCTCGAGACGCAGATCTACCGCGCGCTGCTCGAGTCCGCCGCGTCCTTTCAGGGGGCACAGATGACGGCGATGCGGAACGCGTCGAAGAACGCGGGCGAGCTGATCGACTCGCTCACGCTGCAGATGAACCGTGCACGCCAGGCCGAGATCACGCAGGAGATCCTCGAGGTCGTCGCCGGGGCCGAGGCGCTCGTCTGAGCTTCCTGTTCACGGATCACTAACAAGCAAGGGCCGACGGCGTAGAAGTACCTAAGCGGCTGCACCTGGACCCGATGGCGACCCCGATCCGCGACACGAGCCTCGATACCATCCCGCCGGTGGAGCCGGTCGTCGTCGACGGCGAGGGAGCGCACGAGCGCGCCGCGCGCGCGACGGAGATCTCGCGGGTCTTCCTCGACAACATCGAAACCGTCGTCTACGGGAAGCGCGACGAGATCAAGCTCGTCCTGACCGCGCTCATGTGCGGCGGCCACGTGCTGCTCGAGGACGTTCCGGGAACTGCGAAGACCGTGCTCGCGCGCGCGATCGCGGGGAGCATCGAGGGCGCGACGCCGAACCGCATCCAGTGCACTCCGGACCTGCAGCCGACCGACGTCACCGGCCTCTCCATCTTCGACCAGAAGTCGCGGGACTTCGTGTTCCGGCACGGCCCGATCTTCGCGAACGTGATCCTCGTGGACGAGATCAACCGCGCGACGCCGAAGACGCAGTCCGCGCTCCTCGAGGCGATGGCCGAGCACCAGGTCACGGTCGACGGCATCACGCGTGAGCTTCCGTCGCCGTTCCTCCTGCTCGCGACCGAGAACCCGATCGAGTACGAGGGGACGTTCCCGCTCCCCGAGGCTCAGCTCGATCGCTTCTTCCTCCGTGCGGCGCTCGGCTACCCCGGCGTCGACGACGAGGTGAAGATCCTCGAGCAGCAGCGCTTCGTCCACCCGCTCGAGAAGCTCGCGCCGGTCATCGGCCTCGACGACGTCCACACGCTGCGCGACGCGACGCAGCACATCTACGTCGACGGCGTCCTCCATCGCTGGGTCGTCGAGCTCGTCCGCTCCACACGGGAGCACGAGTCGGTCGTGATCGGCAGCTCGGTGCGCGGTAGCCTCGCGCTCGAGCGCGCCGCGCGCGCGTGGGCGCTCCTCGACGGCCGCAGCTACGTCGTCCCCGAGGACGTCGAGCGGCTCTTCGTCCCGGTGCTCGCGCACCGAGTGGTCTTCACCCCGAGCTTCGTCGCCCGCGCCCGCGCGTCGGGCTGGTCCGAGGCGATCGAGGAGTTCCACCAGAGCTGCCTCGCAATCGCGCCGCGACCCGGCTCGGAGGAAGACCCCCTCTTCGACGGCCCGCGGTCCGCGTAGCGGGGAGGCGCACCGGCCGTGAGCACTGCGCGGCTGACGTTTCCGCTCGTCCCGCGCGGCCGCGTCGTCGGGCTCTCGTTCGGGACGCTCCGGAGCCTGCACCGGGGAGCCGGGACGGACATCGCGGGAACGAGGCCGTACGTCCCCGGCGACGACATGGACGCGATCGACTGGGGTGCGTCGGCGCGACTCTCGACCGCGCGCGGGACGGACGAGTTCATCGTCCGCGAGCGCTTCGCCGAGGAGGCGCCGAAGGTGATGATCGTCTGCGACCGCCGCCCCGAGATGGGCTACTTCGCGCCGCCGCTCCCGTGGCTCGACAAGCCGGGCGCAACGCGGGCGGCGATCGAGATCATCCTCGCGAGCTCGGGCGCCGCGGCGGGATACGTCGGCTACCTCGACTTTGCAGACGGCGATGCGCACTGGCGACCGCCGAAGGGCGAACGGAAGCTTCTCGAGCTCCGGGACGAGCGGCTCATATCACCCGAGTACGGCGGACCATCGGACTGGCTCGAGCGATCGTTCACCCACCTGGCTGAGTACCCGCGCGCGATCACCGCGGGTACCTTCCTCTTCCTCCTCTCCGACTATCTCACGCCACCGCGGGACGATGTCTGGCTCCGGGCGTTCGAGCACCGCTGGGACGTCGTGCCGGTGATCATCCAGGACCCGACCTGGGAGCAGAGCTTCCCGGATGTGGACGGGATCGTCGTGCCGCTCCGGGACGCCAGGACGGGGCGGATGTCGCCCGTTCGGCTGAGGCGCAAGGAGGCGGCGGCGCGCAGGGAGGCGAACGAGGAGCGGCTCGGATCCTTTCTGGAGACGCTCCGCGACCTCGACATCGACCCGGTCCTGGTGTCCTCCTCCGATCCGGCGGCCGTCCTGGCGTCGTTCCTCGAGTGGACCGATCTGCGCCGTGTGCGCCGGCTGGTGAGGGCATGAGATGAAGCTCTCCCCCCGCGTCTTCACGGGCGTCGTGCTCGGCGGCGTGGCGGCTGCGACCGCGCTGGTCGTCGTCCTCGTCATCGGGCTCGGCGGCGGAACGGGAAGCTCGTCGAGCGCAGCCGGCGGTCAGCCGATCCAGGCGACCGCTGCGCTGACCCCACGCGCCGCGCTCTTCGGCGACACGGTGACGGCGAACGTCGAGGTGACCTTCGACCGGACGCAGTACCGGCCGGAGGACATGCACGTGGTGGCGTCGTTCGAGCCGTGGATCAAGACGGGGACGCCGGTCGTCCAGCGGGAGACCGCAGGCCCGGTGACGTACCTCCGTACGACCTACGTCCTCCGCTGCCTCGGAATCCGCTGCGCACCGACGAACGGGGCGATCCGCTACCAGTTCAAGCCGGCCCGGGTGGTGTACGAGCGGCCCGCGGGAGACACCACCGAGCGCCTCTCGATCGATGCTCCGTGGCCCGCGCTGGTGCTCCACTCGCGGCTCGACTCGTCGAGCTCGCCCACCGAACGGGACACGCTCGCAGCGCCGTGGCGGGCCGACTACGTCTCCCTGCCGGCGGTGACGTACCGCGTCTCGCCGGGCTGGCTCGTCGTCCTCTTCCTCCTCGGCGGGGTCGCTCTCATCGCCGCGGGCGGGGTGCTCGCCTACCGCGCTCGGCCGCGGCGTCTCCCGCCGCCGCCTGCGCCGCCGCCTCCGCCCGCTCCGCGCCTGGCACCGCTCGAGCAAGCGCTTGCGCTGCTCGAGGCGCCGCTCGGATTCGATGCTCAGGAGGGCATCGCAGAGCGCCGCCGCGCGCTCGAGCTCGTCGCCGACGAGGTCGCGACCTGGGGCGGCGACCCCGCGGTCGAGCGGAACGCCAGACGGCTCGCGTGGTCCGAGGAGGACCCGGCCCACGAGGAGATGAAGGCGCTCGCCTCGAGCGTGAGAGCCCATGCCGCGGAGGCTGACGCTCAGGAAGCCGAAGCCCGAGCGAGGGAGGCGGATGCCCAGCCCGTTTAGGCGCAGGTCGATCCCGAGCGGCGACGTCTCCCCGCTGCGGCGGATCGTGCTGCGGACCCACGCCGTCTCGCTCGTGCTCGCCGTCGCTGCCGTGGCGTTCCTCGCCGCGGGGGTCACGACCGCGCGCGGGCTCGATCAGCAGCGGACGGGGCTCGTCCGGGGCGGCGCGAGCACGATCGTCGTTCTCGACCTCTCGCTCAGCATCACCGATCAGGACTACCGCGTGATGCGTCAGCTGATCGCGAAGCTGATCCGTGCGCAGACGCCGATCGGGCTCGTCGTCTTCTCCGACATCCCGTACGAGCTCCTCCCGCCGCGCACGCCCGCGAGCGAGCTCCGGGCCTTCCTCCGCCTCCTCACGCCGACCCCGGACGGGCGCCTCCCGCCGAACCCGTGGAACACGAACTTCACCGCCGGCACCCTCATCTCGGCCGCGCTCCAGCTCGCGCAGCGCCTGCTTGTCAGGGATCACATCCAGAACGGATCGATCCTCCTCGCGAGCGACCTGCAGACGGCGCCGACCGACTACGACGAGCTCGGGCAGGTGCTCTCGCACATCAGCCGGTCGTCGACGCAGCTCAAGGTCGTTCCGCTCTCGCCGTCGAGCGACGGCGTCACGCTGTTCCAGAAGATCCTCGGCCCGGGCGCGTTCGTGAACGGCGTGCAGCCGAGCCAGGGAGGAGTGCCGAAGGTCGAGTCCGTCCTGCGCGGTCGGACGCCGCTCGGGCTGCTGCTCGCAGGCGTGCTCCTGCTCGTCGCGCTCGCCGTGCACGAGCGCTACGCGGGGCGGCTCGCATTGCCGCGCGGCGCGGGCTGGAGGACGACGTGAGGCGCTACCGGACCCTTCTCGCGATCGCCGCCTGCTTCGTGGCCGGCGTCGTGCTCGTGCTCCTCGGTCTCGACGCCGCGAGCTGGCGGAGCACGATGCGCTCCGACGACGTGACCTACCGGGCGGCGCCTCAGGGCGATCTCTGGTCTCCGCGGACGTTCCTCCCCGCTCGCATCACCCGGTCACTCCTCGGCATCGAAGACGACATCGCCTACCGGCGGGCGCTGCAGTCCTTCAGGCTCGCGCACGTCGAGAGGCCGGTCATCTCGGACCCCTCGCTCGTCGTCTATCGAAACGACGCGACCGTGCGGCTCACCGACATCGTCGAGCACGGCTCCGATCCGCTCCGGCGCTCCGATGCGGCGAACCTCCTCGGCGCCATCGCCTACTCCGACGCGCTCGGGGACTTCACGAACCGCGCGAAGCTCATCGTCGCCGCGAGCCAGCGCTTCGGCCAGTCGATCACGTTCGACCCGTCGAACGACGACGCCAAGTACAACCTCGAGCTGACGCTCGCGCTCGGCAAAGCGACGGGGCTCTCGGAGAGCGGCGGCGGCGCGAACCCGGCTCCCGGCGGGAAGGGGTCCAAGGGCGCGGGCGCCGGCGACGCCGGAAGCGGCTTCTAGAGCGAGCGATCCGAGCCGGCCCGTCGTGCATCTCGTCTTCCTGACACCGCTCGCAGCGCTCGTCGCGCTCGTCGCCGTCGTGCCGCTGGCCGCGCTCTACTTCGTGCGGAAGCGCGGGAGCCGGACGAGGGCCGCCATCGGCCTCGACGACCCGTCGAGCCGCACATACGTCCTACCAGTCGCGGCCATCGTGCTCATCGGGCTCCTCCTCGGGCTCGCCGCGTCGCAGCCCGTGCTCCAGTTCCGGGAGACGGTTCGCGTGCGAACCGACGCGGAGGCCCTCTTCGTCCTCGACACGTCGAAGTCGATGCTCGCGCGCAGGCGGCCGGGCGGGGCAACACGGCTCGAGCGGGCGAAGACGGATGCACTTCGCATGCGGAACGCGCTGCCGACGATTCCGTCCGGCCTCGCGTCGATCACCGACCGCACGCTCCCGTACCTCTTCCCGAGCTCGAACGAGAACGTGTTCAGGGCAACGCTCAGCCAGGCGGTCGGGATTGAGCGCCCGCCGCCCGTGGAGCAGCTCCTCTCGCGGGTCACGAGGCTCGACACGCTCGGCGCGGTCGCGACACAGGGGTTCTTCTCACCGTCTGCGCGGAGAAGGCTCCTCGTCGTCCTGACGGACGGCGAGAGCCTGCCGCAGACCAACCCGCACATCACGTCGATCTTCCGCAGACCGCCCGGGATAGAGACCACGTTCGTCCAGGTGTGGAGGCCGAACGAGCGCGTGTTCCAGGGCCGCCTTCCGGACCCTGCCTACCGCTCCGACCCGACCGCCCGGAAGACGCTCGACCGCTTCGCCTCGGCGCTCGGAGCGAAGGTGTTTTCGGAGAGCCAGGTCGGCGCCGCGACGGCCACCGTCGAGGGCCTCGCCGGAAGCGGGCCGACCGTCGACCGCGGCGACCGCCTGCGCCACATCGCGTTCGCGCCCTTCCTCGCCGCAGCGGCGTTCCTCCCGCTCGCGCTGCTCCTCTGGCGACGCGACCGCTGAGTCTCGTTTCTTAAGCCTCGGGCGGAGCGGGGTCCTGCTCAGGGAACCAGGCCTCGACGGCCTCGGGGAACCCGCTCTCGTCGAGGTACGAGATCGCGCGGCTCGCGATCCAGACGACCGCCTCCGGGCTCGTCTGCTCGAGCGCTCTCCGGACCGCCGCATCGCCCTCCTCGGTGCCGCCGCGAAGACCCGCGTGCGCCCGGCGCAGGCGGCAGAGCGCGAGCGCCGCGCCGTCGGACTGGTTCCCGTACGTTCCGTACCAGGAGACGCCGACCGCGCTCTCGACGAGCGCTCCCACTTCGTCCGCGAG
Organism: Gaiellaceae bacterium; assembly: GCA_035702645.1. Taxonomy (GTDB): domain Bacteria; phylum Actinomycetota; class Thermoleophilia; order Gaiellales; family Gaiellaceae; genus GMQP-bins7. The sequence goes on from DASSQE010000071.1 coordinate 11,894, forward strand.
GCGCCCCGCGTCCTCGGTCGCCATGATGAAATCGGCGTTGTCGCGGGTCGATCCCTTCCTCGGAAACGGCACTCGAAACTCCCTTCTAACGAAAATGGATTCGCGTCGTCACAGAGTATGATCCTGCACCTTGACCATGGCGACGACAGGGACTCTCGAGTGGCTCGCGTGCGTCCGAAAAGGGCTGCACACGATGAGAACGGGCTTCTCGGGACGCGGGCCGTGGTGAGGTTCCGCAGGAAGGTCATTCGGATGGAGGGACTACATGCGTAAACGCTCGATCTTGCTCCTGGCGGGTGCGGTAGTGCTCGTCGCGGGGCTCGTGATCGGCCCGGCTGCGTCGGCGAAGTCGTCGCAGGCGTCGGCCGGCACAGTGGTCATCGGCAACGACCAGGAGCCGGCGATCCTCAACACGTTTCTCACCGCGGGGAACTCGTACACGACGGCCGAGGCCATCAACCCGGTCCTGGCCGGTGGCCTGATCTACGACAACCACGCGAACCTCGTGCCGCTCCTGTTCACGGCGTACCCGAAGATCATCAAGAACAACCCGCTCACCGTGACCTTCTCGTACAAGAAGAACGCGAAGTGGTCCGACGGTCAGCCGATCACGGGTGCGGACTTCCTCGCCACCTACAAGACGATCATGAACCCGAACTACGACATCACGTCGCGGGACGGGTGGCAGGACATCCAGTCGGTGAAGGTGAAGGGCAAGGCCGTCACCGTCACGTGGAAGAAGGGCAAGGCGTACGCTGCCTGGGACGCGCTGGTCGGGAACTCGATCGTTCCCGCGCACGCGATCGCGGGCAAGGACTTCAACCACATCTGGGACAACTCGGTGCCCATCTCGAGCGGCCCGTTCAAGTTCCAGAGCTGGCAGAAGGGCACCCAGCTGACGCTCGTGAAGAACACGGCGTACACGGCCGGCCCTCCTGCGAAGCTCGACAAGGTCGTCTTCCGGTACATCCCGTCGACCCCGTCGATCTTCCAGGCGCTGCAGTCCGGTGAGATCCAGGTCACCGAGCCGCAGCCCCAGATCCAGATCAACGACATCCGGAAGAACTCGAAGTTCAACGTCCAGAACGGCGCCGGCTACCAGTGGGCGCACGTGGACATGCAGTTCGGACCGAAGGGCGCCCCGGCGCTCAAGAAGCAGTACGTCCGCCAGGCTCTCATCCTTGGCATGAACCGCGCGCAGATCCGCCAGGCCCTGTACGTCGCGCCCGGCATCGTCGGGTCGGCGAAGGACCTGCCGGTTCTCCAGTCCAACCAGTACAAGACGTTCGAGAAGTACTACAAGCCGAACTACGCGGTCTACAAGTTCAGCCAGAAGGCAGTCATCTCGCTGCTGAAGAAGAACGGCTGCACGGGTGGGCCGAGCACGCCATCGGCCTCGAACAACGCCATCTGGAGCTGCCCGGGCGTCGGCAAGCTGAGCTTCCGCTTCACGACCACGAGCGGTAACCAGCTCCGCGCACTGACGTTCGAGATCATCCAGAAGCAGCTCAAGTCCGTCGGCATCGAGCTCGTGCCCCGGTTCGGCCCCTCGGCCACCGTCTTCGGGCAGGTGCTCCCGTCCGGCGACTGGGACCTGTTCATGTTCAACTGGGTCGCTGGCCCGGCCAGCACCTCCACCAACTTCACGCTGTACGGCTGCGGTGGGGACCAGAACTACATGAACTACTGCAACAAGAAGTCGTCCGACCTCTTCAAGAAGGCGCAGTTCACGCCGAACCCGACCGTTCGGGCCGGGCTCCTGAACCACGCCGAGCAGCTGATGGTTCCGGACGTCGCATCCATCCCGATGTTCGTCGCCCCGCTGTTCTTGATCAACAACAAGAACGTCAAGGGCCCGATCCTGAACCCGACCCAGCAGGGCTCCACCTGGAACGCCCAGGCCTGGACGGTGTCGTAAGGGATGAACTCCGAGTGCGTGGCTTGACGCCTGCACTCTCGAATCCCGCCCCCGCTCTCGAGCGGGGGCGGGATTCCCTTTCCGAAGCGCATCCTTCTAAGATGGAAGGTCGAGGCCCATGCTGACCTACATCGTGCGCCGGCTCCTGTACAGCATCGTCGTGCTGATCGCGGCGAGCATGATCGTGTTCGGCTTCGTCTCGGTGTCCGGCGACCCGCTCGGCTACCTGAAGATGCAGCCCGGTATCTCGCAGGAGACGATCCGCAACATCGAGCAGCGCAAGCACCTCAACGACTCACTGCCGGTGCAGTACGCGTACTGGGTGAAGGACGTCTTCACGAACCAGTTCGGCACGACCGTCAACGGGAACCAGAAGATCCTCCCGGATCTCCTTCGCGCGATGGGCCACACCATCCAGCTCGTGTTCATCGCCGAGATGCTCGCGGTGCTCGTGGCGGTCGGCATCGGGGTGTACTCGGCGTTACGTCAGTACAGCGCCTTCGACTACACCGCGACCACGTTCAGCTTCATCGGGTTGGCGACGCCCGTCTTCTGGCTGGCGTTGATGCTGCAGGTGCTCGTCGTGAAGGTCTACGAGACGACGGGGCATCGCATCTTTCCCGTCACGAGCCTGAGCTCCGTGAACCCGGGCACCGGGATCCACTTCGTGATCGACCGGATGTGGCACCTCGCGCTCCCGATCATGGTCCTCATGGTCGCCAGCATCGCGACCTACTCCCGGTACATGCGCGCTTCGATGCTCGAGGTCGTCAACTCCGACTACGTGCGCACGGCGCGCGCGAAGGGGCTCCCCGAGGCCCGTGTGACGATGGGCCATGCGTTCCGCAACGCGCTCATCCCGCTCGTCACGCTCGTCGCGCTCAACTTCGGCGCACTGCTCGGCGGGGTGGTGGTCACCGAGACGGTCTTCGGCCTCGACGGCATGGGGCTCTACTTCATCAATGCCTTAAACCTGGGAGATCCGTACCCGGTGATGGCCTGGCTCATGGTCACCGCAGTTATGGTGATCGTCTTCAACCTGATCGCCGACGTCGCTTACGGCTACCTCGACCCGCGAGTCCGCTATGACTGAGCAGATCCCGATCGCAGAGAGCCCGATTGCCACCATCGACCCGGGGCCTGCGACGATGGGCACCGCCGCCGATCTCTCGTACGAGAGCGGCGTGGAGATCAAGGCGCGGAGCCAGTGGGCGTACGCGCGGATGCGTTTCTTCCGCCACAAGCTCGCCGTTGCGAGCCTCGTCGTCCTCTCGGCGTTCGCGTTCGTCGCGATCTTCGCGAGCTGGGTCGCGCCGTACGGCTACGACGTCCAGAACTTTTTGCTCATCACGCACCCGCCGACGTTCAAGGGCGGCCACATCTTCGGAACCGACCTGCTCGGCCGCGACTACCTGAGCCGCGTCATCTACGGCATCCGGACGTCCCTCTGGGTCGCGATGGTCGTCGCGCTCCTCTCGACCGTCATCGGGACGGCTCTCGGGTCCGTCGCCGGGTACTACGGCGGCCAGACCGACAACCTGCTGATGCGCTTCACCGACCTCATCCTCACGCTGCCCGGCCTCGCCGTCCTGCTCGTTGCGGCCAAGTACCTCGGCCAGAGCGACTCGCAGTTCGGGCCGATCACCCTCACCCAGCCGATGAAGGTCGCGCTCATCCTCGCGTTCCTCTTCTGGACGGGTCTCGCGCGCATCGTGCGCGGCCTCTTCCTGTCGCTGCGTGAGAAGGAGTTCGTCGAGGCGGCGAAGGCGGCGGGCGCGAGCGACCGGCGCATCATCTTCAGACACATCCTCCCGAACTGCGTCGGCCCGATCGCGGTGACCATGACGCTCGTCGTGGCGCTCGCGATCCTGACCGAGGCGGCTCTCTCCTTCCTCGGCTTCGGGATCCAGCCCCCGCACCCCGCGCTCGGCAGCCTCATCGCCGACGGCGAGACGAACGGCTTCGACACGTGGTGGCTCGTGACCTTCCCTGGGCTCATGATCGTGCTCATCGCCCTCTGCGTGAACTTCATCGGAGACGGCCTCCGCGATGCCCTCGATCCGACCCAGCGAAGGGTCCGTGCCTGACTTGGCCGAGCCGGTCCTCTCGATCAAAGACCTGACCGTCGAGTTCGGCACCGAGGACGGTGTCGTCCACGCGGTCACGGGCGTCACCTACGACCTGAGCGCGGGGGAGACGCTCGGTGTCGTCGGCGAGTCGGGGTCCGGGAAGAGCGTGTCGGTGATGACCATGCTCCGGTTGATTCCCATGCCGCCGGGTCGGGTCGTGAGCGGGGAGGCGCTGTACAAAGGCGAGGACCTGCTGACGATGTCCAAGAAGCGGCTCCAGGAGATCCGCGGCGGCGAGGTCGCCATGATCTTCCAGGACCCGATGACGTCGCTGAACCCCGTCCTCACGATCGGCTTCCAGATCGCCGAGGCGGTGAAGACCCACCGGCCCGGGACGAGCGACAAGGATGCCCACGACCGTACCGTCCACCTCCTCGAGGTGGTCGGCGTTCCGTCGGCTGCGAGGCGGTTCGATCAGTACCCGCACGAGTTCTCCGGCGGGATGCGCCAACGCGCGATGATCGCGATGGCGATCGCGAACGACCCGGCCATCCTCATCGCCGACGAGCCGACGACGGCGCTCGACGTCACGATCCAGGCCCAGATCGTCGAGGTGATGCGCACCGCCCAGGAGGAGACGAACGCCGCGACGATTCTGATCACGCACGATCTGGGGCTCATCGCGGAGCTCGCGGACCGGGTGATCGTGATGTACGCGGGCCGGGTCGTCGAGCTCGGCGACGTCTACACGATCTTCAACTCCCCGCGGCACCCGTACACGATCGGCCTGATGAACAGCCTCGCCCGACTCGACGCGGACCAGGAATGGCTGGAGCCGATCCCCGGTCAGCCGCCGAGCCTCATCACGCTGCCGCCGGGATGTGCGTTCCATCCGCGCTGCACCCATTCCCAGGGCCGTGCCATCTGCCGGACGGAGGTCCCCGCCCTCAAGAACTACGGGGACACCG
>DASSQE010000072.1:0-3978 GCA_035702645.1 Gaiellaceae bacterium
GAGCGCCGTGATGTACGGCATCAGCGGGCGACGGCCGCCCTCGTGGCGCTTCTGCACCGTCGGTCCCTGACCGATCGCGTTGCGCACTGCCCCGACGATCTGGCCGACCTGGCTCTCGTCGAAGACCTTGCCGCCCGTGAGCGACGCTGCGCGGGCGAGATCGGCTCCCGCCTGCGAGCTCGGCTTGTAGGCAGCCTCGGGGATCCCGCCCGTGTAGATGCGCTCGCCGCCGTCGCCGATCTTCACGTAGATCGTCTCGACGCGCGGAGGCTTCTGGAACGGCGGCCCGAGGGAGCTCTCGACCGGCTGGCTCTCGCCGTCGGTCATGACGATGACGACGCGCTTCTTCGCCGCCGGGGTGAAGTAGTTGAGCTGCGCCACGGACGCGAGCGCGTTGAGATTCGTGGCCTCGTTGGTGTAGACGTCGGACGGCGGCGGCTGCTCGATGTCGACGGCATCCTCGAGCGTGGCGTCGATCACGCGCCGGTCGGTCGTCGGAAAGAGGTACGGCAGGACGCGGTCGGTGAATCCCGCGAGCCCGATCGGCAGGTCTGGGAGCTCGTCTGCGACCTTTTCGGCGATGTGTCGGGCGCGATCGAGCCGATCCGCGGAGCCAGGGCTCTTCGAGGCGAGCATCGAGCGCGAGATGTCCATCACCACGAACGCCTGCGCGTCGGTGCGCTCGGGCATCGTCCGGTTCGTCTCGATCACAGGCTGCGTGGCGGCGACTCCGAGCAGGCACGGGACGGCGGCGAGCGCGACGACGGGAACGAGGAGCGTGCGGAGCGACGGCTCCTCGAGCCCGAGCGCCGCGCGTACCCTCCGCAGGTCCCGCACACGCACGAGCCACACGGCGACCAGCACGAGCGCAGTGAGCGCGAAGGCACTGCCGAGTGGTGTGAGGAACGTGACGTGCACGGACTCAGTAGCCGGTCCCCGAGCGGCCCTGGCCCGAGACCTTGCCCTGCGAGGCGCCCGAGTCCGGGCCCGTGCCGGGGATGTTCGCCGCCTTCGCGTTCCGCAGCGCCAGCTCGAGGTTCACCTTGGCGTCCGTGTTCGTCGAGTCGAGGTCGATCGCGGTGCGGAAGTCGGCGATCGCCTTGCGGAGGTTGTTCCCGTTCTCGGTCGGATCGGACGTGAAGTTCGCGAGCGTGGTCGCTCCGGCCAGGTTCAGGAGGATCGAGCGCCTCACCGGATCGGGATCGTTCGCGCTTCCCGCCGCGAGCTCGTACTGCACCTTGCCGAAGAGGTTCTCGAGGACGGGCCCGAAGATCTGCACCTTCCCGGGCCGCACGCGCACGAAGTCAGCGAGCGTCCGGCGGTATGCGATGTCGTCCCCGAGGCCGAGGAGATGCACTGCGGGATCGCCCGGCAGGTAGCTGAGGTCGTCCCACAGCCCCGCCTGGCGGTGCGGCCGGATCTGGAAACGGAGATCGTCCCCCTGGAGCTGTCCGGGCGCGCGCAGGACGTCGACCGCGACGAGGACGAGCACGATCGCGACCGGCACCGCGAGGACCGCTGCCACGCGGATCCCCCACTTCCGCCAGCTCACCGGGCCACCTCGAGCCGCGTGAGCATGCCCTCGTTCACCGCGAGCAGGACGACGAGGAGCGCGCCGACGAGCAGGAACGTCCACGGGGCGGCGATCGCCAGGCTGTGGGTCTCGGGCGCGCGCACCGGCGCGTTCGCCTGCGAGCCGCGCAGGATCGCGGACGGCCCCAGGATCTCCCGGATGCGGTTGAGCTTCTCCGGCGTCGGGAAGAGCGGGACGATGCGGAGGCCGATGCCCTCATCGCGGAGGTCGGCGGCCATCGCTCCGAGCCGCGCGGTCTCGTCGGGGAGGATCTCGAGATCGCTCACGAGCACGATCGATCCGTGCTTCACGTGACTCTCGCGGAGGACGTCGCCGGCGACTCGGAGCCCTTCTGAGATCCGCGTGCCGGCGCTGAACTGCTCCCATGGGTTCCGCGGGAGGGTGCCGGTCTCGGACGTCGGCGCGAAGTAGCGGAGAAGCGGAAGGAGCTCACGTCCCGGCGTCCCGGGCGGGAGGAGCTCGTACGCGGAGTCGGAGAACGCGACGACCCCGACTCGCTCGTCGGAGTCCGCGAGCTTCTGGATCGTCTGGCCGAAGGCGCCCTCGTACACGCTCGCGGACAGGTCGAGCACGAGCATCCCGGTCGTCCCCGGCGGCACGAGCGGCGCGTGTCTGACGTCCTCGTGCTTCGCAACGACGAATGCGAGCACGAGCGTTGAGAGGAGCGCGGCGAGGAGGCCGTAGCGGACGAAAGAGGTACGCGTGGCGAGCAGGCGCAGGCGTTCGGACTCGCTCGTCGGGATCGCTCCGGCGCTCTCACGAGGAGGAGTCATTCGACCCCCTCACCGTGTCGACGAGCTCGTCGGTGTCCGGACGCGGCGGCGGAGGCGGCGACCAGGCGACGCGGCGGGCGCTGTCCGCGAGCGGCAGCCCCTCGGCGTCGAGCTCAGCGGCGAGCACCTCGAGCGCCTCGCGCTTCTCGGGGACGACGTCACGCCCAGCCGTCCACTCGACGAGGCGGAGCGCCTTTTCGAGCGGCGGCACCTCTGGTGTCTCTTCCTCGACGACCTCGGGGTGCCGCGCGCGCCACCAGCGGTACAGGAGCACGGCCGGCAGCGTCAGCAGCAGGCAGGCGAGGGCGATGAGCAGCACCGCGAGCATCGTGGGTGAGATCCGGTACGTCGCCGCCGGCAGCGGCGTCACGCTCGTCTTGAAGATGAACTGGCTTCCCGGGCCGTTCTCCGGGATGCTCGAAGCGTTGATCCGCGAGACCGACTCGAGCGTCGGCCACGCGGCGGTGCCCACCGAGCGCGTCTTCCCGGTCGGGTCGTGGTACAGGATTCGCGCTCGCGGGAACGTGAACGTGAGCCGGTCGCCCCTCCCCGACTCCTCCGGCCCGGCGGCGCTCGGGAGGATCTTCGGGATGCACTCGATGAGGAGGCAGCGGAGCGTGAAGACGTAGTGGAAGCGCGTCAGTCCGCCGAGGCTCTGGCGCGCGCGCGTCGCGGACAGCACCTCGTAAGGCTTGAAGTCTGTGTGGAGGTGGATCCGCGAGGGATCGAGCTTGTGCGGGTCGACGATGACGTCGATCTGCGCCGTGACCGGCTCCGCGAAGAGGTGTGACGGCGGCGTGAACGATGTCGCGCTGACGACTGCGTGTCCGCCCGGGAGGCGCGTCGCCTGGTCGCTCGACCCGCAGCCGCTCGCGAGCGCGGCGCCGACGACCACGAGCCCGACCGTCGCCAGGGTCGTGCGTCGCCTCACGCCCGTCCCCTCGTGAAGAGCCGCTGATCGGCCCAGGTCAGGAACGCGAGCGCGATCTCGCGGTGGTCGTGCGACGAGACGAGCACGGGATCCATGTCGAGGGCGCGCAGGTAGCGGACGAGATCTGCGTAGCGCTGCTCGTTCTCATCGCGCCGTCGCGCGGCCTCCCCGGCCGAGACGCGCGCCAGGGCGACTAGCCCCGTCGCGGTATCCGCGAAGGGGACGACCGCGCCCGCGACGTCGGGAAAGCTCTGCTCCCACACGGGATCCTGGACGACGACGGGGACGATCTCCCACCGGCGCTCGAGCGCGTACAGCCACTGGTCGCGGGACGGCTGGACGAGGAAGTCAGAGACGACGAAGACGAACGTCCCGGCCGGGAGGTCACGCCGCTGGGCGACGAGGTGGCCGAGGCTGCGCGCGAGCGTGTCGTCGGGCGCGGCGAACGGGCGCTCGAGATCGGGCGGGCCGAGCTCGTGGGAGCTCCGCGGCGGATGCCAGTACGCGCTCCCGTGCGCCTCGTCGAAGTAGCCGAGGAGCCCGCGGGAGGCGACCGCGCTGTCGCCGATCACCTGCGTCGCCTGCCGGATCGCCTCGCCCTTGTCGAGCCACGGCCAGTCGCCGCCGAAGATCGACATCGACGGACGGCGGTCGCAGAGGACGACGACGCGCGGCGCCTC
>DASSQE010000073.1:0-6480 GCA_035702645.1 Gaiellaceae bacterium
TGAAGCCGCCTAGCAACGCCTCGACTCCGAAGCAAGCGGACGCGCCGCACGACCGCGGACGTCCGCCCGCTCCACGTGGAGGCCGTCGACGACCACGTGCCCGGCGCGCACCGAGCCCTCGGCGAGCAGCAGCACCTGACCGGTGGTCGTCACGTTCCGCAGCGTCAGGGTTCCGAGATCCTCGACGGAGGTGTCGTTCAGCAGCGCGACCTCGTCGTCGGCGGTGCGCACCGTGACCCCGTCGAGCGTGTTCTCCGACGTCAGCCGGACACCCTTCGCGCCGAACTCGAGCATCCCGCCGCGGAGCGTCACACCAGGCTTCAGCGTGATCATCGGCATCCCCGAAACCGTCCCTCGCACCTCGATCTCCGACGCGTCCGATGCGAGCGCGTCCAACAGCTCCTCTGCGTTCACGACGATTCGATGCTCGGTCACGTGCCGCCCCCTCTCGGCCGACGGCAGAAGTCTAGGTCGGATGCGCTCCGAGATTCCCGGGAGGCCTCGCCCCACGACGGCTACGGACGAGACGACGCCCCGTCCGTAGAATCGCCGCATGGCCACGATCACGAAGACGTTCCAGAACTTCATCGGCGGCGAGTGGGTGGACGCCGCCTCCGGCGAGACGTTCGACTCGACGAGCCCGGCGGACGGCGAGCTGATCGGCACCTTCCCGAAGTCCGGCCCGGACGACGTCGAGCGCGCGGTCGAAGCTGCGAAGGCGGCGTACGAGGACTGGCGTCTCGTGCCCGCTCCGAAGCGCGGCGAGATCCTCTTCCGCTTCGCGCAGCTCCTCGTCGAGCACAAGGACGAGCTGACCGAGCTCATGACCCACGAGATGGGGAAGGTGCGCGCGGAGGCGGGCGGCGACGTCCAGGAAGCGATCGACATGAGCTACTACATGGGCGGCGAGGGCCGGCGCCTGTTCGGACAGACGACCCCGTCCGAGCTCCGCGACAAGTTCAACATGTCGGTGCGGATGCCGATCGGCGTCGTCGGCGTCATCACGCCGTGGAACTTCCCGATCGCGATCCCGTCCTGGAAGATCGCGCCCGCGCTCGTCTGCGGCGACACGATCGTGTTCAAGCCGGCGACGGACACGCCGGCGCTCGGCCATCGCTTCGTCGAGCTCCTCGACGAGGCGGGTGTGCCGAAGGGCGTCGTCAACATCGTCCACGGCGGAGGCGGCCAGGTCGGCGACGCCCTCGTCCGGCACCCGGACGTCCCGGTCATCACGCTCACCGGGTCGCGGGACACCGGCGTCGAGGTGCTGAAGACGGCCGCCGACCGGCTCAAGCACGTCCATCTCGAACTCGGCGGGAAGAACGCGATCATCGTCATGGAGGACGCCGATCTCGACCTCGCCGTCGACGGGATCCTGTGGTCGGCCTTCGGGACCTCGGGCCAGCGCTGCACCGCCGCGAGCCGGGCGATCGTCCACGAGAGCGTGTACGGCCCGCTCGAGAAGCAGCTCGTCGAGCGGGCGGAGACCCTCACCCTCGGCGTCGGCTGGGAGGAGGAGACGGACGTCGGGCCGGTGATCAACGGCGCCGCACTCGAGAAGATCCACTCCTACACCCAGGTGGGGATCGGCGACGGCGCGAGGCTCCTGACCGGGGGTGAGGTCGCGAGCGAGGGCGACCTCGCGAAGGGCTTCTACTACCGCCCGACGATCTTCGGAAACGTCGAGGCGGAGATGCGGATTGCGCAGGAGGAGATCTTCGGACCGACCCTCTCGCTCATCAAGGTGCGCGACGAGGACGAAGCCGTGCGCGTCTCCAACGGGATCCGCTACGGGCTCTCATCCTCGATCTTCACGCAGGACGTGAATCGCGCGTTCCGCGCGCTCCGGGATCTGCAGGCGGGGATCACGTACGTCAATGCGGGGACGATCGGCGCCGAGGTGCACCTCCCGTTCGGCGGGATCAAGGAGACGGGCAACGGCCACCGGGAGGCGGGTCAGGCGGCACTCGACGTCTTCACCGAGTGGAAGTCGGTCTACGTCGACTACTCGGGGCACCTCCAGCGCGCGCAGATCGACAACCTCGAGTAGCCGGGCCGCGGCCGGGAGACGCGATGGGCCGCGTCAAGCTCGTCTGGTTCGTCCCTGCGGAAGCGCTCGAGGTCACGAGGGAGGCCGTCTTCGAGGCGGGAGCGGGCCGGATCGGCGACTACGAGCGCTGCTCGTGGTACACGGCCGGGACGGGGACGTTCCTCGGCGGCGATGAGTCCGACCCTGCGGTGGGCGAGCGGGGGAGAGAGGCGCACGTCCCCGAGCTCCGCGTGGAGACCGTGGTGTCCGAGGAGCTGCTCGACGACGTCGTCGCCGCGCTTCGTGACGCGCACCCGTACGAGGAGCCCGCGTTCGACGTCTACCCGCTCGCGGACGCGTGAAGGCGCGTCTCTCCACCGACGGCGGCTCGCGCGGGAACCCTGGGCCGGCCGCCTACGGCTTCGTCCTCGAGGCGGATGACGGCACGGTCCTCGACGCCCGCGGCGAGACGATCGGGGTGGCGACCAACAACGTCGCCGAGTATCGGGCGCTCGTCGCCGGACTCGAGCGCGCGGTCGAGGTCGGAGTGAGCGAGCTCGAGGTCGTCTCCGACTCCGAGCTCCTCGTCAAGCAAATGCGCGGCGAGTACAAGGTCAAGAACCGCACGCTGCAGGAGCTCTTCCTCGAGGCGTCGCGGCTTGCACACGGGATCCATCGGGTGACGTACACGGCGGTCCGGCGCGAGCACAACGAGCTCGCGGACAGCCTCGTCAACGAGGCTCTCGACCGCGCCGTGTCGTAGGGGCGCCGCGGCTAGGAAACGAGCCAGAGCTCGCGCTGTGGCGCGCTCACCCACTCGATGCCGTCGGCGGTGACGAGGACGTCCTCCTCGAGCCCGATGTAGCCGCGGCCGGGAACGGGCGTCCCGTACTCGAGCGTGAACACGTTCCCTTCCTCGACGACGCCGAGCGGTGTCTCTCCGTACCGGTCCCACCTCGGTGCGAGGACCGTCCCGCCGTCGTGCGCGGTCCGTCCCAGCTGATGCCCGAGGGCGTACATCGGCTCCGGATAGCCGGCGGCGACGAGACTCGCACGGGCGGCCGCGTCGACCTCCCAGCCGATCGCGCCGGGCCGGAGGGCAGCCGCGCCCGCGTCGATCGCGGCCCACAGTCCGGCCCAGGCATGCTCGACCTCGGGCGGAGCGGTCGTTTCGTCTTCGTCGAGCAGGTACCAGACCCGCTGCAGGTCGCTGCAATACCCGTTCTGCGAGATCCCGAAGTCGATGTGGACGAGCTCGCCGCGACGGCTCTCGAGCGTCCCCGGCCCGCTGTGTCCGACCTCCTTCTCCGGCCCCGCGTTAACAGCGGGGCAGTGATCGCGGCCCCAGGCATAGCCGAGCCCTCGGCGCTCGACCTCGGCATGCATGACATCGGCCACATCGATCTCGGTGAGCCCCGGCCGCAGCGCGCCTGTCACCACGGCGAAGATCTCCTCGGTTGACGCGATCGCCTCGCGGATGCGGTCGACCTCGCCGGTCGACTTTCTCCCTCGGAGCGCGCCGACGATCCGTTCGGAGGACACGAGGCGGTCGGCGTAGGGCGTGCCCGCAAGCGTCTCCTGAAGGATCAGCCACAGACCGTGCGTGAGGCCGTCCGCGGCCGCGTCGTTCTCGGAGTAGTTGAGCGCGATCGATCCGGGATCGAGGCGCTCGAGTGCGCCACGGAGCTCGGGTCGGATGCTCTCGTCGTAGCCGACGACCTCGTCGTACACGGCGAGCTCGCGCACGCTGGGTGCGTCGTACCGTCCGACGATCGCGACGCGCTCGCCGGTTGCGGAGACGAGGAACGCTCCATGCCACGCGCAGTACGTGCCGGCCACGAGCTCGAGGCTCGGATCGTGCGTCTGCGAGGTCTCGCGGACGAGCGTCAGCCAGAGATCGACCTGCTGCTCGCGGAGGATCGCGACGGCCTGATCGAGCTTCTCGGCGACGAGGGTCGCGGCGACGGTCACCCCGCGACGCTACCAGGGCCGCGTTCCGGGCCTTGCGAGCACGCGGCTATAATCGGCCCCCTCGCGGATGTAGCTCAGTTGGCTAGAGCGTCTGCTTGCCATGCAGAAGGTCGAGGGTTCGAGTCCCTTCATCCGCTTCCGACAAAGCCCCGCTCAGGCGGGGTTTTTCTTTGCCCTCTCCAGCATCTGCGAGCCCCGATGAGGTCCCGGTCAGGTCCTGGTCAGGTTGCATCCGGTTCCGCGGGAGCCTCATCCGCCACTCGCCGCCTTGGCTGCCCGCTCCAGAACGTCCGCCACGGGACATCAGCCGTCTCGAACCCTGGAAACACAACGGCAGCACCGACCGTTTGGGCCGGTGTCACTGTGGCGCTCCAGGAGCACTGAGCCGCCGAGCTCGAGCGTCTACGGCGCAGCGGCGAGCCTCAGGGATCCGACCGTGTGGCCCCTCCGCCCTCGCGACGCTCCCTCGCTGCTTCATGGTCGCGCCCGGAAAAGGGCTCCTCCTCTTCGCGGCGCATTGCCTCGTACACCGCGTCCCAGTGGTGGGAGACCTCGGCCAGGGCACGCGCCGTTGTCAAGGCAGCGTCCTCGAGCCGAGCGTTGACGCGCTCCACTTCGGCCAGGCGCTCCTCGATGCCGCGGAGCTGCTCTCCGAGGTTACTCAGCTCGCCGGCGATTACTTGGTAATCGTCCACGCTTCGAAAAATGATCCCGTGCCTGTCGACCGATCGTCAAGGGCTCGCCTTGACACTCTTCGGAACGCGTCGGTCGGAGCGGGCTCAACCGTGTCGACTCGTGAACTCGATCGCGCGAGGCTTTGAGATCCGACCTGCTTACACTCAAAGCGGCATGCGTGAACTCCGCCGCGAGGTCGACATCGACGCCCCGCCCTCCGCGGTATGGGCCACGTTGACAAACACCGGCTCATATCCGGACTGGAACCCGTTCATTCGCCGGCTCAGCGGCGAGTTGCAAGAGGGTGCCAGACTCGATGTACGCATCGAGCCCCCAGGCGGGCGGGCGATGAGCTTCAAGCCGACCGTCCTCGAGGTGGAGAACGAACGTGAGCTGCGTTGGCTTGGGCACTTCCTCATGCGAGGCCTCTTCGATGGCGAGCACATCTTCCGCCTCGAGGCACTCGGCGAGCGCGGCACGCGGTTTACACAGGCAGAGCGGTTCAGCGGCATCCTCGTACGCCCCTTACGGAGCGCGCTCGACAAGACCGAACTCGGCTTCGAGCAAATGAACGCTGCCCTCAAGAAACGGGTCGAGGGCTACTAGCCAGTAAGCGAATGGGGGCCCGATTTCTCGGACCCCCTCCATCGAAATGCGATGCGGTTGAGCTACGCGGCGACTGGAACGCGGTCGCTGTGAGCGACGATCTTGCCGCTCGTGATCTTGGGCTCGTTGGGGAGCATCGCGTCGAGCTTCTCGTCCTTGATCCAGGCGGCGACGAGCTTCGTCGACTCCATGCCCTGCTCGGGCGACTCGAAGAGAGTAAGCGAGCTGAAGACGCCGCTGCCGGCATCGATCAGGTAGTAGCCTCCGAACCCCGAGAGCTTCTCCAGTTTCGGGACCAGTGTCTCGTTGACTTTGCGGGTCAGCTCGGACGCGCGATTCTCGTTCACACCGTCGTAGCGGCGAATGGTCGCATGCATGTGATGCTCCTTCGATCCGTTCAGGACAGGGAGTCCAAGCGAACTCTCTGCTGCGCTCGGCCGGTGGGACAGTCGAAGAGCAGTTACGAGCCTCGACGGCTTCAAAGACAGCCAACGCGCTCATTCACCCTAGCTGCCATCCAGAGGGGGCCGTGTTGCGTCGCAACGACCGGGCGCATCGTGCAACCCTCGAACGTGCGAAGCAATCCCAGTCGAGCCCACCAACTCAGCCCATCTCGAGCGCGACGGGCCTTCCGCTCCGTCCCATCGTGCGCAGGTGCCGGAAGTGCGACCACAGCGCCGCGCGCAACGAGTCCTGCGCGACATAGCGGACCCCGTGTCGCTCCGCGTTGCGCTTGACGATCTTCGCGATATGCGGGTAGTGAGTGTGGGGCACTCTTGGAAACAAGTGGTGCTCGATCTGGTAGTTGAGGCCTCCGACCATCCAGCTGAGGACACTGTTGCGCGGGCAGAAGTCGACCGTCGTCTCGACCTCGTGCACGGCCCAGAGCCGACGCTCGGTGGTGAGCTCGTCGGCCGAAGCGAAGTCAGCCTCCTCGACGCAGTGCGCGAGCTGGAACGTGACGGCCATGATCAGGCTCACGGTCATCGAGTAGACGAGATACGCCGCGACCACGGCCCACCATGGATACACGAGCATCGGCACGACGATCGCCCAGCCGAGAAAGATCACCTTCCCGCCGACGAGGCCCGCGAGATCCCAGCGCCGGGGAACACGGAGCGCGCTGGTCCCGATGCGTCCCCGAATGAACGCGGCAAGATCCCCGACGGTCTGCCAGCGGACGGCCATCAGGCAGTACA
>DASSQE010000074.1:0-20529 GCA_035702645.1 Gaiellaceae bacterium
ACGCGCGCGTCGCCGTCGACCGTCGAGAGGAAGAAGCCGCCGTGCTCGTCGTCGGCGAAGAGCTCGACGGCGAGCAGCGCCAGCCGGTGCGCCTCGAGCAGCCAGCGGAGCTCGCCGGTCGCGACGTGCAGCTCGAGGAGCCCAAAGGCCGCGTTCGCGTAGTCGTCGAGGAAGCCGGCGCCGCTCGGGCGTCCGTCACGGATCGAGCGCAGAAGCCGGCCGTCCTCGTCGGACAGCGGCCCGAGCAGGAGCTCGCCGATCCCGCGTGCGGCGTGCAGCCAGTCGCGCCGATCGAGCCGGTAGGCAGCCTCGGCGAGTGCGGCGAGAGCGAGCCCGTTCCAGGATGCGAGCGCCTTGTCGTCGCGGAAGGGCTGCTCGCGCTCACCGCGCACTTCGAGCACGCGCGTCCGAAGCTCCGGGCCGAGCTCGCCGCGGACGACGAAGCGGCCGTCCTCGAACGGCTCGAGGAGCTCGCGCGGCAGGCCGACGTCCTCCGCTTCCTTCGGCGTCCACGTGTACGTCAGGCCCTCGACGCCGCCCGTGTCCGCGTCCTGCGCCGAGGCAAGCCCGCCGTTCGGCAGGAGGAGCTCACGGAGCATGTAGTCGAGCGTCTCCTCGACGACCTCGCGGTAACGCTCGCGCCCCGTGACCACCCAGGCGTGGAGGTACGCCGAGGCGAGGAGCGCGTTGTCGTAGAGCATCTTCTCGAAGTGCGGCACGAGCCAGCGGTCGTCGACCGAGTACCGGTGGAAGCCGCCGCCGACCACGTCGTACATCCCGCCCGCCGCCATCCCGTCGAGCGTCGCGGTGGCCATCGAGAGCGACTCCTCGTCCGCGCGCCGGAGGAGAAGCTCGATCGTCGACGCCGCCGGGAACTTGGGCGCACGCCCGAAGCCTCCGAAGGTCGGCTCGAAGGTCCGCGCGATGGCGCGCACCGCCTCCGCGAGGATGGAGTCGGTCAGCGGCTCAGTGGAAGGTCGCGTGGATGCGCTCCGGCGGAGGGTCTCGTCGATCCGCTCCGCCTGCTGCTCGATCTCGCTCCTGCGCTCTCGCCAGGCGTCGGCGACCGCGTGGAGGAGGTCGCGGAAGGACGGCAGCCCGTGCCTCGGGTCAGGTGGGAAGTAGGTGCCGGCGTAGAACGGCCTGCCCTCGGGCGTGAGGAAGACCGTCGTCGGCCAGCCGCCGGAGCCGGTCATCCCGACGGTCGCCTCCATCGTCACCGCGTCGACGTCGGGGCGCTCCTCGCGATCGACCTTCACGTTCACGAAGAGCCCGTTCATGAGCGCCGCGGTCGCCGGGTCCTCGAACGACTCATGGGCCATCACGTGGCACCAGTGGCACGAGCTGTAGCCGACGGACACGAGCAGCGGCTTGTCCTCCGCGGCCGCGCGTCCGAACGCGTCGTCGCCCCACTCGTACCAGTCGACCGGGTTCTCCGCATGCTGGAGGAGATAAGGGCTGGTTGCGTCCGCGAGCCGGTTCACGACGCCGCCCGCGCGGCTGTCGGCGCCGCGAACATCTCGCGCGCGCCGCGCAGCCTCGTCCGCAGCAGAGCGCGCGCACGCGAGGAGTCGAGCGAGCAGTCGAGCGGCCGTCCCGAAGGTGCGGGGCCGCGGGCGACCGGCCCGCCGACGACGAGCTCCGCAAGCTCCGCCCGCGACAGCCGGTCGTGTCCTGCGACGTGGAGCACCCCCGAGACCTTGAGCGAGGCGAGCTCGAGCAGTGCCGACGCGAGGTCTCCGACCTGCGTCGGGCACCGGATCTCGTCCTCGTAAAAGGTCGCCGCTCGGTCACCGGCCGCCAGCTCGTGCTTCGAGGGCGGGTGCCCCGGCCCGCCGACGAGGAGCGACGTCCGGACGACGAGCGCGCCGGGGCACGCTTCGAGCACGCGGCGCTCGGACTCGGCCTTCGCGCGGCCGTACTCGCTCACGGGATCGACCTCGTCGTCCTCCGTGTATGGAGCTCCTTTCCGCCCGCTGAAGACGACGTCGGTCGAGAGCTGGACGAGCCGCGCTCCCACCTCATGAGCCGCCGCCGCGACGTTCGCGGCTCCGGCGACCGTGATCTCCCACGCCCCGGGGCCTTCCTGCCGATAGGCGGTGTGGATCACGACCTCCGGCCGAAGGCTGGCGAAGAGGCAGAGGACGGCCTCGCGGTCGCGGATCTCGACGCGCTCGCCAGTCGCGGCGGGGGCGAGCCGCACGAGCTCGGCTCCGAGGAAGCCGGAGGATCCGGTGACGTGGACGGTCATCGTTGGCCCCGTCACTCGGTGGCGCCGCGCCGTGCCCGGAGATGACGGATTCCCTCGATGACGAGAGCGATGCCTGAGGCGACCGCGAACGCGACGATGAAGCCCTTCCACGGATGGGCCTCGAACGTCTTCCCGCCCACGTAGCCGAGGAGCGCGCCGTAGGTCGCCCAGATGAGGCCTGCGGCGATGTCGTAGACGATGAACTTGCGCCACGGGAACGCGTGGATGTACCCCGCTGCGAAGGTCGTCGCCGTCCTCCCGCCGGGGATGAACCGCGCGACGATGATGATGTACGCCCCGCGCGTGAGCAGCTGGTGCTCCGCCCAGTGGAGCCGGCGCTGCGCTTTCTCGCCGCTGAACCATCGCTTCACGGTCCGCTCCCCGACCCACGTCCCGAGCGCGAAAGAGACGTTGTCGCCGGCGACTGCTCCCGCCGCACCGGCGAGGATCACGAGCCAGAGCTGGAGATCGCCGGCCCCGGCGAGCACGCCCGCCGTGATGAGAACGGTCTCGCTCGGGACGAGCGGGAAGAACGCGTCCACCATCGCGACGCCGAAGACGATGAAGTACGACCACCACGCGCCGGAGACCGCGTTGACGAGCGTCTGGAACACGTCGCCATCCTCGCACCTGGTTTCGACCCAGCGGCGATGATCCGCCGATGCCCGTCCTCCCCCTCCGCGGCATGCGCGTCGTCGACGTCACGACCTCGGTCGCTGGGCCGTACTGCGCCGAGATCCTCGCCGCGCTCGGCGCAGAGGTCGTCAAGGTCGAGCGGCCCGGGACGGGCGACGACGCTCGCTCCTGGGGACCGCCGTTCTGGAACGGCGAGAGCGCGATGTTCCTGTCGGTCAACGCCGGGAAGCGCTCGCTTGCGATCTCGCTCCGAGACGAGCGCGGCAGAGAGGTGCTCGAGCGGCTCGCCGTCCGCGCGGACGTCTTCCTGCAGGGGCTTCGTCCCGGGCTTGCAGACGATCTCGGCCTCGGCGCCGACGCTCTCCGGGCGCGGAATCCGAGGCTCGTCTACTGCTCGATCGGCGCCTACGGGCGTGTCGGGCCGCTTCGCGAGGAACCGGGCTACGACGCGCTGATGCAGGCCGCGGGCGGGCTCATCAGCGTCACGGGGGAGTTAGGTCGCCCGGGAGTGCGCGTCGGCTCCTCGCTCGTCGACATGGGGACAGGTCTGTGGGCGGCGCTCGGCGTCCTGGCGGCGATCCTCGAGCGCGAGCGGACGGGCGAGGGCGCGGTCGTCGACACGTCCCTGTACGAGACCGCGGTCGGCTACCTCGGCTACCACGTCGTCGGCTATCTCGCAGACGGCTCCGTCCCCTCGCGCGACGGGACCGCCTTCCCGATGGTCGCGCCCTACCAGGTCCTCCCCGCCCGCGACGGCGAGCTCATGGTCGCCGCCGGGAACGACCGCCTGTTCGCAGCACTCTGCGAGGTCGTCGAGCTCCCGGAGCTCGTCTCCGACGTCCGCTTTCGCGGAAACCCGGACCGGGTCCGAAACCGGGACGAGCTCGTTGCAATCCTCTCCGAGCGGCTACGCGAGCGCGACGCGGCCGAGTGGCAGGAGCGGTTGCGGCACGCAGGCGTCCCGGCAGCGCCCGTCGCAGACGTAGCGGACGTTGCGGCCTCGGAGCAGACGGCGGCACTCGGGCTCCTCGCTCCGTTCGCTCACCCGAGGATCCCCGAGCTCCGCCTACCCGCCCTCCCGCTGTCGTTCGACGGCGAGCGACTGCCGCTCGAGGCGCCTCCGCCGCTCCTCGGCGAGCACACGGCGGAGGTGCTCCGGGAGCTCGGCTACGGGGAGGGCGAGATAGCGACGCTCGCCGCAGACGGCGTCGTCGAGCTCGGCTAGCGCCGGTTATTCGTACGCGATCGCCTGCAGGGGGTCGAGCCTCGCCGCTCGCCTGGCAGGGAGGATCGCGGCGATGATGCCCACGACGATCGCGGCGATCGTGAAGACGACGAGCTGGATCCACGGCACCGCGAAGACGATCTCCTTCACGCGGAAGGCGAGGACTCCACCGAGCACGAGCCCGAGGACGATCCCGAGCGCTGCTCCGATCAGAGCCGTCATCACGCTCTCGTGGCGGATCATCCGCCTCACCTGCCGCCGGGTCATCCCGATCGCACGGAGCATCCCGAGCTCGCGCGTGCGCTCGTACACCGTGAGGACGAGCGTGTTGACGATTCCGAAGAAGCTGACGACGACGGACAGGGCGAGGAGCACGTAGATGATGTTCAGGACGGTCGTGAACCCGGCGATCTGGTTGTCCTTGAACTGTTGACGCGTCTGCGCCTTCGCGTTCGGGAAGCCCTTCAAGGCATCGTCGAGCGCCTTCGTGTTCGCGTCGGTGACGCCGCCGCGCATCTTGACGAACGTGAAGAGGTTGAGGGGTTGCTGGTAGTGCGCGTCGAAGGCGGAGCTCGAGATGGTCACCGTGCCGAAGGGCGAGCCTCCCGTCGGCGGCGCCATGATGCCCTTCACCTTCAGGGCCAGCACCGACCCCGACGGGGTGAGCACGACGATCGGCGACCCTACGACGAGATCGTGATCCTTGGCGTACGCCTTGCTGATCACCGCACCGTTCGACCCGAGGTGGTCGATCGTCGTGGGTGACCCGTCCTGCCACTTCATGTCGATGACCCGGCTCGTCTGCGGCTCGGCTCCCGTGACCTGGATCAGGGTCGTCTGGCCGTTCCTGAGGATCTCCCCGTCCCCGCCTCGGACGCTCGCAATCGCCACGACGCCCGGGACCTTGGCCGCGGCTCGAGCCGCGCTCGGCGGAATGGGGTCGAAGTTGTTCTGAGCCGTGATCGCGTAGTCCGCGACGAAGAGCTGATCGACCGCATCCTTGAACGGCTTGATGATCCCGGACGCGAGGGTGGCCACCAGCGTCACGAGCGCGAGGCCGATCATCAGCGCCGCAGCGGTCGACGCCGTCCGTTGTGGGTTCCTGCGTGCGTTCTCGCGGCCGACCCGGGTCGTCGAGCGGTCCGGGACGACGCTCGGGAAGTCGGCCGGCCACTCCGGTGCCCAGCTCGTCAGCCTCTTTCGGACCGCCATCACGAGGACGACGAGGACCATGGCCGTGTACAGGCCGCCGACGACTGCGAGACCGATCGAGGACGGCGTCGAGGCGATCCCGACGACGAGGAGAACGGGCCCGAGCAGCACGAACGGCACGAAGGCGATGACCCTCTTCGAAGCCCGGCCTGGGCCCCAGATGCCGTACCGCAAGCACCAGTACGGGAAGGTCCAGAACGGCCAGACCAGGACGTTGAGCCCGAAGACGGACCACCGCGCGACGGGAGACATGAACGACGACAGGCCGGGGATGAGCGGAGTCGCCACCCGGGCGAACCCGAAGAAGACGAGCAGGACTCCGACGCCGATGAAGAGGAGGACCCGAGTCGCCCCGAGACCGGATCCGAACAGGCCATAGAGGAGGGAGGCGAACCCGAGGCCGAAGGACACGAGCGCCCCGACGGTCCTGGACGGGAAGAGCGCGCACCCGAACAGGGTGATCACGAGGAAGACGACCGCGAGCACGATGGTGACGAGGGTGGTCGCGGGCTTGAGCGAGATCGAGGCGGCGAGGCCGACGACACCGACGGCGGTTGCGATGACCGCGGGCCAGATCCCCCTGATCGCGTCGAGCGGCTCGCTGGGGAGCGTGGCCCCCTCGCGGACCGCGGCGATCGGCGGGACCATCGTCGCGCGCAGCGCCGGATAGACGCTCGCCAGCACCGTGATGCCGATCCCGAGCGCGAGCGAGACGACGACCGTTCGCGTCTCGGTCGTGAGCCCGTTGTTCGGGAGGGTGAGCCCTGCGGCGTCGAAGAGCTTGAACAGGCCTTTCGCCAGCCCGAGCCCGAAGAAGAGCCCGACCAGCGAGGCGAGTATCCCGACGGCGAACGCCTCGACGATCACCGACACCATCACCTGCCCACGCGACGCACCGATCGTCCGGAGCGTCGCGAACTCGCGCGTGCGCTGGGCGATCGTGATCGAGAGGGAGTTCGCGATCACGAACGCTCCGACGAAGAGCGCGATGAGCCCGAACGCGAGCAGGATCTTCTGGAGGAACGAGAGGAAGTCCGTCGTGTCGTTCGCGTCGCTCGTCGCCTGCGCGGTGCCGGTCTTCACCTGGGTGTCGCGGGGCAGGATCTTCGCCACCTCGGCCACGAGCTGCTGCGGAGAGACCCCGCTCTTGGCGGCGATGCGAATCTGATCGAGCTGGCCGGTCTTGCCGAAGAGCTGCTGTGCCGTCCGGAGGTCGAAACCAGCGAGCGTCGCGCCGCCGATCGACGAGACGGCGCCGTATTTCGCGATGCCCGAGATGTCGAACTTCTGGACGGGCCCCCGCGACTGGACGCCGATGGTCTGCCCGACCTGGAGGTCCTTCTTCCCCGCGGTCGACTCGTCGACGACGAGCTGCCCCGGCCCGGGCCACGAGCCCTTCACGAGCGTGAGCGAGTTGAACCGTGGCTGTGTCGGATCGACGCTGAACCCGATGTTCGGTGCGCCGCCGAACACGATCGACTTCCCGTTCTTGCCGATGAGGTGAGCGTCTCCCTGGACACCGCCCAGCGCGGCGGCGACGTCCGGGAGCGCCGTGACCTTCGGAAGCAGGGACTCGTCGAAGGAGGGGCTTGCCGAGCTCCCGTTCTGGCTGCCGGAGAACGCCCGCTTGCCCGTGACGACGGCGTCGGTGTTCCGGTACGTCGAGGCGAAGATCGCATCGAACGCCGCGGTGATCGAATCGGTGAGCACGTACGTGCCGCACACCATCGCGACGCCGAGGACGATCGCGATCGCCGTCAGGGCGGTTCGCAGCTTGCGGCCGAGGATCCCGCGCAGCGCGAAGCGGGTCACGCGGTGATGTCCTCCATCGCGGCGACGACTTCGTGCGAGCTCGCCCCGTGCAGCTCGCGCACGATCAGGCCGTCGTCGAGGAAGAGGATCCGGTCCGCGATCGACGCGGCGCGCGGATCGTGCGTGACCATGACGATCGTCTGCTCCCGCTCGTCGACGGCCTGGCGCAGGAGCTCGAGGATCTCGTGACCCGTCGTCGAGTCGAGGTTCCCTGTCGGCTCGTCCGCGAAGAGGACGGTCGGCTTGGAGACGAGCGCCCGCGCGATGGCCACCCGCTGCTGCTGCCCGCCCGAGAGCTCGGCCGGCCGGTGCTCGAGACGGTCGGTGAGGCCGACGTCGCTCACCACCTGCTCGACCCAGCCCGCGTCCGGCTTCTCGCCGGCGATGGTCAAGGGCAGCGTGATGTTCTCCTCGGCCGAGAGCATCGGGAGCAGGTTGAAGAACTGGAAGACGAAGCCAATGTGGTCCCGCCGCAGCTTCGTGAGGTCGTTGTCGCCGAGCGTCGTGATCTCTTCGCCGGCGACCTCGACGGACCCGGACGTCGGCTTGTCCAGCCCGGCCAGAATGTGCATCAGGGTCGACTTGCCCGAGCCCGACGGGCCCATCACGGCCGTGAGCCGTCCCTGGCCCATCTCCACGGACACCCCTCGAAGAGCGTCGACACACGTCTGTCCTTGGCCGTATCGCCGCGTCACGTCACTTGCGACGACGACTGCTCCCTCGCCGTTCGAGCTCACGCCGGAGGCACCCCCTGGTCGAATGGAGCGAACAGGGTAGCGTCGCGTCCCCCGTTTGGCGGTGGCAACAGCCGCGCCCTTGGGCAGAGTCTCGACCATGGACGCGATCGAGGAGTTACGGGAGCGACTCGAGCGGACGCGAGAGAAGACCGAGACGCTCCTCGCTCCGGTGCCCGAGGCACGCCTCGCCACGCGCGGATCGCCGACTCACGCTTCTCTCGCCTGGGACCTCGCGAGCGCCGCCTCCTTCGAGGAGCTCTGGCTCCTGCGCAAGCTCGGCGGCGAGCCGCCGGACGCAGCGAAGCATGCCGACGTCTACGACGCGTTTCACTTCGACTCGACCGTCTCCAAGCTGCCGACGCTCTCCGCGTCGTCCGTCCGGGCGTACGCGGACGACGTGCGCGAGCGCGTTCTCGCCCATCTCGACCGGGTCGACCTGAGCGTGCCCGACCCGCTCCTTCGCAACGAGCTCGTCTACGGGCTCACCGTGCAGCACGAGCTCGAGCAGCAGGAGAAGATGCTCGAGACGGTGCAGCTTCTCGGCCAGACGTACCCGCTGCCCCCTCGTCTCGATCCACCCGAGCAGGCGCCCGGCCCTCGCAACGAGGTATCGATCGGGCAAGGCGTGTTCGTGCTCGGCGCGCTCGACGAGCCGTGGGCGTACGACAACGAGCTCGCCGCGCACGAGGTGGAGCTGAAGGCGTTCCGCATCGACCGGACCCCCGTCACGAACCGGGCATTCGCCGAGTTCGTCGAAGACCGCGGCTACCACACGCAAAAGCTCTGGAGCCGTCAGGGCTGGGCGTGGCGGACCGCCGAGAAGGTCGGTGCGCCGCTCTACTGGGAGAAGACCGGTAGCGGCTGGGAGCGAACGCGGTTCGGGCGTCGCGAGCCGCTGCCGCCGGACGAGCCCGTGCAGCACGTCTCCGCCTTCGAGGCAGAGGCCTACGCGCGCTCCGTGGGGAAGCGGCTCCCGACCGAGGCGGAGTGGGAGCGCGCGGCCGGCTGGAACGTGCACAGCGGGAAGAAGCGGTTCCCGTGGGGACAGGAGTGGATGGAGTACGAGGCCAACCTCGGCCGCACTCGTCTCTCGCCCACGCCGGTCGGCTCGTTCGGCGGCGGAGTGAGCTCCACGGGCTGCCTGCAGATGGCCGGTGACGTGTGGGAGTGGACGTCGTCGTCGTTCCAGGCGTACCCGGACTTCCTCGCCTTCCCCGACACGGAGGCCTCGGAGGCGTACTTCGGACACGAGTACCGCATGCTCCGCGGTGGCTCGTGGGCCACGGATCCGGCAGTGGCGCGCACGACGTTCCGCCGCTTCGAGCTCCCCTCGAGCCGCGAGCTCTTCGCCGGCTTCCGCTGCGCACGCGACGCGTAGCACGGCTTGGTCGTCGGGCGGCTACTCCGAGAACGGGTCGCGGACGTCGATCCCCGGAAAGCGGCGGTAGTCGCGGTCGTGCGTCCAGATCGCGCTCACACCGTTCTCCTTCATCAGCGCGACGACATGCCCATCGGAGACGATATTGCCTCGCACGCCCGCATCCTCGGCCACAGCCCGGAATCGCTCCCAGAACCGCGGCTGCTCCCCAGCAGTCTGGACGTGGGACCGGGCGAGCAATCCGTCGACATTCGCAACCGCCACGTCGGGAGCGAGAGGCGAGCCGAAGACGGCAGGATGCGTCGAGATTCGAAGGTACGCCATCACCGTCGGCCAGAACAGGTAGACGAGCTCGGGCCCGTCGGCGAGGTCGTTCAGGAGAGCCCTAGCCCGCGGGTTGAAGGGGCTCGACTCGTCCGAGGCGTAAAGCAGGACGTTGGCGTCGAGGGTGACGCTCACTTGGCGTCGTCGAGCACGCGGTGTACGGCTTCCTTGTCCTCGAGGTCGACCCTCGCGTTCATGGGCTTGCTTTCCCAGTCGAGCGGACGCGACTCCTCGTCCGAACGCGCGAGGGCGCTCGCCAAGAGCTCGGAGACGAGCCGTCCGAGCGTCTTGCCCTCACGGCGCTTGCGCCGGTCGAGCTCGCGCAGCACCGCTGCGTCGATGTCGATCGTCGTTCTTGGCACGCATCAGATTCTAGTGATTGATGCATCAGATGCGCAAGACGTCCGCTTGCCCGCAGATCCGGTTCAGCGCATCAACGTTCCGGCCTCGGCAAGCACGTCGCCGAGGATGCCGGTGATCTCGTCGAACTCCGCCTGGCCGGCGACGAGCGGCGGCGAGATCTGGACGACCGGGTCGCCGCGGTCGTCGGCGCGGCAGATCATTCCCGCCTCGAAGAGCGCGTTCGAGAGGAAGCCGCGTAGGAGCCTCTCGCACTCCTCGTCCGAGAAGGTCTCGCGCGTGTCCTTGTCCTTGACCAGCTCGAGCGCGTAGAAGTACCCCGTTCCGCGCAGGTCGCCGACGATCGGCAGGTCGAGCAGCTGCGCGAGCGTGTCCCGGAAGGCGTCCTCGCGCTCGAGCACGCCCTCGACGATGCGTTCGCGCTTCATGATCTCGATGTTCTTGAGCGCGATCGCGCACTGCACCGGGTGGCCGCCGAACGTGATCCCGTGCGAGAACATCGACCGCCGCTCGAGGAACGGCTCCATCACGCGCTCGGTCGCGACCACGCCGCCGATCGCGCCGTACGACGAAGACAAGCCCTTCGCGATCGTCACCAGATCCGGCCGGATGTCGTAGCGCTCGGACCCGAACCAGTGGCCCAGCCGGCCGAAAGCGGTGATCACCTCGTCGGCCGAGAGGAGGATGTCGTAGCGGTCGCAGAGCTCGCGCACGCCCTGCCAGTAGCCCGCCGGGGGAGTGAACGAGCCGCCGCCGTTCTGCACCGGCTCCATGTGCACGAGGCACACCGTCTCCGGGCCCATCGCGAGGATCGTGTGCTCGAGCTCGTCGAGCAGGAAGCGGGTGAACTCTTCCTCGGTCTCCTCGAGCGGGCGGTGGTAGCGGTTCGTATTCGAGACGTGGCGGACCTCCGGCACGAGCGGCTCGAACGGGGACCGCAGCGACGGGATGCCGTTGATCGAGAGCGCACCCATCGTCGTCCCGTGGTACGCGATGTGGCGCGCGATCGCCTTGTACTTGTGCGGTTGCGGATGGGCGGCGGCGACGATCGCGTCGTGCATGACCTCCGGCTCCTGCGCACCCGCGCGGGCGCCGGGCGTCACGAGCCCGGCCAGGCGCTTCTCGCCGCGCGCGAGGTAGTACTCGCGCGCGAGCTTCCACGCCGCCTCGACCGCCTCCGAGCCGCCGTTGACGAAGAACACCCGGTTCAGGTCGCCGGGCGCGAGCGACGCGATCTCGGCCGCGAGCTCGATGGCGCGCGGGTGCGCGTACGACCAGTTCGTGTAGAAGGGCAGCTCGCGCATCTGGTCGAGCGCCGCTTGGCCGATCTCCTCCCCGAACGAGTAGCCGATGTTCACGGAGAAGAGGCCAGCGAGCGCGTCGATGTAGCGCTTCCCCTTGTCGTCCTCGAGGTGGCACCCGTCGCCGCGGACGATGATCGGGACGTCCGCGGTCGCGTACCCGCCCATGCGGGTGAAGTGCATCCAGAGGTGCTCCTTCGCGAGCTGCTGGTACGAGGTCGCGTCGAGAACGGGAGTCGCCATGCGGGTCGTAGGCTACATCCGGATGTCGGGCTGGGTGGAGCAAGGGCTCGACGAGGAAGGCCGCCTCTGGGGCGGCCTTCCGGGGATCGTGCAGAGGCGAGTCCTGACTAGACGAGCTCCTTCCAGAAGAGCTTCACGTCCTCCGCCGGGAAGGTCTCCGTCTCGAAGACCTCGAGCTTCGCGATCTTGCCGAGAACGCGGAACGCGGCCTCGAGATCGGGATACTCGAAGATGCCGAAGTACTCCCACGGGCCCATGACCGCGAGGAAGCGCTCCACGGTCCCGCCCTCCGCTTCGACGATCTTGTGGATCTGCTCGAAGTACTGCGGGGTCTTCTCCGTCTGCTCCCGCGCGAAGGGCGCGAGCCGGAAGAGCCCGACATACGTGAACATCTGAACCTCCGATTCTCCGGGGCATCGCCTAGAGCCCCACTGCGGGCCAGCTTCTCTCCGCGGTGCGGCGAGGAGCATCAGGGGTTTCGCGGATCTTCGGACGGTTCAGCGGTCGTGCGGACCGCTGGGTGTCAAGCCTCTCCTTGGGCTTGCTTTGCGCTCCGGTACTGCCAGAAGACGTTCGCTAGGCCGAGGCCGATCGCGATCAGGAAGATCGCGCTCGCGACGACGTTCACCTGCGGCGGCACCGCCACCCGTGCGATCCCCCAGACGTAGATCGGGAAGGTCTGCGTCGGGCCGGCATTCAGGTACGTGATCACGAAGTCGTCGATCGACAGCGCGAAGCCGAGCAGCGCCGCGGCGAGCATGGCGGGCGCGATCAACGGCAGCGTCACTTTGCGGAAGGTGACGAGCTCGTTCGCGCCCAGATCCATCGCGGCCTCCTCGAGGTGGCGGTCGAACCCGATCAGGCGCGCCTTCACGGTCACGACGACGAAGCTGATGATGAACATCACGTGGGCGATGAAGATCGTCCAGAAGCCGAGCTGGATCGTGTTGCGATCGTTCAGGAACAGGGTCAGGAGCGACGCGCCGAGGACGATCTCGGGCGTCGACAGCGGCAGGAAGACGATCAGGTTCGTGCTCGAGCGGCCAACGAAATGGTGCCGGACGAGTGCCAGCGCGATGAGCGTGCCGAGGATCGTTGCGACGGTCGTCGCGAGCGCCGCGACTTCGAGCGAGGTCTGGATCGCGCCCTGGATCCCGAGCGGGCCGTTCCAGTGGACCCAGTTGTCGAACGTGAATTCGTTCCAGATGTAGTTGAAGTTGCCCGTCGGGTGGTTGAACGAGAACAGGATCACGACGGCGATCGGGAGCATCAGGTAGCCGACCATCAGGAGCGCGTAGGCCGTCAGGGC
This sequence comes from Gaiellaceae bacterium, assembly GCA_035702645.1. GTDB lineage: Bacteria > Actinomycetota > Thermoleophilia > Gaiellales > Gaiellaceae > GMQP-bins7. The sequence continues at coordinate 12,789 of DASSQE010000074.1, forward strand.
GTTGCGCTTCACGAAACGCCATGCGCGTGCCACGGCACTTGGCCGAACCGGAGGCGCGAGGACCGAGTCGAGGGTCGTCATCCGGTGAGCTTCTCGGTGCCGACCACTCGCGCGTAGACGAGCAGCATGACCATGATCGTCCCCATGAGGATGAAGGAGAGCGAGGCCGCGGTCGGGTAGTCGAGCGAGTCCAGGAACTTCGCCTGGATGACGTTGCCGATCATCGTCTGCTGCGGTGTACCCAGGAAGTAGGCATTGATGAAGTCGCCCGCCGCGGGGATGAAGGTGAGCAACGTCCCAGCGACGATGCCGGGCGCCGAGAGCGGCAGCGTGACCCGGAGGAAGGTCTGAAACGAGGACGCGTAGAGATCCTTCGCCGCCTCGAGCAGGCGCGCATCCATCTGCTCGAGGGAGACGTAGATCGGCAGGGCCATGAAGGGGAAGAAGTTGTAGGTGATTCCGGACACGACCGCGAAGGTCGTTGCGAGGAGCCGGCCGTCGGGGCCGAGCACGTGGACGTCGCGCAGGACGCGGACCACCGGACCCTCGTCGCCCAGGATGTTGAGCCAGGCGAGCGTCCGCACGAGGTAGGTGACGAAGAACGGGGCGACGATGAAGAGGAGGAAGAGGTTGCGCCACGGCCCGGCCCGGAAGGCGATCCAGTACACGAGCGGATACGCGAGCACGAGGCACGCGATCGTCGCGATCCCCGCATAGACGAACGACCGGATGAGCTGCTGGTGGTAGTCCGAGAGCGCCGTCGAGAAGTTCGAGAACTGCCAGGTGAACTGGAAGTTCGGGAACTCACCCGACTGGAGTGACTGGTAGCCAAGGAAGCCCATCGGCACCAGGAAGAAGATCGCGAGCCAGAGCATTCCCGGCGCGAGCAGCAGGTAGGGCGTGACACCCCTATGACGGTGGAAGAACCCGCCCACGTCAGCGGCCTACTGTCCCTGCACCGCCAGCCACTTCTTGTTGTACTTCGGGTTGGTGAACATCGCGGGATCGTTCTGGTGCATCCGCGAAAGCGTCTTTGCGTCGGGAAAGAGCAGCTGGTCGTTCCCCGCCTTCGGATCGAGCTTCACCGCTTCCGCCTTCACCCCCGTCACCGATGAGATGTAGCTTGCGCCGATCGCCCACTGGGCGGAGATCTCGGGGTCGTACATGAAGTTCATGTACGTCGAGGCCGTCGGAACGCTGCCCCCCGTCGGGATGATCATGTTGTCGGTCCAGATTATCCCGCCCTGTGTGGGGACGACCCAGTGGACCTTCGGGTCGGCGAGAAGGGTGATGTCGCCGGACCACGCCATCGTTGCCTTGAGGTCCCCCTTTTCCAAGACCGGGACATAGTCGTTGCCGTAGAACTTGAGGATCTGCCCCGAGTCGACCGCCTTCTGAACGCGCGCGATAGCGCGGTTGAAGACGGCGTCCGTCACGTGGGCAGGATCGTCTCCGTTCTCGAGGATGACGAGCCCGAGGGTGTCTCCCATCGAGTTCCAGACCCCGACCCTGCCCTTCAGCTTCGGATCCTCGAAGAGCTGCTTGACGGAGGTCACCGGATCGCTGACCTTCTCGTTCCAGCCGATGCCGTCCATGCCGGAGGCCCACGGGAGCGAGTAGTCGCGGTTCGGGTCGAACGGGGGATGCTGCTGCGCCGGGATGAGGTTCTTGATGTTCGGGATCAGACTCTTGTCGAGCTTCTGCGCCCACTTGTTGTCGATGTACTCGCCGAGGAACTTGTCGTTGTCGGTCGAGACGAGGATGTCGCGGCCGATGCCCTGGCCCCTCGAGAGCCGCCCCTGAACCTTCGCGAAATAACCCGCGTTGTCGTTGATCTCCACGTAGTAGTTGACCTTGATCCCGGTCTTCTTCGTGAACTGCTCGAGCGTCGTCGGCTTGTCAATGCCAGCCTTCTTGAGCGACGCCGGCGTGTCGATGTAGTACGGCCAGTTCGCGAAGTTCATGACCGTGTTCAGCTGCTCGCTGCTCGAGCTGCCGCCTCCGCCGCCTCCGCAGGCGGCCAGCAACGCCGGCAGCGACAGGAACGTCACGCCGGCCGCACCACGCCGAACGAGCTCGCCACGCGTCATCCGCGAATCCATCACTCGATCTCCTCCTTTCCCCGGTCGACGACGAACGTCGACTCCGGGCTCCAGCTCAACACGACGTTCGACCCCGGCGGCGGCACGCGACCCCCGGAGTCGATGTTCTGCGCGAAGACGTGCACCGTGCCGGCCGCCGTCCGAACGATCACCTGCGTGGCCACACCGATGTACGCGGTCTCGGCGATCGTCCCGGGGAGCTGGTTGGCGCCGCCGCCGACCCCGATCGTGATCTTCTCCGGCCGCACGCCTGCCGCCACCTCCCCGGACTGCCCGTTCACCTGTGCCCGGACTACGGTCCCGTCCTCGAGCCGAACCGCATCGGCGCCCTCGACGGTGCCCGCGAGCAGGTTCGAGATCCCGAGGAACCCGGCGACGTAGGCCGTCGCCGGACGCTCGTAGAGGTGCTCCGGCTGGCCGAGCTGCTCGATGCGACCGCTGTTCATGACCGCGATCGTGTCCGCCATGGTCATCGCCTCCTCCTGGTCGTGCGTGACGTGGATGAACGTGATCCCGATCTCGTTCTGGATCCGCTTCAGCTCGAGCTGCATCTGCTTGCGGAGCTTGAGGTCGAGCGCTCCGAGCGGCTCGTCGAGGAGCAGGACGCGCGGGTGGTTGACGAGCGCGCGGCCGAGGGCGACTCGCTGCTGCTGCCCGCCCGAGAGCTGTCTCGGCTTCCGCTGCCCGAAGCCCGAGAGCCCGACGAGCTCGAGCATCTCGTTCACGCGGGACCTGACTTCGGCCTTCTTCAGACCTCTCCGCTCGAGCCCGAAGGCGACGTTCGCCTCGATGCTCATGTGCGGGAACAGCGCGTAGCTCTGAAAGACGGTGTTGACGTCGCGCTTGTACGGCGGCAGCCCGACGACGTCGCGGTCGCCGAGGAAGATCCGGCCCGACGTGGGCTCCTCGAAGCCTCCGATCATCCGGAGCGTCGTCGTCTTCCCGCAGCCCGACGGGCCGAGGAGAGCGAAGAACGAGCCGCGCGGGACCTCGACCGAGACCCGGTCCACAGCGACCGTGTTGTCGAACCTCTTGACGACGTCCTCCAGCCGGACGTCGGGTGCCGCAGCTTCCAACATCACCCGGCGAGCTTCACGACGACGTGCTTGATCCGCGTGTACTCCTCCATCGAGTAGAGCGACATGTCCTTGCCGTAGCCGGACTCCTTGAAGCCGCCGTGCGGCATCTCCGACGTGAGCGGGAAGAGGTGCTCGTTGATCCAGACCGTGCCGAAGTCGAGCTTCGCGGCCACCTTCATCGCCCGCCCGACGTTCTCGGAGAAGACCGACGCCGCGAGCCCGTAGCGGACGTCGTTCGCCATCGCGATCGCGTCGTCGTCCGACGCGAACGGCTGCACAGTCACGACCGGCCCGAACACCTCGTTCTGCACGATCTCGGCGTCCTGGGCGACGTCGGCGACGATCGTCGGCTTGACAAAGAAGCCCCGGTCGCCGTGCGCCTCGCCGCCCGTGACGATCGTCGCCTTCGCGTCAGTCGCCCGCTCGAGGAATCCGAGGACGCGCTCCTGCTGCTCCGCCGAGATGACCGGGCCCATCTCGATCTCGTCGTCCGTGGCCGGATCGCCGACCGTCATCGCCTCGACGGTCTTGACCGATTCCGAGATCACGTCGTCGTAGATCCGCTTGCTGACCAGGATCCGCGAGGATGCCGTGCAGTCCTGACCCGAGTTGAAGTAGCCGCCGATCTTGATCGACTCCGCGACCGTCGCTGGATCGGCGTCGTCGAGGACGACCATCGGCGCCTTGCCCCCCAGCTCGAGGTGGAGGCGCTTGACGGTATCTGCGGCGTTCTTGGCGATGATCTTCCCGGTGGCCGTGTCGCCCGTGAGCGAGACGAGTCGGATGTCCGGGCTCTTGACGAGCGCCTCGCCTGCCGGGATCCCGTCGCCCGTGACGACCTGCAGCACGCCCGCGGGGATCACGTCTTGGGCGAGCTCGGCGAAGCGGAGCAGCGTGAGCGGCGTCTGCTCCGCCGGCTTCACGATCTGGACGTTGCCCGCGGCGAGCGCCGGCCCGATCTTCCAGATCGCCATGTACAGCGGGTAGTTCCACGGACAGATCCCGGCCACGATCCCGAGCGGCTCGCGGCGAATCATCGACGTGTAGCCCTCCACGTACTCGCCAGCGGACTTTCCCTCGAGATTGCGAGCAGCGCCGGCGAAGAAGCGCAGGCAGTCGGACATCGCCCCGGGCTCGTCCTTCGCCACCCACCACGGCTTGCCGACGTTCATGGACTCGAGGCGAGCGAGCTCCTCGGCGTGCTCGTCGATGACGTCTGCCAGCGCGAGCAGAAGCTCCATGCGGTCCTTCGGGGTCTTCTCGCGCCACTCGGCCCAGGCCCGCTTCGCGGCCTCGACCGCGCGCGCGACGTCCTCGGCGCTCGACGCTGGTACCTCGGCGATCGCCTCGCCGGTAGCGGGGTTCAGGACCTCGATGGTCTCGCCGGTGGACGACTCGACCCACTCGCCCCCGACGAACTGCTTGTGCTGAGTCACCGATACGCTCACGAGCGACCTCCGATCCGGGAACGCGAGGAGCGTAGCTCCCCGCCCTGGGATGCGACAACCGGGAGGCGGCGTTCACGGTTGCGCACTGCACTGCCTGCTCGTGTAGAACACCCCCGCCGTGAGAGTCCTCGTCGTCGGAACCGGCGGTGTCGGATCCGCGTTCGCTGCGATCGCGAGCCGCCGCTCGTTCTTCGAGCACTGCGCGCTCGCCGACTACGATCCCGCCCGTCCCGCCGCGATCCTCGCTGGGCTCGACGACGGTCGCTTCAGCGCGCACGCCGTCGACGCGCGAAGCAAGGAGGCCGTCGTTCGCCTGATCGGCGAGACGAAGGCGGAGGCCGTGCTGAACGCCGTCGACCCCGTCTTCGCCGTACCGATCTTCGACGCCTGCTTCGACGGCGGCGTCACCTACCTGGACATGGCGATGACGCTGTCGGAGCCCCACCCGACGAACCCGTACGAGCAGACCGGAGTCAAGCTCGGCGACTACCAGTTCGAGCGGGCGGGCGCCTGGGAGGAGAAGGGGCTGCTCGCGCTCGTAGGGATCGGGATCGAGCCAGGCGCCGCCGACGTCTTCGCCCGCCACGCGGCGGACGAGCTCTTCTCGGAGATCGACGAGGTCGGCGTGCGCGACGGGGCCAACCTCGTGGTCGAGGGCTACGACTTCGCGCCCACGTTCTCGATCTGGACGACTATCGAGGAGTGCCTCAACCCGCCCGTGATCTGGGAGCGCGAGCGCGGCTGGTTCACGACCGCTCCGTTCTCGGAGCCCGAGGTCTTCGACTTCCCCGAGGGCATCGGCCCCGTCGAGTGCGTGAACGTCGAGCACGAGGAGGTGCTCCTGGTGCCGCGCTGGATCGACTGCAACCGCGTGACCTTCAAGTACGGCCTCGGCGACGAGTTCATCGGCGTGCTGAAGACGCTGAACGCGCTCGGGCTCGACTCGAAGGAGCCGATCCGGGTGAAGGGTGTCGAGGTCGCGCCACGGGACGTCGTCGCGGCGGCGCTCCCCGATCCGGCGACGCTCGGCGAGCGGATGTCCGGAAAGACGTGCGCCGGAACGCTGGTGTCTGGGCTCGGGAAGGACGGCGTGCCGCGGAAGACCTACCTCTACCACGTGGTCGACAACGAATGGTCGATGCGTGAGTACGGATCCCAGGCCGTCGTCTGGCAGACCGCGATCAACCCCGTCGTCGCGCTCGAGTTGCTCGAATCGGGTGCATGGAAGGGCACCGGCGTCCTCGGCCCCGAGGCGTTTCCCGCGCAACCGTTTCTCGACAAGCTCGCCGAGCTCGGCTCCCCGCACGGCGTCGTCGAGCTCGAGCCGTAGGAGTGTCGGACACGCCTCAAAGCGTCATCTGGCGCTCCGATCGGCGCGCGGCGATCATGGCGTCGTGTTCAGACGACGCCTGGAGAGAGCCACCATCGACGACGTCGTGGAGCTTCTCCGGGGAATCGGCACTATCCTCATGGAGATCGACGAGAAGCTTGCGCGAATCCTCGCCGCGAAGGGAGGAGAGGACGATGAAGGAAGATCCGACACCTAGAGATCCCGAGTGGTACCTCCGCATGTCGGAGCGTCCCGGCGCAGCCAGGGAATACATGGCGGAGATCCTGGCGCGGGTCGAGGCTCGGAGGCAGGATCGCCAGGCGCGTCGCGAACGGAGCTTCTTCCGCCGCCTGTTCGCTCGCTGACGATCCCGAGAAGAAAAAAGGTGGCGTACGGTGTCGATGAGTTCGGCGCGCGTTCGTCGTCTTACCACTACCGATGCATAGGATCGAGCCATGGCGGTGGTAAGGCTTCGCGCGCCCCTGTCCGAGCTCGCCGGCGGACGCAGGGAGCTTCGGCTCGAGGGCGCGACGGTCGGTGAGGTGCTGAGGACGCTCGAACGCGAGCACCCGGAGATCACCGGCTGGATCCTGGACGAGCAGGGGCGGATTCGGCAGCACGTCAACGTCTTCGTGAATCGCGAGACGGGAGACGAGGCGACCGTCCTCGCTCCCGACGATCGGATTCACGTTCTCCCCGCGATCTCAGGAGGCTGAGCTCAGATGACGGAACTTCTGGTCGGCACCAAGAAGGGCCTCTTCGTCCTCGAGGGCGAGCCGGGTGCGCAGTTCGACATCACCGCGCGTGGGTTCGCCGGCGAGCCGGTGGACTTCGCGACCCGCGACCCGCGGAGCGGCCGCTACTTCGCCGCGATGACGTCGCCCTTCTACGGGCCGAAGCTCCTCTTCACCGACGTCCCGTCGGGCGAGTGGGAGCAGGCGGAGGGCCTCGCGCTCCCGGAGGGCGAGACGACGCTGGAGCGCATCTGGACCGTCGTTCCCGGCGAGGAGGACGACCTGCTCTATCTCGGGGCGGCGCCGGGGGTCCTCTTCGAGAGCCGCGACGGCGGGTCGACGTGGACGCTCAACGAGGGCATGTGGAACCAGCCCTCGCGGCCGGATTGGACACCGGGGGCCGGGGGTATGTGCGTGAACTCGATCGCGACGTGGCCCGGTGACCCCAGCCGCCTCGCGATCGGGATCTCGGCAGTCGGCATGTGGCTCTCCGACGACGCGGGCAAGACCTGGCGGCACGGGAACGAGGGGCTCGTCCCCCGCTACATCCCCGAGGAGTCCCGCGAGGACACGCTCTCGCTCTGCGTCCACAACGTCCACCGCGCGCCGAAGAAGCCCGAGCGCCTCTTCATGCAGTTCCACGGCGGCATCTACCGCTCGGACGACGCGGGCGAGAGCTGGATCGACATCGGAACCGATACCGGGCTCCCCTCTGACTTCGGTTTCCCGCTCGTCATCGACCCGGACGATCCCGACAGCGCCTACGTCATCCCGCTGACGGCGGACCTGGACCGCGTCACGCCCGAGGGTCGCGTGCGGGTGTTCGAGACCCGTGACGCCGGGAAGACCTGGACGGCGAGGGGCGACGGCCTGCCCGCCCAGAACGCATACCTGACGATCCTCAGGCAGGCGTTCGGAAGAGACGGCAGCGGCGCGAGCATGGGGCTCTACTTCGGTGCTACGTCGGGTGAGGTCTTCGGCTCAGGCGATGCCGGAGCGAGGTGGTTCACCGTCGCGGAGCACCTCCCGCCGGTGCACTCCGTGCGCG
>DASSQE010000075.1:0-2576 GCA_035702645.1 Gaiellaceae bacterium
GGCCGGATCGACGACCGCGACGGTGACCGTCGTCCCCATGCCCGCGGTCTCCGGATCGGCGACCGACCGCTCCCACACGCGGTGGTTGGCGTCGTCGATGATCGCCTCGAGCCCGGCCTCGTCGGCGACGCCGCGTCCGCCGTCTCTGAGCGCGGCAGCGGCGAGCCCCGCCGCGACCTCTCCGGCTCTCGCACCGCCCATGCCGTCGGCGATGGCGAAGAGCGGCGGCTCGAACACGTGGGCGTCCTCGTTCCGGAGGCGCTTCCGGCCCGTGTCGGTGAGCCACGAGGCGCGGCCGATCTTCATCGCTCGAGCCTCAGCTCGGTCTGACCGAGGCGAAGCACGTCACCCGGCTGGAGCCGGCGCTCCGTCGTCACGCGAGCGCCGTTGACGAAGGTGCCGTTCGTCGAGCGGAGGTCCTCGACCCACACGCCGTCCGCGCGGGGTGCGATCAGCGCGTGCCGAGAGGACGCGAAGTCGTCGCCGTCGAGCTGGAGGCTCGACTCCGGGCCACGCCCGGCCACCGTCGGCTCCGCCACCTCGAGGACGCTGCCGCTGTCCAAGCCGGGCCCCTCGACGACGACGAAGCGCGCAGGCCGCACCGGGAGGCGCGCGCGAAGCGCGTCCGCCTCGGCCGCTCCGAGGATGATGCTCTCCTGGGGAGCGCCGCCGATGTCCTTCGTCGCCGAACGGACGACGAGCACGATGAACCCGTAGAGGAGCACGAGGAAGGCGAGCTTGAGGACGAGCAGCGCCTCGTCGGTCGAGAGCGCCGCGATCGTCACGATCGTGGAACGGAGCGGGCGAACGAGATCTCGGTCGACCCGAGGGTGATCCGGTCTCCGTCGTCGAGCTGTTTCCGGTCGACGCGCTTGCCGTTCACGATCGTCCCGTTCATCGAGCCGAGGTCGACGATCCAGTAGTCGCCGTTCTCGCGGCGGATCTCGGCGTGGCGCCGCGAGACGTTGAGGTCGGGGACGCGCAGCTCGCAGTCGCGAGAGCGCCCGAGCACGACGCGTTCGGCCTCGATCGGGTGCTCCCGCCCGGAGAACGTCACGAACACGCGCTCCGGCTCCGGTTCCGGTTCGGAGTCCGGCTCCGGGAGGGGCACGACCGCCTCGGGCGCGGGGACGGGCGCCCGGTACACCATCGTGTGCGCCGGACGCTCGGGAGGCGTCGGCGCAGCGCCGGCACCGTCCGAGGACTGCGGGCTGACGAGTCGTGTGGCGATCCCGAACTCGCCGACGGCGAGGTCGTCGTCGGTGGTCACGAGCACCACCGGCGGGCCGAGCAGCGCATACTGCTCCCGGCGGGCATGTTCGGCCAGGTACTCCTGCAGCTCACCGACCAGCGACCCTTCGTACCCCCCGAACTGGCGCCGGTCCTGCGACGAGAGATAGATCGTGTACTCGTTCGGCACGTACACGCGGGAGACCGAGACGTTGCGGTGGTCGTCCATCTCCTTGGCCAGTTTCCGTGCGAGCTCAATGGGCTGCACGTGCGTCCGGAACGCCCGCCCGAAGACGCCCTCGAAGAGGCCCTCGATCTTCGACTCGATGCTCCGTAGCACGCCCATACGGGTCGGAGGACGCCCTCCGCGCCGAGTCTAGCGGCCGCTTCTGGCGGCCCGGACCGCCGCCAGAGCCCAGACGAGGGCGACGAACAGGCAGGCCGCAACTCCTGCTCGGGCGGCGATCGTCCCGATCGTGAGCACTCCGCCCACCACGGCGACCCCGTAGCGTGAGTGCGCCTGCGCAGAGGTCAGCGCCGCGGCGGCGATCGCGACGACGAGAGCGCCCAGGGGCACGATCGGATGAGCGGCGAGCGCCTCCCAGACAGCGGAGACGACGCTCTTCGGCGGGTCGAGAGGAGAGATCCCGAGTGATTCGAGGGGCTTCCCGTTCAGCGGCAGCTTGCCCGAGGAGATGCCGGTGACGAGCACCGCCGCGAGGACGGCCGTCGCTCCCTGTGCGGCGCGCCGTGCCGCTCCGCGGGCGGGCTGGACTGCGAGTGGGACGAGCGCGAGCGCGCCGAGGGGAGCGAGCAGCGGCCCGACGACGAAGAGCAGCCCCCAGCGGGCGTCTCGCCAGGAGAGCGCGAGCCAGCCGAGCGCGAACAGGCCGTAGACGACTGCGAGGCTCCGCGCCTCGTTTCCGAACGGCAGCACCGGAGCGGCGAGTGCGATCGCGAGCCCGAGCCTCGGACGCAGGGCTGCGGAGGCGGCAGCCGCGGCCACGATCGCGGCGACGAGAATCGGCGGCCAGAAGGGCAGGAACGTCGCCCCGAGCCCTGCGGTCACGGCGGCGAGAAGGGCGGGAACGACGCGCGCGACGAGATCCGTCGGAGCCACGACCTCGGCCCGCCGTCTCCGCTCGACCTCGCGCGGCACAGCGGCTCCGACCGCGCGCCGGAGATCCGAGGCCAGCGATGAAGCTCGCGGGCGGGCCGCCGGGTCCGGGTCGAGCGCGTTGTCGACGGCGGCGAGAACGCGTCGCGGGAGGTCCGGCCGCTCTCGTGCAAGCGGTGGGGCTCCCGCCTCGATGGAGCGCGCGACCTCCTGGAGCGGCACGCCCCAG
>DASSQE010000076.1:0-10442 GCA_035702645.1 Gaiellaceae bacterium
GGTCATGCCGAGACCCTCGAGGACGAGCGTGCCGTGACGCACGCGGTCGCCGATCGTCTCGGCGACGGCGTCCGGCTGCTCGTAGATCTCCTTGAGCATGAAGGTCTCGTACCCGGCCTTCTCGGCGCCCTCGTCGTCCCAGTCGAGCTCCATCGAGTCGTGGGTGACGGGCGAGCCGTCCGCGAGCTGGAACGAGACGCCCTCGGAGGTGACGGCGACGATCTCGCCGTCGCCGGGGAACTGCACGGTTCGCGTCTCGCGAAGAAACGCCGCCGCGTTCGAGGCGAGGAACATCTCGTCGCGCCCGATGCCGACCACGAGCGGCACCTGATGGCGCGCGCCGACGAGGAGCCCCGGGTGCTCGCTCGAGACGACGACGAAGGCGAAGTGCCCCTCGAGCTCCGCGAACGCGAGGCGCACGGCCTCGACCAGGTCGCCTTGGTAGTGACGCTCGACGAGGTGGGTGACGGTCTCGGCGTCGGTCTCCGAGGAGAACGTGTGGCCTTCCTCGGCCAGGCTCGCCTTCAGCTCGCGGTAGTTCTCCACGATGCCGTTCAGAACGATCGAGATCTTCGAGGCGTCGCAGCCTGCCAGCGGATGCGCGTTCTCCTCGGTCACAGCGCCGTGCGTCGCCCAGCGCGTGTGCCCGAGGCCGGTCGTCGCGGCCGAGCTGTTCGTCCCGGCGCGCTCCTTCAGGTTGTCGAGGACGCCGACGGCGCGGACGTAGTCGAGGCCGTCCGGCTCGAGGAGCGCGATCCCGGCGGAGTCGTAGCCGCGGTACTCGAGGCGCTCGAGCCCCTGGATGAGAAGCGCCTTGCACTCGCGCGAGCCGACGTATCCGATGATCCCGCACATGCGTCAGGCTGCGAATCCTTGCGGCCGCTTCGCGGCACCTGCGTCTGTGGTGGACATGCTCATCGCTCTCAGTGAACTCGGAAACCGTTCGACAAACACGAAAGAGCCCGGCGGCGCCCTCCGTCGGGCTCAGCCGAGCTCCCTTTCCACGAGCGCGGCGATGCTAGCACAGATTCTCTCTGCATCTTCCGCATTTTCCGCCTCGGACAGGACGCGCACGACCGGCTCCGTCCCCGACGGGCGGACGAGGACGCGCCCGCGCTCGCCGAGCTCCTCTGACAGTCGTTGCGCCTCGTCGAGGATGCCCTGCGGGACCTCGCGCCGCGTGACGCGGACGTTCCGCAGGACCTGCGGATAGGGCTCGAGGACCGATGCCGCCTCACGGAGGGCTCGGCCGTCGAGCGCTCCGCAGAGGAGAAGCGCGGCCGCGAGCCCGTCCCCCGTGACGTGGTCCCGCAACCACGCGAGGTGGCCCGACTGCTCGCCCCCGAGGAGCCCGCCTTCGCGACGGAGCGCCTCCAGCACGTAGCGGTCGCCGACGGGAGTCGTCACGACACGGACGCCGTGGTCCGCCATGAGGTTGTGGAACGCCAGATTCGTCATCACCGTGACTGCAACAAGATCGACGCCGAGAGCGGGCGCGAGGATCGCGAGGATCCCGTCACCGTCGACGGTCTCGCCACGATCGTCGACGGCGAGCAGCCGGTCGCCGTCTCCGTCGAACGCGACACCGAGGTCGCAATCCGTGCCGACGACCGTCTGGCACAGCGCGACGAGGTCGGTCGCGCCGCAGCCGACGTTGATGTTCTCTCCGTCCGGGGACGTTCCGATCGCGACAACCTCGGCGCCGAGCTCCTCGAACGCCGCAGGAGCGATCTCGCTCATCGCGCCGTTCGCGCAGTCGACCGCGATCCGCAGGCCGGTGAGGTCGGTCCCGAAGCGCTCGACGACGTGGCGGAGGTAGCTCGTCGCGGCGCCGTCGAGCTCCTCGATCGACCCGCCGCCTCGCTCCGGCGCGTCGAAGAGTGCCTCGATCTCCTCCTCCTGCGCGTCCGAGAGCTTGCGCCCCTCGCGATCGAAGAGCTTCACGCCGTTGTACTCCGGCGGGTTGTGGGACGCCGAGACGACGGCTCCGAGGTCCTGCGCGAGGAGGGCGACCGCGGGGGTCGGGAGCACGCCTGCGAGAACCGCCGTTCCACCGGCCGAGACGATGCCGTGCGCGAGCGCCTCTTCGAGGAGCGGCCCCGAGGCCCGCGTGTCCCGTCCGACGAGCACGCGGCCGCGGCCGGCCCAGAGCGTGACCGCCCTCCCGAGACGCGCGACGAGCTCCGGCGTCAGGTCCCCGCCGAACACGCCTCTGACACCGTCCGTTCCGAAGTACCGCCTGCTCATGCGCGGCGACGATATCGGGCGGGACGGGTCCCGCCCCTACGCCAATGAAGCTACCGCTTCGAGAACTGGGGCGCCTTGCGTGCCTTGTGGAGCCCGGCCTTCTTGCGCTCGACGATGCGCGCGTCGCGCGTGAGGAAGCCCTGACGCTTGAGCGGAACGCGAACGGCCGGATCTGCCTCGACCAGCGCGCGCGCGATCCCGTGGCGGACGGCGCCTGCCTGACCCGCGGGACCCCCGCCGTGCACGCGGACACGCAGGTCGTACGTGCCCTCGGCACCCGCGACCTCGAACGGCGCGAGCACCATCCGCCGGTGCCCGGGGCGCGGGAAGTACTCCTCGAGGGTCTTCCCGTTGATCCAGGTCTTCCCGTCGCCGGGGCGCAGGATCACGCGCGCGACCGACGTCTTCCGCTTGCCCGTGCCCAGGTACTGGGCGATATCGGTCACGAGAGCTCCATCGCCTTCGGCGCCTGCGCCTCGTGTGGATGCTCCGGGCCGGCGTAGATCTTGAGCTTGCGGAGCTGCGCTGCCGCGAGACGGTTCTTCGGGAGCATGCCCTTGACCGCCTTGCGAAGCACCTCGGTCGGCCGGCGCTCGAGCTGCTCGCGCAGCGTGCGCTGGCGGATGCCGCCCGGGTACCCGGAGTGGCGGTAGTAGATCTTCGTGTCGAGCTTCGAGCCGGTGACGGCGATCTTCTCCGCGTTCACGACAACCACGAAGTCGCCGGTGTCGACATGCGGGGTGTACTGCGGCTTGCCCTTGCCGCGAAGCGTGTCCGCGATGCGGGTCGCCAGCCGGCCGAGCGTCTGCCCCTCGGCATCGACGAGGAACCACTGGCGCTCGATCTCACCCGGCTTGGCGGTGTACGTCTTCATCTCGCAGAAAGACGGCGGACCTGCCGTCCGCCGGCGGCGGATTCTAGCAGCCGTCCGGCGCCGAAGGCCCTGAGCCCGTCGCGAAACGCGCGGGCGCCTCCATGGGAGGGATGCCGCAGGCCGTCGATGCCGAGCACGGACTCCGCGAGCCGACCAACCGCGATCACCCTCCGTCCCGCGGCGAGGGCTGCCAGGAACGGAGCACTCGCCTCGACCTCTCGCACGGTCGGGCGCCGGTTCGTCGCCTGGTCTCGTGCCTCGTGCGGATGGGTCGGGACGACGTTCCAGAGGAGTGTCCGCTCCCCGATTCCGAGCTCGTCGAGCACGCGCCGGACGATCGTCGCGGTGGCCTCCGCCGGCCCGCGTCCGGTGAGCTGTCGCTCGGAGGTGAACGGAATCCCCGACACACGAGCGCCGCGGTACCCCGGCGCCTCACCGACGAGGAGCAGGTCTGCGCCGTCTTTCTCCTCGAGGTACGCGACGAGGCGCTCGCGGAGAAGCCCCGCCCGTGGGCCGCGCGCGTACTGGTTGAACGTCGTCCCGATACGGGCGCGAGCGAGCCGCTCGACGAGCTCGGCGGGGACGACTGGGGCTACGATATGCCGAGCGTAACGGGGAGCTCGGGGCAGCCGGGCTGAGAGGGCGGTCGAACGCGCCGCCGACCCGCAGAACCTGATCTGGGTAATGCCAGCGGAGGAAGGCGTGTCGAAAGAGAGCGTGGTGGTGGTGGTGGCGGGAGGGCCGGCTCCGGCTCCCGAAGCGGCGCTCGCCGTCCCCGTTGGTGCGACCGTGATCGCCGCCGACGGCGGACTCGCCCATGCGTGGAGGCTCGGTCTCGACGTCTCGGTGGTGGTCGGGGACCTCGACTCCGCGTCTCCGGGCGAGGTCGCGACAGCGGAATCGAAGGAGATCCCAGTCGAGCGGCATCCGCGCGAGAAGGACGCAACCGACCTCGAGCTCGCACTCGACGCAGCGCTCGTGCGAGGGCCCGAGAGGATCCTCGTCGTGGCGGGCGACGGCGGACGCCTCGACCACCTGCTCTCGATGCTTCTCCTCCTCGGTGCGGAGACGTACGCGGACGTTCAGCTCGACGCGTGGGTCGGGCCGGCGAGGGTGCACGTGGTCCGCGGTGCGCGAGCCCTGGACGGCACGCGCGGGGAGCTCCTGACGCTCGTCGCGCTGCACGGCCCGGCGGCGGGAGTCCGCACCGAGGGACTGGTCTACCCGCTGGCCGGCGAGACCCTCGAGCCCGGGTCGAGCCGCGGCGTCTCGAACGTCTTCGCGGCCGAGCGGGCCGCGATCTCCGTCGAGCACGGCGTCGTCCTCACCGTGCGGCCGGGATCCGACGAGGGGGCATCGTGAACCCGCGCTCCGCGCTGGCCGGCGCGGCCGTCGCGCTCGCGCTCGCGATCGCTGCAAGCGGCTGCGGCAGCGGGGGGACGCCGCAGGACGTCGTCCTCGTCACCCACGACTCCTTCGTCATCCCGAAGGCGGAGCGGAAAGCGTTCCAGGACGAGACGGGCCTGAAGCTCCGCGTCCTCCAGTCCGGCGACGCGGGACAGGCGCTGACCACCGCTCTCCTCACCGCGGGCAACCCGCAGGGCGACGTCTTCTTCGGCGTCGACGACAACCTGCTCTCGCGCGCGCTCGCGGGGAACCTCTTCGACCCGTACAGGCCGGCCGCGCTCGCGCACGTCGACCCGAGGTACGCGGGCGACCCGAAGCACCGCGTGACGCCGATCGACCACAGCGAGGTCTGCGTCGACTACGACCGCATGTGGCTCGCGAAGCACGGGATCGAGCCTCCGCGATCGCTCGACGACCTCGCCGATCCACGCTACCGCGGCCTCCTCGTGGTCGAGAACCCCGCAACCTCGACGCCGGGCCTCGCGTTCCTCCTCGCAACGATCGCTCGCTACGGCGACCCGGGTTGGAAGTCGTACTGGACGAAGCTGCGCGCCAACCGCGTGCTCGTCGTCGACGGCTGGGAGGAGGCTTACGACGCGCGCTTCAGCGGCGGCTCGGCTCACGGGAAGTACCCGATCGTCGTCTCCTACTCGACGGATCCGGCGGCGGCGGTCTACTTCGCCGGGAAGGCCCTCGATGCGTCTCCGGTCGCGGTCCTTCGAGACTCGTGCTTCCGGCAGACGGAGTACGCGGGGGTGCTCCGTGGAACGCACAACGCGAACGGCGCCCGCAAGCTCGTCGACTTCCTCCTCTCCGAGCGCTTCCAGGCGGGAATGCCGTTGACGATGTTCGTGCTCCCGACGCGCGAGGGAGTCCCGCTGCCGGCGGTGTTCACGCGGTTCGATCCGACGATCGCGCATCCGCTCGAGCTGACGCCGGCCCGTATCGGCGCGAACCGTGATCGGTGGGTGAGCGAGTGGACGGACCTCGTGGTGCGCTAGCGCCGGGACGAGTCTGGCGCCTCGTCTCGTACGGCGTACCGCTCGCGTTCCTCGGGCTCTTCTTCGTCTACCCGCTGGAGGAGATCCTCCGACGCGGGCTCGGGCCCGGTGGCGGCCTCGGAACGGACGGCTCGCGCTCCGCGCTGGACGTGCTGACCGATCCCGTCACCCGCGACGTTCTCTGGTTCACGATCTGGCAGGCGACTGCGTCGACCGCGCTCACGATCGCTGTCGCGCTGCCGGCCGCGTACGTCCTCGGCCGCTACGACTTCCCCGGGCGGAACGTGACGCGCGCGCTCGTGACCGTGCCGTTCGTCCTTCCGACGGTCGTCGTCGCGCTCGCCTTCCTCGCGATTCTCCCCGCGCGGATCGACCGCGGGTGGGTCGCGATCCTCATCGCCCACGCGTTCTTCAACGTCGCGGTCGTCGTCCGGGTCGTCGGGACGTTCTGGGCGAGCCTCGACCCGCGCGTGTCGGACGCGGCGGCGACGCTCGGCGCCGGGCCGTGGCAGCGTTTGCGGGAGGTGACGTTCCCGCTCCTCGCCCCGGCGCTCTCGGCGGCGGCTGCAATCGTCTTCCTCTTCTCGTTCACCTCGTTCGGGATCGTCCTCGTCCTAGGCGGGCCGAGCTACTCCACGCTCGAGACGGAGATCTACAACCAGGCGGTGCGGATCTTCGACCTCCGCGCCGCCGCGGTGCTCTCGCTCGTCCAGCTCGCGTGCGTCGCCGCCGCGGTGTGGGTGACGACGAGGCTCGAGACGCGGCTCGCCGTCCGCGGGCAGATCCGGCCCGAGCGCGACGTCGTCCGCAAGCCGCGCACTCCAGCCGAGAAGGCGCTCGTCGTCGGGAGCCTCGGCGGGCTCACCCTCTTTCTCGGGCTGCCGCTCGTCGTCCTCGTCGAGCGCTCGCTCGCAGTCGGCGGCGGGCACAGCTTCGACGCCTATCGCGCGCTGACGAGACCGACCTCGGCGCTCCTCGCGACCCCGTGGGAGGCCGTCGTGAACTCGCTCGTCTACGCGTCGGTGGCAACTGCGATCGCAGTCTCGGTGGGAGGGCTCGCGGCGTTTGCCGTCGCGGGATCGGACCGGCGCGCTCGCGGTTCACGCTTCCTCGACGGCTTCCTCATGCTCCCGCTCGGAGCCTCGGCGGTGATGCTCGGCTTCGGGTTCATCATCGCCTTCGACCGCTCGCCCATCGACTTCCGCGCCGCTCCCTGGATCGTCCCGGTCGTGCAGGCGCTCGTCGCGATTCCGTTCGTCGTGCGCATCGTCGCGCCGACCCTGCGGTCGATCGACCTCCGCCAGCGCGAGGCGGCGGCCACCCTGGGCGCGACGCCGGGACAGGTTCGGCGCGAGATCGACCTCCCGGTCGTCGGCCGCGCGGTCGCGGTCGCCGCCGGGTTCGCATTCGCGATCTCGCTCGGCGAGTTCGGTGCGACCGTCTTCCTCGCCCGTCCCGACCGCCCGACGCTGCCCGTTGCGATCTACCGCTTCCTCGGCCGTCCGGGCGAGCTGAACGCGGCTGAGGCGTACGCGCTCGCGGTCGTGCTCATGGCCGTCACCGCGCTCTCGATCTTCGTCGTCGAACGCGTTCGCGTCCGGCGTGCCGGCTGGCTCTGATGCTCCGGGTCGAGGACGTCACCGTGCACTTCGACGGGCACGCGGCGCTCGATCGCGTGTCGCTCGACGTCGCGCAGGGCGAGATCCTGACCGTGCTCGGGCCGAGTGGGTCCGGGAAGAGCACGCTCCTGCGCGTGGTGGCGGGGCTCCAGCCGCCGGATTCGGGCCGGGTCCTCCTCGACGGCGTCGACCTCGCGCCGGTCCCGGCACACCGCCGCGGGATCGGGCTCGTCTTCCAGGACCACGCACTCTTCCAGCACCGCGACGTCGAGGGGAATGTCGGCTTCGGGCTGCGCATGCGCGGCGACCCGCCCGAGTCGGTGAGAGCAAGAGTCACGGAGCTGCTCACGCTCGTCGGCCTCTCCGGGTACGAGCGGCGGTCGGTCGCGACGCTCTCGGGCGGGGAGCAACAACGCGTCGCGCTCGCCCGCGCGCTCGCGCCCGAGCCCCGAGTCCTCCTCCTCGACGAACCGCTCGGCTCGCTCGACCGGCGGCTGCGGGATCGGCTGCTCGAGGACCTGGGGCGCCTCTTCGCGGAGCTCGGTGTCACCGCCGTCTACGTCACGCACGACCAGGCCGAGGCATTCGCCCTCGGCGACCGCGTGGCCGTGGTGCGTCGCGGACGCATCGTGCAGACGGGGACGCCCGACGAGCTGTGGTCGCACCCGGCGGACGAGGACGTCGCGCGCTTCCTCGGCCTCGCCAACGTCCTCGAGACGCCCGACGGCCCGCGGGTGATCCGGCCAGAGGCCGTCACCGTCACCGCGATTCGCGACGGGAGCATCGGAGACGGACTCGTCGAGAGCACCGCCCGACAGGGCGCGCTCGTTCGCTTGCGCATCGCGTTCCCCGACGGGAGGCGGCTCGACGCCGTCGTCGCGGCTCTCGAGCATCCGGTGGCCGGCGAGCACGTCGCCGTGACGATCGACCCGGCGGGCATCATCGACCTTCCGTGATCCGCCGTCGTGTGATCGTCCACGGCCTCGTCCAGGGGGTGTTCTTCCGGGACACCGTCCGTCGTGCCGCCCTGACGAGAGGCGTGTCGGGCTGGGCGCAGAACAGACTCGACGGCGCCGTCGAGATGGTCTTCGAGGGTGAGACGAGCGCGGTCGAGGCGCTCGTCGAGCTCTGCCGCTCGGGCCCGCGCGGGGCGCACGTCGACCGGATCGAGATCGACGACGAAGCGCCTGAGGGGCTGTCCGGATTCGTGATTGCCTAGGACGCGGACGCCCCGGCGGGGGTGTCCCAACGCTCCCAGCGGACGAGTTCCTCCGGCGCGCGCCGCGGCTGGGTGTGACGGCTCGTGACCGCGCTCCATCCCGGATCGGGAGCGCCGACCCCGATCGTGACAAGCGCGACCGGAACCACGTCGTCCGGGATCCCGAACGACTCCCGGAGCGCGGCGGCCACGTCGACCGGCACGCCGGTGACTCCCGCCGCCAGCCCCTCGTCGATCGCCGCCAGGAGCAGGAGCATCAGTGCGGCGCCCGCGTCGACGTGCCAATACGGGACCGGCCAGTCGATCTCCTGCCCGTCGTCCAGCTTGTCGGGCTTCGTGTAGCGGTCGTGGTAGTCGCTCTCGCGGGTCATGACGAGGACGTGCACCGGAGCGCTCTCGAGCCACGGCTCGCGATCGTCCGGCGTCGTCCAGCCGGCATCGCCCATGACGCGCGCGATCTCGGCTCGCCCCTCGTCCTCCGTGACCACGAGGAGGCGCTGACCCTGGCTGTATCCCGCGCTCGGCGCACGGCGCACGGTTCCGACTATTCGCTCCACCGAATCACGCGGCACCGGCTCGGGCCGGTAGTGCCGGACCATCCTCCTGCGCGGTAGGAGCTCCCGGAACTCCATCAGGCGGCGTCGCCGTCGAGGTCGTCGGCGTCCCAGAGGTCGGCGTCGTCGTCGTCTGCGCCCAGCTCCTCCGGGTCGAGCGGGTTCCTGCCCGCGGGACCGGTCAGCTCTTCCTCCCAGTCGTCCTCGACGTCTGCGTCGTCCTGCCACGGGTCGCTCATACGCACGTCCTCCTCGTGGTCGTGATCGTGCGAGCGGACGAGCTTAGCGCTCGGATGCGCAGGCCTTGTCGCCTGCCATGACGCGGTCGAACGTCGCGTCGAGCTCACCGGTCAGGGAGCGGTCGGCCGCCGTCAGCCCTGCAACCTCCGTCTGCATGACAGGCATGACGCCCGGTCCTCCGACCGTGACGCGGTAGCGCCCGCCCGGAGCCGCCGGCCGCGGGTCGTGGCTCGGATACGAGGCGAACGGCCTTTGCGGGACGAAGCTGTGGCAGAAGGTGCCCGTCGGATTGTGCGTGAGGATGCCCGCCTCACGCTTCCACCCCGGCCCGTACGCCGAGTTGAACGTGTCGACGTACAGGTTCCGGCCGTACTTGTCCTTGGGGACGCCCTTGGCCGTCGCGCCGAACCCGTACACGGGCTGGCCGAGATAGGTGAACCGGCCGAAGATCCCCTGCCACCTCCCGCCGTACGTCCACTTCGCGTAGACCTCGAGCACCGGAAGCGGCCCCGACCAGTGCGCGACGTGCAGCTCCCACGCCGTCTGCTGGGGGAGCCAAGGGTCGAAGCCGAGGAGCGGCAGCCGCCGCTGCCACGCCTGGATCGTCCAGTACGTCCCATTCGGCGCCTTGCACGCTGCGACGAGCATTGGCAGCGCCGGACCGTCGTACGCGCGGCAGCCGTTCTCGAACGTCTGCCAGTACTTGCCGTTGCGGTACTTCCCCCAGCCGCCGGCGTAGTCCCACCTGAAGCGCACCTGCGGGACCTCGGCGGACGGCGCACGCGCGTTCAGCGCTCCCCAGATCAGGACGTGCCGGACGAGCCCGTCGCTCCGCCGGTACGTGACGAGTGCCTCGCCTTTGGCGTTGGCCTTCAGCGAGAGGAGCGCGACGTTCGAGTCCTGAAGCGGCTCGCTCGCCGCCGCCGGCCTGGAGCCAAGGCCGACGACCAGGCTCGCGAGCAGGGCGAGGAACGCAAGGAGGATCGGGGACCGCCGCATGTCTGTGTCAGATCGGCGGCGGAGTCAGCGCGGCGCTTCCCCCGCGCGAGGGTTCGCTCTAGCGGCGAAGGGCGCTCATTCCCATTCGATCGTGGCGGGGGGCTTGGAGGAGACGTCGTAGACGACGCGGTTGACGCCGGTGATCTCGTTGATGATCCGGTTCGAGATCGCCTCGAGCACCTCGTACGGAAGGCGCGCCCAGTCGGCGGTCATGGCGTCCTCGGAGGTGACGGCGCGCACGACGATCGGGTACGCGTACGTGCGCTCGTCCCCCTGCACCCC
>DASSQE010000077.1:0-10939 GCA_035702645.1 Gaiellaceae bacterium
GCGCCGCGGGCGAGCCCCGAACCGCGTATGCGGCAGACATCACGGGCCACGTCCTCATCCACGTCCTCTACGAACAGGTGATGAAGCGGGACATCCCGACCTACGAGGAGTTCTTCGCCTGGAAGCTCGTGCGCAGGCTTCGCTCTCCACGGGCCGGCTGACTTCGCGTCCAGAGGCGCTGCCGGAGCAGGCGCCGCGGCCGTTCAGGTAGCTTCGCGTTCGGATGGAGGCGAAGCACGACGTCCTCGTCGTCGGAGGAGGCTGCGCGGGAATGCGCGCCGCGATCGAGGCATTCGACACGGGTGCGGACGTCGCCATCCTCTCCAAGCTGCACCCCACGAGGAGCCACTCCGGCGCGGCCGAGGGCGGGATCAACGCAGCACTCGGCAATGCCTCCGAGGACAGCCCCGAGGAGCACGCGTTCGACACCGTCAAGGGCTCCGACTACCTCGGCGACCAGGACGCGATCGAGGTCCTCTGCGACGAGGCGCCGGAGGACGTCTACCAGCTCGAGCGCTGGGGCGCGGTCTTCTCCCGGACCGCCGACGGCCGGATCGCGCAGCGTCCGTTCGGCGCGGCCGGCGAGCCCCGGACGGCGTACGCAGCCGACATCACCGGCCACGTCCTGATTCAGGTCCTGTACGAGCAGGTCCAGCGCCGGGCGATCCCCACGTACGAGGAGTTCTTCGCCTGGAAGCTGGCCGTGGACGACGACCGCTGCCAGGGCGTGATCGCCTGGGACGTCCTCGACGGCGGCCTCAAGTCGATCGGAGCGAAGACGGTGGTCCTCGCGACCGGCGGGCCGGGCCGCCTCTACCGCGGGACGACGAACGCCTACGCCTGCACGGGGGACGGCATGGGCATGGCCCTCCGCGCGGGGATCGCGCTCGAGGACATGGAGATGATGCAGTTCCATCCCACGACGCTCGCTTCGAACGGCGTCCTCATCACCGAGGGCTGCCGAGGCGAGGGCGCGTACCTGCTGAACCGGGATGCCGAGCGCTTCCTCGTCCGCTACGCGCCGAACGCGATGGAGCTGGCCTCGAGAGACGTGATCTCGCGGGCCGAGCAGACCGAGATCGACGAGGGTCACGGGATCGACGGGAACGTGCTGCTCGACCTACGCCACCTCGGCGCAGAGCGGATCCTCGAGCGCCTCCACGGCACCCGGGAGCTCGCCATGACCTTCGCGCACGTCGACCCGATCTACGAGCCGATTCCCGTACGCCCCGGTGCTCACTACCACATGGGGGGCATCGACACCGACGTCTGGGGCAAGACTGCGCTCGAGGGCCTCTACGCCGCCGGCGAGGCGGCGTGCGTCTCGGTCCACGGCGCGAACCGGCTCGGCGGGAACGCACTGATGGAGACGATCACTTTCGGCAAGCGCGCGGGCCGGCATGCGGCGGAGTGGGCGTCGATGCACACGACGGTCGAGATCCCGCAGGCACTCGAGACGGACAGCGAGCGTGAGCTGCGGACGCTCCTCGACCGGAGCGAGGGTGAGCGGCCGTGGTCCATTCGCGAGGAGCTGGCAGAGACGATGCACGAGAACTTCGGGGTCTTCCGCCGCGAGGAGCAGATGCAGAGGCAGGGCGAGATCATCGACTCGCTCCGGGAGCGGTACGAGCGGGTCGTCGTGGACGACAAGGGACAGATCTTCAACAACGATCTCACGCAGGCGCTCGAGCTCGGGTTCATGCTCGAGCTCGCCGAATGTATGGTGGTCGCCGGCCTCGCTCGCAAGGAGAGCCGGGGCGCACATGCTCGGCCGTACGACTATCCGCAGCGCGACGACGAGACCTTCCTCAAGCACACCTGCGTGACCTGGAGCGACGGGGAGCCGACGCTCGACTGGAGGCCCGTGACGATCACCAAGTGGCAGCCGATGGAGCGGAAGTACTAGGGGGTCGGGTGCGGGTCGCGCTCAAGATCTGGCGGTTCGACGCGCTCGCGGGGAAGCGCGCCCTCCAGGAGTACGAGGTCGATGCGTCCGAGGAGGCCACGCTCCTCGACTGCCTCGACATCGTCAAGGATCGGATCGACGGCTCACTCGCCTATCGCAAGAGCTGCCGGATGATGATCTGCGGGTCGTGCGGCATGCGGATGGACGGGGCGGCCGTGCTCGCCTGCAAGACGCAGATGCGGCCGTACGTCGACGCCGGCCACGTCCCTGTGATCTCGGCGATGGGGAACCTGCCGATCGTCAAGGACCTCGTCGTCGACATGGAGCCCTTCTGGGGGAAGATCCGGGCGGTCACGCCGTGGCTCCAGCCCGGCTACACGGAGCCCCCGGCCCGGGAGTACGTCGCCTCCCAGGAGGAGATGAACCCGATCCAGAAGGAATCCCTCTGCATCTTCTGCGGCTGCTGCGTCTCCGAGTGCAACTCGATGGAGTCCGACCCCGACTTCCTCGGCCCGGCGGCGCTCGCGAAGGGCATGCGCTTCGTCGGCGACCCGCGCGACAAGGCGACGGTCGAGCGGCTCCAGGCCTACTCCGACGAGCACGGGATCTGGGACTGCACCCGCTGCTACTTCTGCCAGGAGCGCTGCCCGAAGGGCGTCGATCCTCGCGACGCCATCGCCAAGCTCGGAGCGGAGGCGATGAAGCAAGGGATCGACAGCGACATGGGAGCGAAGCACGCGAAGTGGTTCGTCACCTCGGCGAAGACGACGGGCTGGTTGCGGGAGACGGAGCTCGTCCCGAAGACGCAGGGCGTCGTGCGCTCGCTGAAGGAGATGAAGTTCGCCATGGGCCTCGCCCGTCACGGGAAGGTGCCGCCGCCCGTCCCGCCGCACGTGGCGAAGCACGTCGACGAGGCGAGGGCGCTCTACGACGTCGTCAAGGACACGGGTGGACGGGACGGCGCCCAGGGCATCGTCCAGTCGGAAAAGGCACTGGCGCGCCTCGAGTTCGAGGCCGAGGAGGCGATGACCGAGGACGGCCGGGTCGTCGTGCGCGAGCCGTACGGGCCCGGTTCGTTCCCACGCCCCAAGCCGGTCGAGCAGCCGGGTGAGGAGGGTGCTGCAGCGTGAGAACCGTGGCGTACTACAAGGGCTGCCTGGCGTCCCTCTCGGCGAAGGAGCTCGACGTGTCGACCCAGGCGCTCGCGCCGAAGGTCGGCCTCGAGCTGATCGAGCTCGAGTCGGTGACCTGCTGCGGTGCCGGCGACATCCACGAGGCGGAGCCCGACTACTACCTCCACCTGAACGCGCGCATCCTCGCGTACGCCGAGGAGACGGGCGCGGACACGCTGATGACCGTGTGCAACGTGTGCACGCTCAACCTCCGGCAGGCGAACCACGCGCTCAAGGGCGATGAGGCGCTTCTCGAGCGGGTGAACGCGAATCTCGCCTCGGTGGGCGCGCCGACCTACTCGGGCGGCGTCGAGGTCATGCACTTCCTCTGGCTCGTCTCGGTCGGCCCGGGGTACGAGCTGCTCCAGGAGGCGGCCCACAAGGGGCTCAAGGGGCTCAAGATCGCACCCTTCTACGGGTGCCAGATCCTGCGTCCGTCGAAGCTCCTCGGCTTCGAGGACCCGGACCGGCCGGAGTCGCTCGAACGCATCATCTCCGCCTGCGGCGGCGAGCCGATCGACTACCCGGCGAAGATCAAGTGCTGCGGGTTCCCGATCATCCAGGCGCGCGAGGACGTCGCCCTCGCCGAGCTCATCCAGCCGATCGAACAGGCGAAGGACGCCGGCGCCGATGCGATGGTGACGCCCTGCCCGCTCTGCCACCTCTCGCTCGACGCCTGGCAGTCGAAGCTCCGCGAGCAGACGGGTGTGGACTTCCAGATGCCGGTGCTCCACCTCTCCCAGCTCATCGGCGTGGCAGCGGGCCTCGAGGCCTCGGAGCTCAAGTTCAAGCGGCACGTCGTCTCCGTCGATCCGGTCGTCGACAAGCTCGCCGTCTGAGCGGATCTTCCCGATCGAACGTTCCGACCCGAGAGTGACACAGCGTCGCTCGGGCCGGTGCCGCCGCTCGTAGATGGTCGTCGCGATCGTCGTGCTGGTCGCGCTCGTGGCCGCCGGTCTCGCGTGGGGGTGGTTCGAGGCGGGCTGGCTTCGTCGCCACGTGCTCGAGGTCGAGATCGCCGGGCTGCCGACCGAGCTCGACGGCATGCGGATCGCGCACCTCTCGGACTTCCACCTCGGGGTCGTGTCACCGGGCAGCCGCGCGACGCGAGACGCGGTGCGCTGGGTCGCGGACAGGCGACCCGACCTCGTCTGCGTCACCGGCGATCTCGTCTCGCGGCGGCAGGGGCTCGGCGAGCTGCAGGAGCGCCTCCGCGAGCTCGCGCCGTGCTTCGTCGTCCTCGGGAACCACGACTTCGCGGCCAGCCGCGACCCGTTCTCGCAGCCCATCGCCCCGGAGGATCTCGCGCGCATCGAGGGTGTGTGCGTGTTGATCGACCAGTCAGTCGAAGTGGCGGTGCGGGATCGTCCGGTGCAGCTCGTTGGCGTCGATCCGCGGAGCTATGCGGATCGTGCGGCTCACCCGGAGGAGTTGATCGACCAGTCGATCAGCCTGCGCATCCTCCTCTGCCACTTCCCCGACATCGCGCGGACGCTCCCGGCCGGATCGTTCCAGCTCGTGCTCTCCGGACACTTCCACGCCGGTCAGATCGTGCTCCCGCTCCCGGGCCGTAGGCTCCGCCTCGCACATCTCGGCGCGCGCGACGTCGAGGGCGTCTACCGCCACGGCGACACGACGCTCCACGTCTCGTCGGGTCTCGGGACGACGTTCGTCCCGTTCAGGTTCTTCGCCCGGCCGGAGGTGACCGAGCTGGTTGTACGATCGGCGTCGCGATGACGAGCTCGAGGCTCGCCGGGCTCACCGGAGCGACGCTCGAGACCGCGCCGGCCGTCTGCCACGAGTGCGTCTGGTGGCAGACCCGCGGCAACCGCGAGCCCGACAAGGCGCGGTGGATCGAGCGGGCCGAGACGGAATGGGGCGCATGGGGGACCGTGTACCGCGACGACGACGGGCGCGTGCTCGGCTCGATGCAGTACGGCCCTGCGCAGCTCTTCCCCCGCGCGGCCGACCTTCCCGCCGGCCCCGCGTCCGACGACGCCGTGCTCGTGACGTGCGCGTACCTGCTCTCCGACTCGCAGCCCTGGATCGAGCAGTCGCTGTTTCTCGCGGCGATCGGCGAGGCACGCGACAAAGGCGCCCGCGCGCTCGAGGCGTTCGCATACCGCTATCGCGAGGACACGCCGGCGGCGGAGCGATTCCTCGTCCACCGGACGGTGTTCCCGCGGGACTTCCTCGCCGATTTCGGCTTCCGGACCCTTCGCACGGCGGGGCGCATCGAGCTCGCCCGCCTCGAGCTCGGCGGGGCCGTCCCGGTCGACGAGGAGGGCGCGACGCAAAAGGTGATTCGTGCAGTGCAGGAGGCCTTGCACCCCGCACCGACGCCGGCGCGCCCTCCCACCTGACGGCTTCAGAGCACGCTAGGCGGCCGACCGCTCGGTGAGCAGGAGCTCCGCGATCTGGACCGCGTTCAGCGCCGCGCCCTTGCGGAGGTTGTCGCATGCGACGAAGAGTGCGAGCCCGTTCTCCACGGTCGGGTCTGCCCGTATCCGACCGACGAGCGCGTGATCGAGCCCGTGCGCCTTCCCCGGGGTCGGAAACGGCTCGACTTCGATCCCGGGTGCGTCCGAGAGGACCTCGGCGGCCTCGGCCGATGAGAGCGGCTCCTCGGTCTCGATCCAGACCGCCTCCGCATGACCGACGAGAATCGGCACGCGGATGCAGGTCGCCGTGAGGCGGAGCTCGGGGAGCTCGAGGATCTTCCTCGTCTCGGCGCGGATCTTCGCTTCCTCGTCGAATTCGACGCCGTCGAATGACCAGTCCATCGCGAGGTCGTTGTCGTCGGGCGCCTGGCTTCGGAGACGCGCCATCGCCTGCGCTCCTGCACCAGAGGCGGACTGGTACGTCGCGACGCGAACCCGTCGGAGACCCGCCGCAGCGTGCAGCGGCGCGAGAACGAGTGCCAGGGGGATCGAGCAACAGTTCGGGTTGGCGACGATGCCGTCGTGCTCCCGCGAACGCTCGCCGTTCACCTCGGGCACGACCAACGGCACGCCTTCGGTCAGGCGATACGCGGAGGACTTGTCGATGCACACAGCCCCGCCGGCGGCCGCGGCGGGAACGAGCTCGCGGCTGGCTTCGGTGCCGACGGAGAAGAAACAGAGGTCGAGGTCACCGGCCGAGAGGGCGTCCACCGTCGCCTCCTCGACGACGAGGTCGCCGAGCCGGGATCCCGCGGAGCGCGCCGAGGCGAATGCGCGGACCTCTCTGAGGCCGCGGGACCGCAGGACCTCGAGCGTCACCGTCCCGACGGCACCGGTCGCGCCGACCACTCCGATCCGTGGGGTCTCCGACATCGCCGCCAGTGTACGGACGGTGTCGGAATCGACTCTCCCACGAGGCGGCCACGGCTTGTGGGGCGCTAGCCCTCCGCGGCTCGAACCGGAAGCTCGCGGAATCTGAGCGCAGAAACACTGAAACCGGCTGACCCGAGGGCCCGCCGGTTTCAGTGGGTGCAATCTATGGCGCGGTCGCCCCTATTGCAAGTGGCCACGAGCGCGATTCTCGCAAATTGCGAAGAATGCGTCGGTCACATCTCGCGGCGGCCCGCGAGCGCCCGGCCGAGCGTCACCTCGTCCGCGTACTCGAGGTCTCCGCCGACCGGCAGCCCACTGGCCAGGCGCGTGATCCGGACCTTGCCTCGGAGGCGGTCGGCCAGGTACGCGGCGGTCGCCTCGCCCGTCATCGTCGGGTTGGTCGCGAGGACGACCTCCTGCACGTCGTCGCCGGCTATGCGCTCGACGAGGCTCGCGATGCGGAGGTCGGTCGGCTCAACACCGTCGAGCGGCGAGAGTGCGCCGCCGAGCACGTGATACAGGCCGCGGTACTCGTGCGTCCGCTCGAGCGAGACGACGTCGACCGGCTGCTCCACGACGCAGATCACCGATCGATCGCGTCGCTCGTCGGCGCAGATCGGGCAGAGATCTTCCTCCGTGAGGTTCCCGCACGCACGGCAGAAGCGGACGCGCGTCTTGACCTCCTCGATAGCACGCGACAGCTCGAGCGCATCCTCGGGGCGCGCCGAGAGGAGATGGAACGTGAGTCGCTGCGCGGTCCGGCGCCCGATCCCGGGCAGCTTGCTCAGCTGCGTGACGAGGTTCTCGACCGCAGGGCTCAGCATGGACGGAGCGTAGCCGTCCGTTTCGGCCGACATGCTCGCCTCGCGGCGAGCGACTCGATCAGATCCCCGGCAACCCGAGGTTGCCGAGACCGTCCGGGAGCAGGCCCGACATCTTCGACTGCATGAGGCTCTGAGCCGAGCGGAGGGCCTCGTTCACCGCGGCCAGGACCATGTCCGCGAGGAGCTCGGGGTCGTCCGGATCGATCGCGCGCGGGTCGATGGAGATCGAGACGACCTCTCCCGCACCGTTCGCCTTCACCGTCACCATGCCGCCGCCCGCGGAGGCTTCCACGATCTCGTGCGCGGCCTCCTCCTGCGCCTTCGCGAGCTCTTCCTGCATGCGCTGCGCTTCCTTCAGCATCTTGTTCATGTCGAAGCTCATCCGTCCGTCTCCTTGACCTCTTCTGCGTCGAATGTCTCTTTCAAGGCGGTCATGAATCGATCCTCGTCGAGCGGCTCGTCGTCGTCGGGGGACGCGACGTCCGACTCCCCGGTCTCGAGGACGACCGCGAGCCGTCGTCCGGTCACCTCGAAGAGCGCCTCCCGCAACACGCCGATGTTGTTCGGCTCCGCGACCTGGCGGCGATGGAAGTCGGCGCCGGCCGGGAACTCGAGCGTGAGCGTGTCGTCGGCGAGCTCCGTGGGCCGTGCTTCCTCGAGGAGGCTCGCGACCGGGATCGAGCGCTCGCGAACGGCCTCGACGATGCTCCGCTGCCAGGCGTCCGCGACCTGATCGAGGTCGACCGGTGGCGCCGAGGCTTCGGTGGCCTGCTCCGCCGGCGGCTGTGGAGGGCTGGGAGGAGCAGCGGCGGGCAGCTCGTGCGTGGGCACGATCGCCGGTGCGTGATGCCCGAGCGCCGGCGCGCGGTTCTCCAGGAGCTCGACGCGGTGCGCGAGCGACTCGCGCGAGAGATCCGCCTGCGGGCGCGTGACTTTGACGAGCGCGAGCTCGAGCGGGAGCCGCGGGTCACCGCCCTGCCGCATGTCGTCAACTGCGACCGCGAGCAGGTCGATGAGCCGGAGGACGGTCGGCTCCGGGAGCTGGTTCGCCTGCTGCCGGAGGAGCTCCTTCGTCTCCTCCGTGACGGGCAGCGAGTCGGGCACGTGCCCCATGTGGTGGACGAGCAGGAGGTGACGAAGGTGCTCGAGGAGATCGGTGACGAGGCGACCGAGGTCCTGGCCCTGCTCCGCGAGCTCCTCCACGAAGACGAGCGCGCCGGCGGTGTCGTGGTCGACGACCATGTCGCAGAGCCGCAGCAGCGACTCTTCCTCGACTGCTCCGACGAGCTGGAGCACCGACTGCGCGTCGATCGTGCCGGCGGTGGCAGCCGCGAGCTGGTCGAGCGTCGACACCGCGTCGCGGAACGAGCCTCGGGAGCTGCGTGCGATGAGCGACAGCGCCGCGTCCTGCGCCTGGATCCCCTCGCCGTCGGAGACGCGGCGGAGCAGCGTGACGAGGTCGGGCAGGCGCGGGCGCTGGAAGACGAACGTCTGGCAACGCGAGCGGACGGTCGGGATCACCTTCGCGTGATCCGTCGTGCAGAACACGAACAGGAGGTGGGGGGGAGGCTCCTCGATCAGCTTCAGGAGCGCGTTCCAGGCGGCATCCGTGAGCTGGTGCGCCTCGTCGAGGATGTAGACCTTGTACCGCCCCTCGACGGGTTGGAGCACGACGCGCTCGCGGATTTCGCGGATGTCGTCGATCCCGCGCTGGGAGGCTGCATCCATCTCGACCACGTCGAGCGAGGTTCCGTTCGCGATCGCGACGCAGGTGTGGCAGGTCTTGTCCGGGTTCGGAGTCGGCCCGAGCGTCCCGGAGCAGTTGAGCGCCTTCGCCAGGATCCGCGCCATCGAGGTCTTCCCGGTTCCACGCGGGCCGGCGAAGAGGTACGCCTGACGCACCTGGTCGTGCTCGATCGCGTTGCGGAGCGTCCGGACGACGGCATCCTGCCCAACGACCTCGTCGAATCCTTGCGGCCGGTACTTGCGGTAGAGGGCAGCCACACGGCCATTCTGTCATTCGACGACGACCCGCTCGCGCAAGCGCTCGTCCGTTCGCAAGAGCCCGGCCACGCGCTCCGTCGTCGTGGCGGTAATCGGCGGAGGTACCTGCGTCGCCTGCTCGGATCGGGCGGAGCCGCGGCACCTGAGAGGGAGTCCTTAGCGCTGCTTCCTTCCGGACCTGACGCGGTTCGGACGCTCCCAGTGCGCGGAACCCGATCTGTCAACGCCGCGTGCGCAGACCCAGTCCCGTCGACACCGCCCCTCGGGCGGCGTTCGGCCCCGCATGGAGCGGATTTCGGGTTCAGGGAACCGCTGACTCCCCACCTAGCGTGGCCGGGCCGGAAGAGCTTACCTGCCCACCCGTCAATCGAGACGATACGGGACGCTCGACAGCACCACGCGCGGCTCGAAGAGAAGGAGGCGCTTGACGTAGAGCGCGCGCTGGTTGTGGAGCGTCCGCGCGAGGCCGCTGAACACGAGCTCGGGCATGATCACAGCGGCCGCGGCGTCGGGATCGGCGGTGATCCGCCGCACGTGCGAGAGGAGCGGGTCGCCGATGTCGCGGAAGCGCGCTTCCTCGATCTCGAGCGGCACGGCTGTCTCGAGCGCGGCCCACTCGTCCCGCATGCGCACTGCCTCCTCGGGGTCGAAAGCGAAGAAGACTGCGCGCGTGTCTTCGATGTCGAGCGTCTCGGCGTAGCGGGCCGCGCGGAGGGAAGCCGCGTGTCCGCCCGAGACGAGGATCCGACATGCGAGCCGCTTCGGTGGCCGGTGCTCGCCGTCGTGCGCCAGGACCGGGACGTTGGTGATCACCACCCCGGGCTCACGGAGCAGTCGGAGCTTGACGGAGAACTCGCTCCGCCGGGTCGCCCTGATGAGCGACCGGCTGCGGAAGAGCTCCGGGACGACGACCGTCACGAAGCTCGACTCGCCGCGCGGGAGCGCCCATACGTACTCGATGACCGCGTCCGTGCGGCCGTTCTCGGGCATGAGGAGCTCGAGGTCGGGGTGCATCTCGGTGAACTGCCGGAAGCGGGGCCGGAGACCCGGATCCGAGTGCTTGCCGACGACGTGGATCGCGTCGAACCGACCGCCGGCGACGCGGCGCGCGTACCAGACGGCTTCCTGGAGGGCGGGGTCGAAGGACTCGACGTCGAGGACGACGTGATTCGTCGCGGGCGGCGCAGCAGTGACCGCGGCGACGCCGGCGCGGAGCCGCCGAGCCACCTTCCGGTAGTGCTTGCGAATCCCGTAGAACGAGAGGACGAGGAGCGGAACCGCGACCATCACGGCCCAGGCTCCTTCCCGGAACTTCGACTCGACCACGAGGACCGTGACGAGTGCAGTCGCAACCGCCCCCGTGCCGTTGACGACGGCACGCCAGCGCCAGCCCGGCTCTTCCTTGCGGAGCCAGTGCTTGACCATGCCCGCCTGCGAGATGGTGAACGCCGTGAACACGCCGATCACGTACAGGTGGATGAGCGCGATGACGTTCGCGTGGAAGACCCAGATCAGGAACGCGGCGATGCCGGCGAGGACGACGATCCCGTTCGAGTAGACGAGCCGGTCGCCGAGGTTCACGAACTGGCGCGGGAAGAAGCGGTCGCGCGC
Source organism: Gaiellaceae bacterium (assembly GCA_035702645.1). Taxonomy (GTDB): domain Bacteria; phylum Actinomycetota; class Thermoleophilia; order Gaiellales; family Gaiellaceae; genus GMQP-bins7. The sequence goes on from DASSQE010000077.1 coordinate 10,832, forward strand.
AAGGAGCGCCGCGAGCCGCGGGAAGCCCTGGTAGGAGGTGTTCGCTGCGAGGACGAGGATCGCAAACGTGAAGGCCTGCACCGGGTAGTAGAGCGGCGTGAAGCTCCC
>DASSQE010000078.1:0-14093 GCA_035702645.1 Gaiellaceae bacterium
AGCGCCGAGTCGTCGAGACTCTCCACGATCGGGCGCACCCGACCGGTCCCCGTCAGCGCAGCCTCGGTCGCGACGCGCGAGCTCATCGCGCCTTTCCTATCGCATCCGTGCTCCTGACGAAAGCGCCTCGGAGCTCTACGATGCCGACATGGGTACGTTCATGGTGGTCGTCCGTGCGCGAGCGACGCGCACGCACGCCGCGCGACGCTCGGCGCCGCGCGCACGGCCAGAACCTTCTCGCTAGCCGCGCGCTCGCGAGACAGCTCGTCGACGACGCGGGCGTTCGGTCCGACGATCTCGTCGTCGAGATCGGCGCGGGAACCGGCCTCCTGACGTCCGAGCTCGCGAGGCGTGCGGGTGCGGTCCTCGCCGTCGAGCTCGATTCCGCGTTCGCAGAGCAGCTTCGTCGACGGTTCGCCGCGCACGAGCGCGTGACGGTGATCGAGGGCGACGCGCTCCGGATCGCGCTTCCACGCCAGCCGTTCCGCGTCGTCGCCAATGTCCCGTTCAACGCGTCGACCGCGATCCTGCAGCGTCTCCTCGATCCGATGCTCGGCCTCGAGCGCGCCGATCTCGTGCTCCAGTGGGAGGTCGCGAGGAAGCGGGCGGGCCGGCCGCGCTCGGCGCTCAGCGCGTCGTGGGCGCCGTGGTGGCGGTTTCGGCTGGGCCGGCGCATCCCGTCCGCGGCGTTCCGCCCACGACCGGCGGTCGCCGCCGGGGTTCTCGTCGTCGAGCGGCGCCGAGCTCCGTTCCTCCCGCCCGAGTCGTTCGAGGAGTACGCGAGATTCGTACGGTCCCTCTACGACGGGTCGCTCGCCCGCGGGCTGGACGGCGCCCGCTGGGCGGAGCTCTTCGGAGCCTGGGACTCCTTTCAGACCCGCTCGAGACCGACGTAGTTCTCGGCCAGGTCGTCACGACCTCGCTGTTGGATGGAGCAACGGAACGACCCCCTCCCAGCCGCTGCGGAGCACGGCGACGAGCGACGGCGGCGTGACAACGCGCGCGATCTCGCTCTCGGGGCGCGTCACGGGATCGCGATAGCCGGCGGGCGTCCAGCGCAGGAGCCGATCGCCGAGCACGAGGTACGGCTCGGTCGCGCGCAGGACGAAGGCGCCGTCGGGAAGCTCGGCGAAGTGGACGTCGTGGAGGTGCCGGGCTCGCTTCCCGGGCGCCAGACGCTCCTCGTGGAGCACGCGGTCGATCGTGTCGGCTCGCGGACCGGGCTGCAGGTCGCTCCAGATATCTCGGAAGCGGTCGTAATCCTCGCGGCGGCAGAGTGCGCACGGACGGTGTCCAGCCGCAAACGCGGTCGCCTCGTCCAGGAAGAAGAGCTCGGTGAAACGTCCCGGCTGGAGGAGGCGCGTTCGCTTCCAGCCCTTGAACTCGAGACGGCACGCGATCCAACGCCTCGTCCCGTGGCCGCGACGGATCCGGCCGCGGTCGTCGTGCAGGCACCCGCGGTTCCCGTACACCAGCCCGCGCGCCGGGTCGGCGACGAGCTCGCCGAGCGGCGTCACCCGGTTCTGGAGCGGCATCGCGTCCTCGATCTCACACGGCAGTCGTCACGCACGTCGTCCCTCCCGTCGAGAATGTGAGACGAGAGGAGCGTGTCTTCGGTGAGCACGACGACGGAGCGCCGAGTGGAGACGATGACGAAGTGGGACGTCTACCAGAGCCCGCTGGGACCATTGACGATCGCTGGCGGACCGCGCGGTGTGTCCTCGATCTCCTTCCCCGGCCGCGGGCGCAGGCTCGATGCATCGCAGCGCGACCCGGACGCGCTCGCATCCACTGTCGCCCAGCTCGAGGAGTACTTCGCGGGCGAGCGGAGGGTATTCGACGTCGCCCTCGATCTCGTGGGAACGGACCTCCAGCTCGCCGTCTGGGGGCAGCTGCTCGAGATCCCGTACGGCACGACGATCAGCTACTCGGAGCTCGCGCGTCGCGTCGGTCGGCCCGACGTCGTTCGTGCCGTCGGTGCCTGCGTCGGCCAGACGCCGGTGCCGATCGTCGTTCCCTGTCACCGCGTCATCGGGAAAAACGGCTCGCTCACCGGCTACGGCGGCGGGCTCCACCGCAAGCAGGCGTTGCTCGAGCTCGAGCACCGCACCGCGGGCGCGCCTCCGGCGGCCTGGGCGTTCCGCCAGCTCACGCTCGTCTGATCGTCCCCCCGCCGAACCGCGCCGTATACGTCGCGATTCGGTATCCCTGGCAAAGCGATGTCGGGCTCCGAAGCGCACAGGATCGCGGACGTCGCAGTCGCGGCCTGCTGGCTGGTGGCGGCTGTGGTCTGGATCGTGGGTGCCGTCTACAACGCACGGCGGGCGCCCTCGGTGGAGAGGCGATCGCGAGCGGGCACGATCTGGATACTCGCTGCGGTCGTGATCTGGATCGTCGTTCGCACGATGCCCACCCAGGACTGGGATGCGATCGCCACGCACGCGAAGATCGTCCGCCTCGCAGGCGTCGTCATCCTCGTCGGTTCCACCGCGTTCACTCTCTGGGCTCGCGTCGCGCTCGGCACGATGTGGTCGTCCCATCCGAGTGCGAGGAGTCACCACGAGCTCCGGACCGACGGGCCGTACGCGATCACGCGTCACCCCATCTACACCGGGCTCCTGGGAATGCTGTTCGGCACGACGCTCGCGGTCGGGCTCGGCGTCTACGTCGTCCTCTTGGCTGGCGGCGTGCTCTTCGTCGAGGTGCGGATCCACGCGGAGGAGCAGCTCCTCGGCGAGGTCTTCCCGGTCGCCTACGCGGAGTACCGCCGGACCGTCCCGCAGCTCGTTCCCGGCCTTCGGCTCGGGCGGCACAGACGTCGCGGCTGATGCAGTCGCCGAACGCGAGGGTCTCGGATGAGATTCGAAGCACTCTGGCCCCGCGCTGGCCCGGGGGGAAGCTCGGCGGATGGAAGCGGTTGCAGTGAGCTGGACAGAGGTAGAGACTTGCCTCGATCGGCCATCGCTCGTCGACCTGCGGAGGGAGCTCGTGGACACGTATCACGTCATGCTCTACGTCCACCTGCTCTCGCTGCTCGTGGGCTTCAGTGCCGGCATGATCGAGACGGTGTGCCTGTTCCGCCTGCGGGCCGCGACCTCGCTCGAGCAGGCGGCGCCGTGGGGTCAGCTCGCGGGAGAGGTCGAGAAGGCGTTTCCGGTCGCGATCGTCGGCCTGTTCGCCACGGGTGCGTACATGACCTCCGACCTCTGGACATGGGGCACCTCCTGGATCGTCCTGCCGATCGTCGGTCTCGCGATCCTCTCCCTCCAGGGGCCGCTCGTCGCCGGCCGTCGAGGTCACGCAGTCAAGTCCACGCTGATGGCGAACGGGCCGGGCGCGCTTGGCCCGGAGGCGCGGCGGATGACGCGCGATCGGGCGCTGTGGACCGCCGGAATGACGAACGAGATGCTCGTGCTCGCGATCGTCTGGGTGATGACCGTGAAGCCCGACTGGGGCGGCGGAATCGCCGCGCTCGTCGTCGCGTACGTGGTCGGGGTCGCGCTCGCCGTCGGCCTGACGCGCGAGGCCCCGTCCGTAGCAGCGCCGGCCGCGGAGTCGGCCGGCTAGGGCGCGTCTTCCCGGGCCCCGGTCATCCCGCAAGCACGACCACAGCAGGTGTGCTGAGCGCGACCTGCGAGGCTCCACGCAGGAGTCTTGGCTAAGGGCGTGCGCGCAGAGCCCCTCGGAGGGTGGCGCGGTCGGGTGGAGCACCTCGCCCGAATGGGCGTGCTCCCGACCGACACCCACGCTGAGGCGCTCCGCAAGGAGATCCTCGTCCTCTTCTCGAGCGTCACCACGCTCCTCTCGTTCGTGTGGGTGGGGACGTACGCGGCGCTCGGTCTGTACGTGTCCGCGGCGATCCCGCTCTCCTACCAGGTCTTCTCCGTCGTCAACCTCGCCGTCTTCGCCAAGCGGAAGCGGTACCGCTTCTTCCGAGCCTCCACGCTCACGCTCGGGCTCCTCTTGCCTTTCATCCTGCAGCTGAGCCTCGGCGGCTTTCTTCCTTCGAGCGCGGTCGTCCTGTGGTCGTTCACGGCTCCACTCGGCGCATTGCTGTTCTCCCGTCGCGCGGAAGCCGCCGGCTGGTTCGCCGCCTTCGTCGGCATCGTCGGACTCTCCGCGGCGGTCGACCCGCTGCTGACGAACACCGCCGACATCCCGGATGGGATCGTGATCGCGTTTCTTGCTCTGAACATCCTGGGTGTGACAGGAACTGCCTTCTTCCTCCTCTACTACTTCGTTCGCGAACGTGAGCGCGCCGCCGCGCTCATCGCTGCTGAACGTGAGCGCTCGGAGCGGCTTCTCCTCAACGTTCTGCCAGCACCGATCGCCGAACGGCTCAAGTCCGGCGAGTCTCCGATCGCCGACCGCGCGTCCGAGGCAGGTGTCCTGTTCGCGGACATCGTCGGATTCACTCCACTCTCCGAGCGCATGCATCCCGACGAGCTCGTTCGCCTCTTGGACGAGGTGTTCAGCCTCTTCGACGGACTCGTCGAGGCGCATGGGTTGGAGAAGATCAAGACGGTCGGAGACGCGTACATGGTCGCCTCCGGCCTCCTCGGCGGGAGCGAGCACCACGCCGAGGAACTGGCCGAGACGGCACTCGAGATGCAGGAGGCCATCTCGCGCAAGCCCCCGCTGCTGGTTCGGATCGGGATGGACGTCGGGCCGGTGGTTGCCGGTGTCATCGGCCGGCGGCGGTTCATCTACGACCTCTGGGGCGATACGGTCAACACCGCCAGCCGGATGGAGGCGCAGGGGATTCCCGGCGCGATCCAGGTGACGGAGCGGGCATACGAGCGGCTCGCGCCGGCGTTCGTGTTCGAGGAGCGAGGGATGATCGAGGTCCGGGGGAAAGGCCCGATGCGGACCTATCTTCTCGTCGGTTCCAGTGAGGGTGTACCCACGAGCGGGGGTTTGCCTTCGCCCGCCGGCGTAGTGGAGGGAGCTGCGGATCCGCCCGCTGTCTGAGGCCGTCGCGCCGGCGTATTCGAGGGCCGCCTTGTCGAGCCCAGGTCTGGGGTTAGATCGAGGTCCAGGCGGCCTGGCCGCGCGTTTCGAGATCGATCTCGACCGAGACTGCATCGGCGAGTGGAGGCTCGTCCAGCTCCGTGACCAGCCCGAGGTGCTCGGCCAGAAACGGGCCCAGGTACCGGCCGACGATCTTCGAGGGCGGCCACCAGAGCGGGTGCGCATCGACGAGCGACGCTCCCTTCTCGCCACGGAGGAATCGAGGAGCAGAGCCCGTGAGCAGCAACCCGCGGAGGACCGGGGTGAACGGGACTGGCTGAACCGCGGCACCCGCGTCAGCGGAGATTGCGCTTGCGACTGCGTCCGCCTGCTGAGCGGAGACGCCGCCCTGCTTGATCCACGACCGGGTGAGGTCGCCGGCCGCATAGACGTCGCTCAGGCCGGGGACTCGCCCGAGCTCGTCGGTGGCGACGAAGCCGTCCTCGTCCTGCGGAAGACCGACGACCCGTGGGCCCTCGAGCCTTGGCAGCGCGACTACCCGGTCGGCCGGGATCTCTGCCCCGCCGGCGAGATGCAGGATGCCGCTCTCCCACGCGTGGGCGACGGCCGCGGTCTCGATCCGGACGCGCCCGATCTCGAGCAGCTTCGCCGTTGCGTCGCTCGCCGCGGGGCCGAACACAGCCAGAGGTCGAGCTTCGGGTGTGACCAGCACGATCTCGACGTCGTTCGTCCCGCGCTCGTCGAGATACGCCGCGGTCAAGAGGGCGAGCTCGTAGATCGGCAGCGGCCATGTCGCCGCCGCCGGGAACGCGAACACGATCCGCTCGAGCCGTCCCGCGGCGGCATCGGCGAGCAGTGCGACGACGTCGGATACGTCCTCCGGCCCGCGGAAGGTCAGTGCGCCGGGGACCGACTCGCGCGCTCGCGCGCCGAGAGCGAGCACGAGAACGTCGTACGGATGCTCGGTCCCCGCGTCGAGTACTGCGATCTTGTGTTCGCCGTCCACGGCAGCCAGGGTCCCGCTCCGGAGACGTGCTCCGGCCAGGCGAACCAGCTCCTCGAGTGGTGCACGCTTCACCTCCCCGGCACGGAAGGGCTCTGCGACTGCGAGCGGGCGGTACGTGAACTCCTGCTCGGGTGCAACGACTTCGACCGACAGGAGGTCGCCCGCGAGTGCCCGTAACGCAAGTGTCGCTTCGAGACCTGCGACACCCGCTCCAGCAACGATCACACGCCGACGGCCTTCGCTCACGCCGAGACCTCGCTTTCCGCCCGCGATCGTAACCGCGGCCGCACGCGATTCGCCCGCCGCCTTGGGCGTGATTTCCGATCTACGCAGCTGCGCCGGTTCTCGACAGCGGGCGGCGGTCGAGTCACGGTTGTCCGAAAGTGTGTCTGGAGCGCAAGCGCGCTGGCGAGTAGGCTCGGCTCGGTTCTCAGCTGTCAGCGGAGCCGCATATGCAAGAGCACCACGACACGATCGTCATCGGCGGCGGTCAGGCGGGATTGGCCATGAGCGCGGTGCTGCAGCAACGTGGCCGGGAGCACGTGGTGCTCGAGCGGCGGCGGGTCGGAGAGCGCTGGCGGACGGAACGCTGGGAGTCGCTGCGATTCCAGTTCCCGAACTGGTCGATCGAGCTGCCGGGGTATGTGTATTCCGGCGACGATCCGGACGGCTTCGCGCACTGGCGCGAGATCCTGCGCGTCATCGAGGAGTACGCGGCGAGCACGTCGGCCCCGGTGCGGGAGCACACCGAGGTCAACGACCTGCGTGCGGACGACGGTGGATTCCTGGTGTCGGTCCCAGACGGGACGATCCGCGCCCGTCATGTCGTCGTCGCGACGGGGCCGTTCCAGCGGCCGAGGATCCCGCAGTTCTCCGAGGAGGTCGCGCCGTCGGTGCTGCAGACCGACCCGACGCGTTACCGGCGCCCGGATGATCTGCCGGACGGCGCCGTGCTCGTGGTCGGGAGCGGGGCGTCCGGCTGCCAGATCGGCGACGAACTGCTGCGTGCTGGTCGTACGGTGTTCCTGTCCGTCTCCAGGCACCGGCGCGTTCCGCGGCGGTTCCGCGGCAAGGACGTGTACTGGTGGCTGAATCGGATGGGCCGCTTCGCCCAGACGATCGACAGCCTTCCCGGGCGGCAATGGCCTCCCTCGACCGTCGTCACCGGCGTGAGCGACGGCTACGACGTGAACGTGCGCCAGATGGCGGCCGACGGCATCCGAGTTCTCGGTCGCGTAATCGGTGTGTCCGACGGCACGTTGGCCGTCGCGAGGAACGCAAACGAGGTCCTCGACGAGGCGGACGCGGCGTTCGCCGGCTTCGTGGCCGCCGCCCGGGAGCTCGCTGACGCGAATCCGGACGTGGAGCTCTCCGAGGATGAACCCACAGGGTCAGCGGCTTTGCCGGCCGCGGTTCCCGAGGTCGAGGTCCTCGACCTACACCGCGAGAAGGTCGCGGCGATCGTCTGGGCGACGGGCTACGACTACGACTACGGCTGGCTCCGAGCCCCGGTGTTGGACGTCCAGGGCAGGCCGCGCCAGCAGCGCGGGGTCACCGAGGTGCCAGGGCTCTACTTCCTCGGCCTGCACTGGATGCACACGTTCAAGTCCGGCCTGCTCGCCGGGGTCGGCAGCGACGCGGAGTACCTGGCCGAACACATGGATCTCCTCGGGCGTTGACGACGTCACGCGTGACCGCTCGGTCGTGGCGCTTCCACGCCGAGCGGGAAGAGGCGGCGATTTCCATCGTGAGAGTTCTTTCGCCCTGCGGGGATTCGCGGGGATGGGTCGGTCGAGTGCATATCCGAAGGCGGTCGGTCAGCGTCTGGGGCGGCGCATGCGGGTGGCGCTCTCGACAAGCAGGCACATCAATGCGACCGGCTCATCGTCGGTCAGTCCTTGCTCGTTGGCAAGCGAGAGCCAGGTCGGGTAGGCGAGTGCGTGCCCGATCGCGGCGCGTGTCCGGCGGGCCGCGTGTCCGCGGAGGCCGCGGTCGGCCATCAGGACGTCCTGGATCGTGTGCAGATAGTCGTGGAAGTCGCGCATCAGGCGCTGGACGTTCGGAAGCAGGGGCTCGTCGCGCAGGAGGCTCCCGTACATCCCCTGGGTGCGTCCGTAGAAGGCGTACAGCTCACGAAGGGCAGTCTGGGTGCGCTCCGCCGGGTCCTCGATCGCGGCCCAGGCATCCTGGTCGGGCCGGGGGTGCGCCGCCCGCCAGTGTGACGAGCAGGCCGCAAACAGGCTGTCCTCGTTCGGGAAGTGGCGGTACACGGTCGAGCGGCGTACGCCTGCGCGCTCGGCGATGGCGCTGATCGAGGTGCGTACCGGGCCGAATTCTCGATGCAACGCGACCGCGCTCTCCGTGATCCGCCGACGCGTCTGCTCCTCGAGCTCGGCGCGTCGCCGCATTCGATAAGGGCGTTTTTGATCGGACATCTTTGTCGTCTCAATATTGACAGCTGCCGCGGTTGGGCGGATACTTTTCACGCGACACTAGTGTCTATTCAAAGGAGGAGCGTGATGGAGGCGACAGCCGCAGGCGTGAAGATCGTGGCACCCACGGACGGGAAGGAGGGCTTCCTGGGGAGCATCGGCGTGCGCTTCATGATCGACGGGCCCGAGGCGGATGAGCGTTTCTCGCTCGTGGAGCATCCGATGTCGCCGCGCGCGCTTGCGGCGCCGCTGCACCTGCACACGCGCGAGGACGAGTACAGCTTCGTCCTGCAGGGGCGCATGGGCGCCTTGCTGGGCGATGACGTCGTCGAGGCTGGGCCCGGCGACCTGGTCTTCAAGCCGCGCAACCAGTGGCACACCTTCTGGAACGCAGATGACGAGCCGTGTCGGATCCTGGAGATCATCTCCCCGGCCGGCTTCGAGCGCTTCTTCGAGGAGCTCGTCGGCATGGGCGGCGTGACCGAGGCGGACCCCGACGCGTTCGCGGAGCTCCGGGAGCGCTACGGGCTCGAGATGCAGCCGGAGACGGTTCCCGACTTGCTCGAGCGCTTCGGGTTGCGGGTGGGCGAGCGGCTCTCCGGCGGTTGGACGCCGTGAGGCACTCGATCTCTTAGCGCGCGTTCTTGGCGCGCGCTGTGCTCCATAGACGCTCCATCCTCGCGGCGAGAGGCGAGACGAAGAACCGTCCTCCGTCTTTCAGGCGTCGCCGAACTCCGCGCGAGAGGCCCACGATATGTGGGCCTTTTGCTTGGCCCCGGTCGGTGCTATCACCGGTCGGATGGCGGCTGAGCTGGTTGGCCGTGAGGAGGAGCTGGGGCTCGTTCTCGCCGCGCTCGAGGACCTGCCAGCGGCGGTCCTCCTTGAGGGCGAGGCCGGAATCGGTAAGACGAGCATCTGGCGAGCTGCGCTCGCCGAGCTCGCCGCCCGTGGTGTGCGCGTCCTCTCGACCCGCCCGGTCGAGACCGAAAGCCGGCTCTCGTATGCGGGTCTCGCCGACATCCTCGACTCTGTTCTCGAGGGAGCTCTGTCGGCGCTTCCCTCGCCGCAGCGTCGCGCGCTCGAGGTTGCACTCCAGCGCGCCGAGCCCGAAGGCGGTCCGCCGGATCAAACGGCGATCGCGTTCGCCGTGTTGGGAGGGCTGCGCGCAGCGACGGAGACTGCCCCGGTCGTCGTCGCCGTCGACGACTTGCAGTGGCTCGACCCCCCATCCCTCTTCGCGCTCGCATTTGTGGCCGGCCGTCTGCGTGCCGAGGCGATCGGGTTCCTGCTCGCGATGCGACGGAGGCAGCCAGAACCCCTCCCGCTCGAGCTCGAGCGTCGGCTCGGCGAAGAGCGTGTCCGGCGAATCCGTCTCGGCCCGCTCAGTCTTGGCGCGCTGAGCCATCTCCTGCAGACGCGTCTCGAGGCGGGTGTGTCACGGCCGACGTTGCAGCGCGTGCACGAGACGTCGGGCGGCAACCCGTTCTTCGCGCTCGAGCTCGCCCGTGCGCTGTACCAGCGGGGAGGCCAGGTGGCAGCCGGGGAGCCGCTTCCTGTGCCTGGCGAGCTGCGGGTGCTGCTGGACGCTCGTCTCGCCGCCCTGCCTCGCGAGGCGGAGGAGTCCCTGCTGTTTGCCGCGGCTGTGCCGAGGCCGACCCTCGGGCTCGTCGCCGAAGCGGTACGCGAGGATCCTCTTCCAAGCCTACGGCACTGCATCGAGGCAGGCGTGCTCGAGCTCGATGGCGACCGGATCCGCTTCACGCACCCCTTGTTCGCGTCAGCGGTGTATGCGACGACTGAGAGTGAGCGCAAGCGGGAAGTCCACCGCCGGTTAGCCGCGATCGTCGCGGATCCCGAGGAGCGCGCGCGCCATCTCGCTCTCGGTACAGAGGGCGCAGACGCCGACGTCGCGTCTGCGCTCGACGAGGCGGCGCGAATCGCCCGCGCCCGGGGTGCACCCCAAGCCGCGGCCGAGCTGAGCGAGCTGGCGTTCCGCCTCACACCCCAGCTGCAGCCCGAACTGGGGGACCGTCGACGACTCGATGCTGGCGCGGCCCACTTCGAGGCGGGCAACACCGCTCGTGCTTCCGAACTGTTCGCCGAGGTTGTCGAGAACACCCACGCAGGCTCGCTGCGCGCCGAGGCGGTGAGTCGACTTGCTCGAGTTCACCACTATGCGGCCGACCAACGGGTCGCCGTCCGGCTCTTTCGGCAGTGCCTGGCAGACCCAGAAGGTGATGCTCGCGTGCGGGCTGATGCTGCGGAAGGTCTGGCGACCTCGCTCTTCTTCCTTCGCGAGGACCTGGCTGAAGCGTTTACCCACGCTCGTTCTGCCGCGCGAATCGCAGAAGAAGAGGGAAGCCGCGACATGCTCGCCGCCGCGCTTGGGACCCAGGGAATGATCGAGGCGGTTCTCGGTCGGGTGGAAGCAGTCCCCACTCTTCGAATGGCCGTCAGTCTCGGCGAATACGCGAACGCGTTCCCGCTCGGGCGACAGCCTCGCTTCCAGTTGGCGGTCACTCGCGTCTGGAGCGACGATCTCGATGCGGCTCGTGCTGACCTCGAGGACATACGGCAGCGGGCGGTCGAACAGGGAGACGAGAGCTCCCTTCCTTTCGCTTTCGCGTATCTGAGCCTCGCCGAGTACCTCTCGGGCCGGTGGCAGGAGGCAATGCGCGCGGCCGAGGAGGGCGCGGACGTCGCGCTGGCGGCCGGGCAGGAGATAGGGCGCGCCTTTGCCCTGTCCGCGCGAGCACTCGTCGCGTCGAGTCTCGGGCTCGAGGAGGACGCCCGCTCGGACGCGGAGGAGGCTTTGGCTCTCGCCGAGCGTGGAGCGATGTTCGCCACGACGACGAGCTTGTGGGCGATCGGGCTTCTCGAGCTCTCGCTCGACGACCCAGCGTCGGCGCATCGCCATCTCGGCCCGCTCGTCGCGCGAGTCGAGGACGCAGGTATCGGCGAGCCTGGCTCGATCCGGTTCGTGACGGACGACGTCGAGGCGCTCGTCGCGCTCGGTGATCGAGATGCCGCCGTTGCGCAGCTCGAGCGCTTCGAGGAGCGCGCGCGGCGAGTCGGACGGCGTTCGGCGCTCGCCGCCTCTCGGCGGTGCCGCGGTTTGCTTCATCTGGCGTCGGGCGCCAGCGACGACGCGCTGGCGGAGCTCGGCCGAGCGCTCGACGAGCTGGCGCGGATGCCGCTGCGGTTCGAACGGGCGCGGACGCTGCTCGCCCTCGGGGCGGCCCAGCGGCACGCTCGGCAGCGCCGGAACGCGCGGGGAACGCTCGAAGAGGCGCTTCGACTCTTCGACGAACTCGGCGCGTCGCTGTGGGCGGACCGCGCCCGGGCCGAGCTCGGACGAATCAGCGGCCGCGCTCCCTTGCGAGGGGAACTGACCCCGACTGAGCTGCGCATCGCAGAGCTCGTTGCCGAAGGACTGACGAACAAGGAGGTCGCGGCGGCGCTCTATGTAGCGCCGCGCACGGTCGAGGGCACGCTCTCCCGCGTCTACGCGAAGCTAGGAGTGCGCTCTCGCACGGAGCTCGCGCGTCGCCTCGCCTCTCCTCCGACGTAGCGGCGGACCTCGCTCAAAGTCACGGGGTTTCCACCTATCGAGCCGGTCGTTCCGCTCGTAGCTTCGAGTGCGAGATGCGAGCACGAAAGGAGGAACGAGATGAAGCGAGTCTTGCTCGCGCTGCTCGCCACAGCCACCCTCGCAGCCTTCGTGGGGAGCGCGGCGGCATCGAATGACGTCATCGTCCTGCCCTTTACGAAGCAAGGGTCGGTCATCGACAGCCACTACGTGGGCACGGCGGCGGGCGGTGTCGCTCTCGACATGCAGCTGTCGGACAAGTACTGGACGGGAGAGATTCAGCACTTCACCGCCACGGAGACCCTCGTGTGGCCGGGCGGGCGCTCGCTGACCGCCGTTCTCGAGGGGCGCTTCAACAACACCACGGGAGCGACGGTGCTCAACGGTCGGGTCACGAGCGGCTGGCTCCAAGGCGCACAGGTGCACGAGGAAGGTCAGCTCGTCGGATTCAGCTTTCCGATTGCGTCGTTCGCCGGGTCCCTCCAGCTGATGCCGGGGAGCGCCGACTGACGATGGAAGCCGTCGACCTCGAGACCTATCTCGTGGAGGCCTATCTGCCGAGGACGAGCCCGGGCGGCGGCGACGCTGTCGCCGCCCGGGCTCGCGTTGCGGCGGCGCAGATGCGCCGCGAGGGCACGGCGATCCGCTTCCTGCGCTCGTTCTTCGTGCCCGAGGACGAGCTCTGGTTCGGCTTCTACCAAGCGGGCTCGATCGACGAGGTCGCCGAGGCGACGAATCGGGCCGACCTCGTGCCCGGTCGGATCCAGCACGCCGTCGACGACGGAGCCTCCGTTCGCGGGAGACGAGCCAGCGATGAGACGACACCGCTCGAGAGGAGAAGATCATGAAGAGGAAGCTGCAGGCACTCGCAGGTCTCGCAGCCACGCTCGGACTCGCGGCCGTCGCCGCCGTGCCAGCGGCAGCCGAGCGCGGCTCGTACAACAACTGGCACGTTCACGACGGGGGAAGCGGGACCGACGCGAACGGGTTGGTTCATCGCGGGCTCGCGTTCTTCCCGGCCATCCTGACGGGCGGCGATGTAGGCGCCTACTTGCAGGACCCGGCGTACTGTCCGGACGCGACGGACAAGCTGACCTTGCCCGCAGGGACGAACGGAGAGTTCCCGCTTGTCGGCCAATGCCAGACGAACGCCGTCGTCATCCATCTGCGCGCCATTCCCGCAGGGGACGCTGTGCCGTCCGGCTATCAGAGCACCGGGTGGACCGTTGGCACCGGCGGAGCAGTCGTCTACTACTCGAAGACAGCGCGCTGAGCTGATGTCGAACGGCTGAGGGAGGCCCGCTCGCGGGCCTCCCTCAGCTCGAGTTCGGAATCTCGCTTGCGACCTCGATGTGTGACGATCACATGCGGACTGCCGGTTCAGGCCTCGCACCGGATTGAGGATGGAAGGCCCCTTGGCGGCAACGTCGAGAGACGGGAGCGACGGGACTCGAACCCGCGACCTCCGCCGTGACAGGTCAGTTAGAGGGTCGCGGGATGGAAGGCCTGACCGAGGGCACGGGATTGCTCAATTCCTGCGGCGTTTCCGGGCGGTGCCGTAGCGCCTCGCACGGTTGAGCGGAGACGTCGAGGGCGTTTGCTCCCCAATTGCTGCCCCGCAGAGCACCTCTCGAGACCGGGGTCGGCCCCCTCCGTACGATTTAACGACGAACCCATCCTTGTCGGCTAGATGTGTTCGGGAAGACCGAAGCGGCCCGGCAGCGCGGGGTCGGCGAAGAAGGTGATCTGGTCGACCTTGTTCCCGCTCAGGGTGAGGACCATCATGCCCCGGGGCTGCGAGCGCACGTAGTAGCCGAAGGCCGGCTGGCCGTTGGCGCGGGTCGGGCGTAGCCGTAGCGGGGCGCCGCGGACCTGGGCGCGGTCGTCGAGGAACGCGCCGATCGCTTCGTGTCCGATGAGCTCGAGCGGCTGCGGCGGCATGGTGACACGAGCGTCGGAGCTCAGCAGAGTTAGGAGGCGCGCCGTGTCGCCGGCTTCGACGGCGTCGCTGAACGTGCCGAGAAGGTTCCGTTCGGTCGGCGAGTCGGGCAGCGGCGCCTGCTCGCGTTCGAGGGTGTACGAGTCGAGCGTTGCG
>DASSQE010000079.1:0-23443 GCA_035702645.1 Gaiellaceae bacterium
ACTCCCGACCGCGATCTACTCGACGTCGAAGCGCGAAGTCTCGCTCCGAGTGGAGTCACTCGAGGGGGCGCTCGATCTGCCGGACGTGATCGTCGGCGCGCGCCTGGCCGCGTAGTTGGCCGCAGCCGCGTCGCCGAGGGAAACACGCCGAGAAACCGAACCCCGACGTATCCCGAACACTCCTCAACCTGTGCCCAACACTCCCTCGGCTATAAGACACAGTCCCGGATGAAGCCCTCCCGCGTCACATTCGTGCTCCTCGGAGCGGTCCTGGTCCTCGCTGCGGCCGCGTGCGGCGGGAGCGGCAGCGGCCTCCCGTCCGGGGCGGTCGCGGAAGTGAACGGGACGCCGATCGCCCGCGCCGACCTCGATGCGCTCGTCGAGCGGGCGCGCAAGGGCTACGAGGCGCAGAAGCAGTCCTTCCCGAAGGAGGGGACGCAGCAGTTCCAGAGCGTCCAGGCTCTCTACCTCAACTACCTCGTGCAGAAGGCCGAGTTCGAGCAGCAGGCGAAGGACCTGCACGTCAAGGTCACGGAGAAAGACGTCGACAAGGCGCTCGCGTCGTTCCTCAAGACGCGCTACTCGGGGAAGAAGGCGCAGTTCCAGAAGGACCTGCAGGCGCAGGGGCTCACGCTCGCCACGTTCAAGGACACGCTGCGCACCTCCGTCCTCTCGCAGAAGATCTTCGAGGTCGTGACGAAGAAGGTGAAGGTCAGTCCTGCGGACGTCTTCGCCTACTACCAGCAGAACTCGGCGTCGTACGGGAGCGCGGCCTCGCGTGACGTCCGGCACATCCTCGTCGCGGTGAAGGATGCGAACGGCCAGGTCGACTTCGCGAAGAGCAAGGCGAAAGCCGACCAGATCCGCAAGCAGGTGACGAACGCGAACTTCGCGGCCCTCGCCAAGAAGTACTCGGACGATCCCGGCTCCAAGGACTCGGGCGGGAAGTACACCGACACAAAGGGCAGCTTCGTCCCGCAGTTCGAGAACGTCGCCTTCAAGCTGAAGACGGGCGAGATCTCGCAGCCGGTGAAGTCGTCGTTCGGCTACCACATCATCCAGGCGCTCGCCCCGGTGAAGCCCGGCAACCGGACGCCGTTCAGCCGGGTGAAGGCATCGATCCGCGCGACGTTGCTCCAGAACCAGCGGAACCAGGTCATGAGCCAGTGGGTCTCGGACCTGACCGCTCGCTACAAGAGCAAGGTCAAGTACGCGACCGGGTTCGAACCGCCGAACCTCTCGACCACGGATACGACGACCGCCACCCAGTAGGGTTCCGGCCATGTCGCTCGCGGAGGCGCTCCTCGACCTCCAGGAGCTGACGGAGCAGCTTCGCCGCGAGTGCCCCTGGGATCGCGAGCAGACGACACGGACGATCGTCCCGCACACCGTCGAGGAGGCGTACGAGGTCGCCGATGCAGCGGCCGCCGACGACGACGCTGCCCTCCACGACGAGCTCGGCGACCTTCTGTTCCAGGCGTTCTTCCTCTCCCTCCTTCTCGAGGAACGCGATCACGGGAGCCTCGAGACCGTGGCCCGCGCGATCCACGAGAAGCTCGTGCGGAGGCATCCCCACGTCTTCGGCGACGCGGAGGCGCGAACGGCGGGGCGGGTTCGCTCGCGCTGGGAGGAGATCAAGACGGAGCAGGAGGGCCGCGAGGGCATCTTCCACGACGTTCCGCCGGCGCTGCCCGCGCTCCTCTACTCGCGCAAGGTGCAGCGCCGGGTCGCGACGGCCGGCTTCGAGTTCCCCGATCTCGAGAGCCGCTTCGCGCGCCTGCGCGAGGAGCTCGCCGAGCTCGAGGATGCGAGCGTGCGGGCGGGCGATCCGGCTCCCGAGACCGAGCCCGACCCTGCGGTCGTGGACGAGGTCGGCGACGTCCTCTTCCTCGCGGTCAACGTGGCGATGAGGCTCAACGTCGATCCCGAGCTCGCGCTTCGGGGCGCCTCGCAGAAGTTCATGCGGCGGGTCGACCGCGCCGTCGAGCTCGCCGACCGCGGTGGGGAGGACTGGCGGTCCCTCACTCTCGATGCCCAAGACCGCTACTACGGGCTCGCGAAGGAGGAGACCGGATGACGAGGATCGCCAGTGTCCGCGGCCGCCAGATCCTCGACTCCCGCGCGAACCCGACCGTCGAGGTTGACGTCTCGCTCGAGTCGGGCGCGGTGGGTCGAGCGGCGGTCCCTTCGGGCGCCTCCACGGGGGAGCACGAGGCGGTCGAGCTCCGCGACGGCGATCAGCGGTCGTACCTGGGCAAGGGCGTGCTCCGGGCCGTGGCGAACGTGAACGGCGAGCTCGCCGCCGCGCTCGTCGGTCTCGACGCGGCCGAGCAGCGCACGCTCGACGACGCTCTCGTCGAGGTCGACGGGACGGCGAACAAGGGTCGGCTGGGGGCGAACGCGATCCTCGGCTGCTCGCTCGCGGCCGCTCGAGCCGCTGCCGTGGACGCCGGCGTCTCGCTCTTCCGCTGGCTGGGCGGCGAGGCGGCCACGACGCTGCCCGTTCCGATGCTGAACGTCGTCAACGGCGGCGCCCATGCGCAGAACCGCCTCGACATGCAGGAGTTCATGGTCGTTCCCGCGGGTGCGGAGACGTTCTCCGAGGCGCTGCGCATCGGCGCCGAGGTGTTCCATCACCTCAAAGCCGTCCTTCACGAACGCGGGCTCTCGACCGGGGTCGGGGACGAGGGAGGATTCGCTCCGGACTTTGCGTCGGGCGAGGAAGCGGCCGAGGCGATCTTCGAGGCTGCCGAGCGCGCCGGATCGCGCGAGCGCATCGCTCTCGCTCTCGATCCGGCCGCGAGCGAGCTCTACCACGACGGTGTGTACGAGCTCCGCGGCCAGGGGAAGACGTTCGATGCCGCCGGGCTCGTCGACCTGTATGCGTCGCTCGCCGACCGCTACCCGGTGGTCTCGATCGAGGACGGCCTGGACGAGGACGCGTGGACCGACTGGAGGGTCATGACCGAACGACTCGGCGACCGCCTGCAGCTCGTCGGCGACGACCTCTTCGTGACCAACGTCGAATTCCTCCGACGCGGGATCGAGGAGGGCGTCGCGAACGCGGTCCTCGTCAAGGTCAACCAGATCGGGACCCTGAGCGAGGCGATCGACGCCATCGAGCTCGCACGGAGCGCGGGCTACGGGACCGTGATCTCGCATCGCTCGGGTGAGACGGAGGACACGACGATCGCCGATCTCGCCGTGGCCACGAACGCCGGTCAGATCAAGACCGGGGCGCCGTCGAGGTCGGAGCGCGTCGCGAAGTACAACCAGCTCCTCCGGATCGAGGAGGAGCTCGGAGATCGAGCCCAGTATCCGGGCTGGTCCGTCTTCCCGCGAGCCGGGTAGCCTGGCGCGAATGGCAGCGCCGCGCCGTCGGACGAAGATCGTCGCGACCATCGGGCCCGCCTCGTCGAGGAAGGACGTGGTCGCGCGCCTCATCGAGGGTGGGATGGACGGCGCCCGGCTGAACTTCTCCCACGGCACCCACGAGGAGCACGGCGAGCGCGCCGCGCTGATCCGGGAGGCGCAGAAGGACGCGGGCCGTCCGATCGCGCTGATCGCAGATCTCCAAGGGCCGAAGCTCCGGATCGGCAACCTCTCACGGCCCGTCGAGCTCGAGCCTGGCGACGAGGTGGTGGTCGCGGGCGAGGACGAGGCGACCGGCGACGACCTCCCGGTCGCCCCCGCGGTGCTCGGCTCGGTCCTCGAGCCGGACCACGACGTCCTCGTCGACGACGGCCTCGTGCGGCTGCGCGTGGAGCGGATCGAGGGCGCGCGGGCGCTCTGCCGTGTCGTCACCGGCGGGACGATCGAGGCGCACAAGGGCGTCAACCTCCCAGGAGTCACGCTCCCGGTTCCATCGCTTACGACGAAGGATCTCGCCGACCTCGAGTTCGCGCTCTCGCTCGACGTCGACTACGTCGCGCAGTCGTTCGTTCGCTCGCGCGCCGACGTCGCCGCGCTCCGCGCGAAGCTCGACGAGGCCGGCTCGGGCGCCTGGGTGATCGCGAAGATCGAGCTGAAGGAAGCGGTCACGGCGCTCGGGGACATCCTCGACGAGGCGGACGCGGTGATGATCGCCCGCGGAGATCTCGGCGTCGAAGTGGGCGTCGCCGAGGTGCCGTTGCTGCAGAAGCGGGTCATCGTGGCTGCCCTCGAGCGCGGGAAGCCGGCGATCACTGCGACCCAGATGCTCGAGACGATGATCCATCGCTCGGAGCCGACGCGCGCCGAGGCCTCGGACGTCGCGAACGCGATTCTGGACGGAACCTCCGCCGTGATGCTGTCGGCGGAGACGGCCGTCGGCGACTACCCGGTGGAGTCTGTGCGGACGATGGATCAGATCGCCCGCGCAGTCGAGCCGAGCCTCGGCTACCGGCACGAGATCCCGGGCGCCGAGGAAGCGCCGACGATCGGCCAGGCGATGTCGAACGCCGCCTGCGACATCGCCGAGGCGCTGGGAGCGACCGCGATCCTCGTCCCGACCTTCACCGGACGCACCGCGTCGGCGGTCGCGCGGCTCCGTCCGCGGAGGCCTGTAGTCGCGCTCACCCACCTCGAGATCTCGCTGCGGCACATGGCCATCGAGTGGGGGGTGACGCCCGTCTGGATCCCCGAGTCGACCGATGTCGACGACCTGTGGCGGCACTCGATCGACGCGGCGCGCGACGCGGGGGTGGTCGACAAGGGCGATCGCGTCGTCCTGACTGCAGGCACCGCCGTGAACATTCCCGGGTCGACCAACGTCATCAAGGTCGACACGGCCTGACGCTGCCGAACGCGTCGACCGGGGAGGGGCTTCGAGCGTCGCGTTGAAGCATGCGCCGTGGCGGAGAGAGAGAAACGCCCTGCCGGGTCGGTGAAGACTGCGTCGAAGGAGCGGAGGCGCCGCAGCCGCTCGCTGCGTCAGCGGCGTCAGCTCCGGCTCGTCTGGCTCGCGGGCCTCGTCGCGATCTCGATCTACCTCTACTACCGGCCGCTCGCGTCCTACTTCTCCACCCGCGACGACCTCGCCGCCCAGCGCGCGTCGCTCGTGGGGCTCCGCGAGCAGAAGTCCGAGCTCCAACTCCGCCTCGTCGAAGCGACGAGCACCGAGGCGACGCAACGCGAGGCGAGGAGGATCGGCTACGTCCGTCCCGGCGAGCAGCTCTTCATCGTGAAGGGCATCCCCGCGTGGCGACGTGCCCACCATAGTCTGCGGGGGAGTGGATGACCGCGCGATCGTCGAGCGTCAGCTGGGGAGGCCGCCGCGGGCCTTTCGGCGGGTCGTCGTGCGCTGTCCGTTCGGCCTGCCGGCCGTAACCGAGCAATCGCCGTACGACGAGCGCGGCGATCCCTTCCCGACGACGTACTACCTGACCTGTCCGTCGCTCGTTGCCGCCGTCGCGCGGATCGAGGCCGCGGGAGGCGTCGAGCGCTGGACACGCAAGGCGGCGGACGACGACGACCTCGCCGCGTCACTCCTTCGGGCGACGGAGGAGCAGCGCGAGCTCCGCGCGGAGCTCGCAGACGACCGGATCGGGCCCGATCGTGGCGCCTCTCTCGCGTTCGGGATCGGCGGATCCCGGACGCCCGAGCGTCTCAAGTGCCTCCACGCCCATGTCGCTTTCGCGCTGGCGCGCCCCGGATATCTGCTGGGCGATTCGATTCTCGAGGAGCTCGAGCCGATGTGGCCTGAGTCGGAGTGCTGCACGAACGCGCTCCGGGAGCCGGGTTACCCTGCGCGGTCGTGACTCCGGATCTCGAGAGTGCGAGACGCGAGTGGGAGGACGCCTACAAGCGCTTCCAGGACACCGGTAGCGATCCCATCGAGGGAGAGCGCCTCAGGGAGCAGCTCGTGGTCGTGACCGCGGAGCTCAGGCGGCGGCTCGGCTCGACGTTCACGCTGGCCGAGCTCGCGCGCGAATACCTGAGCGCGGACGCGTGGGCGCTCGACGTCGTGTCCGAGAGTGCGGGCTCACCCGGCTGGCCGCGGACGGTCACCGTGGTCGAGGGAGCGGCGTTCCACCTCTACGCGCGCGGCGCCGTGGACTACGAGCCGTGATTCTCGCCGAGCCGTCGGCGCGGCAGCGCCGCGAGCGCAGACGACGGTCGGCCGGACGTGCCGTCCTCCTCGTCGTGCTCCTCGTGCTCGCATTCCTCGTCGGCGTCGCCTTCGCCCGGACGCTCGACGAGCGGCCGAAGGCAGGCCCGGTCGTGACCTCGGTGCGCACGCTCACACCGGTCCAGCAGAGCCGGCCGACGCGCACGGTCACGGTCACCGTTACGAGGCCCTAGCGCAGGCCTCGCAGCTCTCGGCGTCCTTGCGAACTACAGGTCCTCGGAAGCTTCGAGGAGTCCCGCGACGATGATCCCGACCGCGCACGCGAGGCTGATCCAGATCCCGACCCCCCGCCCCGCGAAGAAGAACGTGTCGGGAATCGAGATGAGCCGGACGAGGACGAGAACGGTCGCGACCGAACCGAGGCCGATGGCGATCAGGCTCTCGGGCAGCGCGGCCGGCATCTCGACCCCGACCTCGCGTAGGACCACGAGCAACACGGCGGCGAGGCCGAGGAAGAACACGGCCTTCCCGATCGTCCCGGTATGCCATCCGATCACCGAGACCGTCGTCCCCTGGCCGGAGCCGGTGTACCAGCCGGTCAGCGCCGAGAGGGTCAAGAGGAGGCCGAAGAGGAAGATCAGACGCCCGCCGAGGGCAGGCAGTCCGCCGGCTCCCCGCAGGTCGAGCCGCGCGCGCCGGGACCGCTCTGGGGCCTCCATCGGGGGAAGAGTATGGGCTGCGAAGCGGCTGGACGCGATCTGCACGCACCGCGCGAGTCAACCTCCTACACTTTGCCCGTGGCGAAGGTGGGTCCCACGACGTCGGACGACGCGCCGCCGCTCGATCCGGACGCGGTGACGCGTGCCTATCACTTCCATCGCGCCAAGCGGGCGGCCCGGGAGCGCAGGCACCAGGAGAGCCGACTCGCCGCCGTTCGCTTCTGGCTCGTCCTCGCGCTGGTCGTCCTCGTGGCAGCCGTGCTCGCGGCCCGGACGATGGGAGAGATCGAGCGCGTCTTCGGCCTCTAGAGGCCGACCCCGTCGGCGTGACGAGCGCTGAGGCCGCCGGGAAACACGAGGCCGGGCGGCGCGGCGGGCTCGCCCTGAGTGCGCTCGTGTTCGGCGCGGGAGTCGGCGCGCTCGCGACGGAGATCACGGCCTCGCGCCTGCTCGCGCCCTACTTCGGCTCCTCGACGATCGTGTGGGCGAACCTGATCGGGCTCGTGCTCGCCGCGCTCGCGATCGGGTACTGGCTCGGCGGGCGGATCGCCGACCGCTGGCCGCGGCGGTCGCTCCTCGGCTACGTCGTCCTCGGCGCAGCGGTGTGCGTCGCGGCGATCCCGTTCGTCGCCAAGCCGTTCCTCGACGTGTCCGTCAAGGGTCTCGACCAGGTCTCGGCCGGTGCCGTGATCGGCAGCTTCCTCGCCGTGCTGCTGCTCTTCGCCCCGCCCGTGGTCCTGCTCGGGATCGTGTCTCCGTTCGCGATCCGTCTCGCCATCGCCGACGTGGCCACGGCGGGAGCGATCGCGGGGCGCTTCTACGCGCTCTCGACCGCCGGCTCGCTCGTCGGGACGTTCGTCCCCGCGCTCGTCCTGATCCCCGCGATCGGGACGCAGCGAACGTTCCTGCTCACCGCGACCGTCCTCGCACTCTCCGCCTGCTTCGTGCTCCGTCCGCGGTTCCTGATCGTCGCGGCGGCGATCGCGGCGTTGACCGTGCTCTCGCCTGGAGTGGTGAAGGCGGAGCCCGGGCTCCTGCACGAGGAAACCTCTCCGTACCAGTACATCCAGGTCGTGCAGCGGCCGGACGGCCGCCGACTCCTCTACCTGAACGAGGGCATCGCCGTGCATTCGGTGTGGAGGCCCGACACGGTGCTCACGGGCGGCTACTGGGACGCGGTGCTCGTGATCCCCTCGCTCCTCGACCGGCCGCTCCGGCACGTCGCGATCCTGGGGAACGCCGGTGGGACCATCGCTCGGGCGCTCGGCCGCTACTACCCGCGGGCCGACGTCGACGCGGTCGAGATCGACCCGGCCGTGACGCGCGTCGGGTACCGCTACTTCGGGCTCGGCGACAACCCGAGAGTGACCGTGCATGACGCGGACGCCCGACCCTTCCTGCGCGCGACCGACCGACGCTACGACCTGATCGTCGTCGACGCGTATCACCAGCCCTACGTGCCGTTCTACCTCGCGACCCAGGAGTTCTTCCGGCTCGTGCGAGAGCGGCTCGCGCCCGGAGGGATCGTCGTGCTCAACGTGGCGGCCACGCCTGACGACAAGCGGCTCGTGCGCGACATCGGTGGGACGCTGGCGACGGAGCTCCCCGAGACCCTCGCGTGGCCGGTGCTGCGCTTCAACACGCTCGTCCTCGGGTTCGAGCGCCCGCTCTCGCGGACTGCGATCGAGCGGAGATCCCGGGCGCTGCCACACGATCTTCTCCCGCTCCGCCCGCTCCTCCTCCGCGAGCTGCACCCACTTGCACCCGCGGGGACGCCGTGGACGGACGACCGCGCGCCGGTCGAATGGGTGACGGATCGGATGATCGTCGAGTTCGCTGCCGAGCGCGGCCGCTTCGAGGGCGACTCCCTGCCGACGAGGCCGAAGTGACGCTCTCGCTCGAGCGGCGCGACGGGCGGCCATTGCGGATCGGGCATCGGGGAGCGCAGGCGCTCGCTCCCGAGAATACGATCGCCTCGTTTCGCGCTGCCATCGAGGTCGGCGTCGACCTGATCGAGTTCGACGTGTTCGCGCTGCGCACCGGAGACCTCGTCGTCGCGCATTCGAACGACCTCTTCGAGGTCAGCCACGGGGCGGCGCGCGGCACTGTGAGGGATCGCTCCCTCTCGAGCCTCCGGTCGGTCGCGCCCGATCTCCCGACGCTGGACGAGGCGCTCGCGTTCTTCGTCGACGAGGCGCCGACGGTCGGCGTGCACCTCGACCTGAAGACGCAGTCGGCCGTGGACGACGTCGAGGCCGCGCTCGCCCGTCACGGGCTGCTCGAGCGGACGCTCGTGAGCGCGTTCGACTTCGGCTCGCTCAGGAGGCTCGCGCGGGGCGGCTCCGGCGTCCGGACCGGCCTCACGCTCCCGCGCGCGGCACTCGGCATCACGGAGGAGGGGAGGCTGGCGCCGGTCGCCCGGACTGGCCTTCGCATGCTGCACGCAACCTTGCCTCCGCTCGTCGGGCGGCTGCTCGCGTTGTCGCGGGCGTCCGCGCTCGTCCTCCACCACACGGCGATCAGCCCCGCGGCCGTCAGGCGCACGCACGCGTGTGGAGCCGCGGTCGTCACCTGGACCGTCGACGAGGTCTCGGAACTCGAGCGTGTGGCCGCGGCCGGCGTGGACGCGGTTGTCACGAACGATCCGCGGATCTTCGCGTCTACACTGGCGACGTGAAGGCCGCCTCCCGCCTCGCCGTCGCAGGCGCTCTCTCATCCTGCGCTGTGATCGGGCTCGCCGCGGCATTCACGGTCGGTGCGGCTGCGCAGGGAACGGAGGACACCACCACGACGGTGACGTCGACGACGGAGCCGACGACCACGACTCCGCCGCCGACGACCACCACGCCAGCGCCTCCCCCACGCGAGGTGCGGATCCCGTCGGACGTCACCCTGGGCGGCATCGACATCAGCGGCATGACGCTCGACGCGGCCAGGGCGAAGGTGCGGCGCGCCTTCGCGCGTCGCCTCGTCCTCGTCGTCAGCCCCACGCGCAAGGTAACCGTCAGCCCTGATGCGCTGCAGGCGCAGCCGAACCTGGACAAGGCGATCACCCGTGCCCGCTTCTCGCGACCCGGCGCGCACGTGCCGCTGGACGTCTCGGTCTCGCGCGAGCGGATCAGGTCGTACCTCGACAATCTCGGTCGCGAGCTCGATCGCAAGGCGGTCGACGCCAGGCTCGTCCTGCGCGGCATCACGCCCTTTGCGAAGCCGTCGAAGCCGGGCCGCAGGCTGAACCGGCTCCTCGGCGCACGTGCCATCCGGGTCGCCCTCAAGACGAACGATCGCTCCGGCATCCGGCTCGCGTTCGCGACGCTCGCACCGAAGGTGACGGAGAAGAGCCTCGGCCCGGCGATCGTGATCCTGCGGAGCTCGAACTCGCTGCGCCTGTACGAGAACGCCAAGCTCGTCCACACGTTCGGAGTCGCCACCGGCCAGGCCGCGTATCCCACGCCGCTCGGCTCGTTCACGATCGTCGTGAAGGAGCGCGACCCCTGGTGGTATCCGCCGCCCTCTCCCTGGGCGCAGAACGAGGACCCGGTCCCGCCCGGGCCTGGCAACCCGCTCGGGACGCGGTGGATGGGCCTGTCCGTCCCGTACGTCGGGATCCACGGGACGCCGGACGCGGCGTCGATCGGGTACTCGGCCTCGCACGGGTGCATCCGCATGCACATCTCGGACGCCGAGTGGCTGTTCCAGAAGGTGAAGATCGGGACTCCGGTCTTCATCGTCCCGCACTGACCGTGGCCCACCGCGCGCGGCTGGTCCTCCAGGGCGTCGCCGTCGGTCTCGTCGTGCTCCTGTTCGCGCTTCTGGTGTGGAAGCTCGTGAGCTCGCCGGGGGGCGATCTCGCTGCCGCGGCCAACCGCGGGGACGAGCCACACGCGCCTGGATTCACGCTTCCCCGGCTCGACCGGAACGGGAAGCTCGCGCTCGCGTCGCTCCGAGGCAAGGCGGTCGTCGTCAACTTCTGGGCCTCGTGGTGCATCCCGTGCAAGGACGAGGCCCCGTATCTCGAGCAGGTGTGGCGGAACCGCCGGGCCGACGGCCTCGTCGTGCTCGGTGTCGACGCGAAGGACTTCCGCGGCGACGCGCGCAACTTCGCACGGCGCTACGGCGTGACGTTCCCTCTGGTGTACGACGGTCCCGGGAAGACGCTCTCCGGCTACGGCGTGACCGGCTTCCCGGAGACCTACGTACTCGATCGCGAGGGGCGGGTCGTCGAGGCGTTCGTCGGCGCGATCAACTCCGACGAGGACCACGTCCGCCTGCGCTCGGCCGTCGCGCGCGCGCTCCAGTCATGAGGCTGGGGGTGGTCGGAGTGCTGGCCGCGCTCGCG
This sequence comes from Gaiellaceae bacterium, assembly GCA_035702645.1. GTDB lineage: Bacteria > Actinomycetota > Thermoleophilia > Gaiellales > Gaiellaceae > GMQP-bins7. Next base: position 11,108 of record DASSQE010000079.1, read on the forward strand.
CTCGTGGCGGCGGCAGCGGCAGCGGGAGGCCGCCCGAACGCGTCCGACCTCGAGGGGCAGCTCGTCTGCCCCGTGTGCCAGACGACGCTCGACCAGTCCGACGCTCCCATCGCGCTGAAGATGAAGGCGTACATCCGCCGGCGCATCGCCGCCGGAGACAGCGCGGCGCAGATCAAGGCCGCCCTCGTCGCGCAGTTCGGCCCGGGAGTCCTCGCGACGCCTTCCAAGAGCGGCTTCGGGCTCCTCGCCTGGCTCGTCCCGATCCTCGTCGTCCTCGGAGCCGGCCTCGTCGTCGGTGTCCTCGTGCGGGCCTGGAGCAAGCGCCGGCCGCCGCCCCCGCCCGACCGACCGCTCGACCCCGACGTCGAACGGCGGGTGGACGAGGAGCTCGCGCGCTTCGAGGGCTGAGCGTGACCCCGACCGCGGTCCTCACCGCATTCGTCGCCGGCCTCGTCTCGTTCCTCGCCCCCTGCGTGCTGCCCCTCGTCCCCGGATACCTGTCCGCGGTGTCCGCCGTCGACGCCGACCGGCTCGGCCAGCCCGGGACCGCCCGTCGCGTCGTCGTCTCGAGCATGCCGTTCGTCCTCGGCTTCACGGCCGTGTTCGTCCTCCTCGGGGTGGGTGCTGCGCTGGTCGGCGGCCGGCTCTTCCAGGACCAGTTCCTGCTCGAGAAGATCGCCGGGTTCGTCCTCGTCGTCTTCGGTCTGGCGTTCATGGGGCTCCTGCCGTGGCCCGAGCGTCTCGTGGGCGCGGGGCTCGTGCACGGGGCACGGAGCCGGGGCTCGCGCGTGCTCCTGGGCGGGGCGTTCGCGGTGTGTGCAGCGCCGTGCATCGGGCCGGTGCTCGCCGCGATCCTCGTCCTCGCCGGCACCTCCGACACGGTCGGTCAGGGGGCGCTCTTGCTCGCCGTGTACTCGCTCGGCCTCGCGGTGCCGTTCGTCCTCGCCGGGGCCGTGTTCTCGCGCGCGATGGGAGCGTTTCGCTGGCTCCGCGACCACTACCGCGCGATCCAGGCGGTCGGCGGCGCCCTCATGGTCGCGCTCGGGCTCCTGCTCTTCTTCGGACGCTTCTACGTCCTCCGCATCTACGCCAACCGCGTGCTGGAGTGGTTGGGCCTTGGGTCGCTCTAATCAGCTCAGATGCGTGGGTCGGGAAGGGTGAGCGTGCCTGTCCGGACGAGCGCGCGGGCGCGCGCGACGTCCTCGAGGACGACCATGACGTCGACACCGCGATGGAGCGGCCGGTACGGCTCGAGCCGGCGCGCGGCCTTCTCGAGCTGGCGCTCGCAGCCCGGACGGTTGCCGCGGCCCGCGTGGTGCCAGGCCACGGCGACGTGGACGAGCCCCTGAAGGAAATCGCGCTCGGGAGGCGGCGCGTCGCGCCACTCGTCCTCGAGCTCTTCGTGCGCTTCGAAGTACGCTCCGGAGCGAATCAGATCGAGGCCTCGTTCGAGCACCACGGCGGGATTATCGGTCCGCGAGAGGTGCTAGGGTCGGGCCGTGGCGACGATCCTGCTCGTTGGGGTCGATCTCTTCTTCCGCACGAAGCTGGAGGGTCTCCTGCCGGAGCATCGGCTCGTGACGACGGACACCGTCGGCGAGCCCGACCTCGTGATCGCGGACATCTCCCGTGTCGAGCCCGAAGACGTCGTCGACGCCTGGCTCGAGGTCCCGATCGTCGGCTTCACGAACCACACCGACCGCTCGGGGCTCCAGCGTGCGCACACCGCCGGCTTCGACCAGGTCATCGTCAAGTCGGCACTCGTGGAGCGCGCTCCCGAGCTCGTCTCGCAGCTCACGAGCCCCGTTTCCTGACCTCGCTGACCGCCCGACTGGTAGTTGCGGCAAGGCGGCGGAGCCGCCGTCTTCAGGGATTTTCGCGCGATCGGAATCGACGAATCAGTCGATTCCGATCGCGCGCAGAGCTCTGGCTAGACTCGCACTCGTGACGTACATCATCGCCGAGCCGTGCATCGACATCAAAGACCGCTCGTGCGTCGATGTCTGCCCGGTCGACTGCATCCACGAGTACGCGCGAATCCTCGTGATCGATCCCGAGGAGTGCATCGACTGCGGCGCGTGCGAACCGGAGTGCCCGGTCGAGGCGATCTTCCCCGAGGACGCGCTCCCGGACAAGTGGAACGCCTTCGTCGAGATCAACTACGCGTTCCCCGACGCGGCGAAGATCGACTCGCTCACGGACAAGTACGCCGAAGAGAACGACGTCCATAACGAGCCGATCGCCTGAGCCGAGGACTCGCGAGCGCGACCCCTCGGCCGCGCGAACACTGAAGGGCAGTCGCGGTACGACGCTCGCCTCGCGACAAGTCGGCGACGAAAGCTCAGGCTGGGAGCAGGTACACGCAGCGGCGCCCGTCGTCCGGGAGGGGCGACGGTGCGAGCTTCGTCACGCGGTAGCGGCGCTCGCGGTCTTCGACCTCCGCCCCGGGTTGCGGCGGCTCGCCCGGTCGTTCTTCGATCGTGTACCCCTGGGGCGACCAGACGAAGAGGAGGTAGCTGCCCCGCCCGTTCGCTTCCACGCGGGCGATCCTAGATGATCAGCGACGGGCCGACGAGGGCGGCAGCTCGAAGCGGACCGTCGATCCACGGGGGTATCGAACCTCGGAGCTGAACCGGGCGTTGAGCGCGGCGGCCCGCTCGGCGAGCGCCTCGAGCACGGCGCTCCGCCGCTCGGGCGGCCCGTCGTCCGAGACCACGAGCTCCGCACCGCCGGCCGGTGTCGCCGCGACCGTGATCTCGATCCGGGTCGGCGCCCCGCGCCGGACGGCCTGGTCGACCGATTCGCGGATGATCTGGAAGAGCGCGGTCTGGGCGTGCTCACCGAGCTCGTCGCCGAGCGAGACATCGTGCTCGATCGTCACCCCACGCCGGGTCGACACCCGATGTGCGAGCGCGCCAACCGCTGCCGCGAAGCCAAGCTCGCGGAGCGCCCGTGGTTCGAGGTCCTCGCACAATTCGCGGAGCTCACGGGTCGCGTCGCGGGCGAGAACGAGCGCGCGGGAGAGGATCTCGTCGGCTCGCTCCCCCTGGTCCTCGCGCACTGCTGCGACTCCGGCGTCCAGCATCTGCGCGAGCGCGGAGAGGTGCTGGACGGGACCGTCGTGGAGCAGGTCGGCGAGGCGTCGACGCTCCTCCTGCTCCGCCATGATCGTCTCGGCGAGAAGTGCTCGGTCGGGATCCTCGCTCAATCGATCATCGCCTCGCGCAGCGCGATCGCGACCGCCTGCGTGCGCGTGTCCGCCTCGAGCTTGGCGAGGATGTGGCGGACGTGGCTCTTCACCGTCTCCTGGCTGATGAAGAGCTTCTGCGCGACGTCGACGTTCGACATGCCGTCGGCGAGCAGCTGCAGGATCTCGCGCTCACGCGGCGTGAGGATGTCGGGCTGCCCGCGGGCCGAGACCACCTCGGCCATGAGCCCGGGGTCGACGAAGGTCTCGCCGGCGGCGACCTTTTCGATGGCACGCACGAGCGTCTCGTGCGGCGTCTCCTTGAGGATGTACCCGAGCGCTCCCGACTCGAGCCCGCGCTGCAGGAGCGAGCGCTCGCCGTACGCCGTGAAGATGAGGACAGCGCTGCCCGGCGCTTTCTGCGCGATCAACTCGGTCGCCTCGAGTCCGTCCATGTCAGGCATGCGCAGGTCCATGATGACGACGTCGGGCCGGCGCCTCTCCGCGAGCGCGACGGCGGAGGCGCCGTCGGCAGCCTCTCCGATCACGCGAATGCGCTGGGACCGGGAGAGGGCGAGGCGAAGGCCCTCGCGAACGACCTCGTGGTCATCGGCGATGAGACAGGTGATCTCCTCGGGCACGTGGGCGATTCTACGAGGCGGCTACGCGTGTTCCTTCCGCAGGTCGGGAATCTGCTCTCGCAGATTCCCGACCGCGAAAACCCCTAAAGCGCGTCCGCTTCGCGAACGCGACCGCAGCGCAGAGCACGGGTGTAGCGGTCCTTCGAGAGTCGCGAACGGGGTCTGTGCGTCAGACGGCGAGGGCCAGCTGCGGCGGGTCGCTTCTCGTCGGCCGCGGCCGGGCACGTGCTCTCGTCGCCGCAGCCGCCGCACGCGCCGGCTCCACGATCGACCGCGCCACCGCGGCCGGGAGATACGCGCGGTCGGCGAAGAGCTCCTCGTAGCGTTCGACCTCCTCCGGCCAGTCACGGGCGAGGGCAGCGAGAAAGTGCTCGCGGACGCCGGGACGCAGGTGGACCGCGCTCGCCCAGATCGAGCGTGCTCCCGCAGCGCGAGCCTCGCGAACGACCTCACGGAGCAGCTCGGGCCGATCGGAGAGACCGGGGAGGATCGGCGCCACGGCGACGCCTATGTCGATGCCCGCGTCGGCGAGCCAGCGTACGGCCTCGAGCCGGCTGCGCGGTGGAGCCGTCCCCGGCTCGGTCGTCCGCCAGACCTGCTCGTCGAGGGTGGGAATCGAGAACGAGATGCTCGCTCCTCCACGCGCCGATGCCTCGGCGACGACGTCGGCGTCGCGGACGGCGAGCGGCCCGCGGGTGATGATGGAGAACGGCGTCCATGCCTCGGAGAGGGCGACCAGGCAGCCGCGCGTCAGACGGAAGCGTCCCTCCGCCGGCTGGTAGGGGTCGGTCGCCGCTCCGACGACGACCTCGTCGCCGCGCCAGGACGGCCGGGCGAGCTCGGCCCGGAGGATCTCGACCACGTTCGACTTGACGCGAATCGACGTGCCGTAGCGGTCGTCCGACGGCCGGTCGGCTCGGTGCTCGAAGTGGCGCACGTAACAGAACGTGCACCGGTGCGCGCAACCCATGTACGGGTTCAGGGACCACTCGAACGGCATTCCCTTCACCCGGTTCAGCGCGGTGCGACACGGCTCCAGGCGGTACTCGGCCCGCATCCCGCCAGGATAGAACACACGTTCGTGTCTGGGCAAGGCCAGGTATAGAGTCGCGTCGGTGGACGAGCTCGAAGGGGGCATCAAGCGTGTGACCCTCCCGCTCCCGACCCGGCCGGGACACGTCCACGCCTACCTCCTGCCCGGCGACGACGGCTGGACCGTCGTCGACACGGGGATCGGCGCGCCCGACGCCAAGGAGCTGTGGGGCGCGGAGCTCGCGTCCGTCGAGGGGCCGATCGCGCGCATCGTCGTCACGCACTTCCACCCGGATCACGTCGGCGCCGCCGCCGACTTGCACGAGCTGACGGGAGCCCCGGTGCTCCAGGGGTCGCTTGACTACGCGCAGTGCGAGCTCGTGTGGGGGAACCCGGCCTGGTCGGAGCGCCTCGTGGACTGGTTCCACCTCCAGGGCGCTCCGGACGACGTCACCGCCGAGCTCGTGGAGCAGAGCTCGGTGTACCGCCCGTTCGTGCGCTATCAACGGGATCCGACGCTGCTCGAGGCGGGCGAGCACGTGGACGGTTGGGAGCTCGTCGCCGCTCCCGGGCACGCGGACGGCCAGCTCTGCCTGCTCCGGAACGGGATCCTCATTGCCGCCGACCACCTCCTCGCCCGGATCACGCCGACCGTCGGGCTGTGGCCGGCGAGCCGCGCCGACCCGCTCGGCGACTATCTCGCAGCGCTCGAACGCACGATCGAGCTCGCGCCGCGGCTCGCGCTCGCCGGGCACGGCGACCCGATCGACGACCCGGCCGGTCGTGCGCGCGAGATCCAGGAGCACCATCGCGTCAGGCTCGAGGAGACGCATGCCGCGCTCCAGCGCGCGCCGCTCTCCGGGTACGAGCTCTCGATTCCGCTCTTCGGTGACGACCTGAAGCCCGCGTCCCGGCGTTTTGCGATCGCGGAATCGCTGTCCCACGCGGAGCGGCTCGTGCGCGAGGGAGGCGCCCGGCGCCACGAGGACGACGGGGCCGTTACCTATACTGCGGCCTGATCGATGGGCGACGAGATCCCGCCTAGTACCGGCGCCCCGCGAGGGGCGTGCGCGTTTCTCGGGCTCCGCCCGGCGGTATCGAAAGCCGGCGAGGTGTGCTCGTGAGCGTCTTCCTGCGAATCGTGGTCGTGCTGCTCCTCGTGCTGGGGAGCGCGATCTTCGTCGCGGCTGAATACGCCCTGGTCACCGGCCGGCGCTCCCGCCTCGAGGAGCGTGCTGAGCGCGGCGGCAGGGGGGCGCGAACGGCGCTCAGGCTGATGGACGAGCCGGTTCGATTCATCGGGCTCATCCAGCTCGGGATCACCGTCTTCGCGATCCTGATCGGTGCCGTCGGCGAGCCGCTCCTGCAGGACCTGTTCGCGCCGCCGTTCTCCGCCGGCGTCGCGTTCGCGATCGCGTTCGTCTTGCTGACCTACCTCTCCGTCGTCCTCGGCGAGCTGGTCCCCAAGGCCGTCGCGCTCCAGCGCGCCGAGCGCCTGGCGATCACTCTCGCCGTTCCGCTCGACTTTCTCGCTCGCGTGGCACACCCGCTCGTCTGGGTGCTGCAGGTCTCCGCGAACGCAGTCCTCCGCCTGCTAAAGGTGAAGCCGGCGCCGGCGGGAATGATCGCGTACACGCGCGAGGACATCCGGCACAGCGTCGGGGCGGCCGAGGACGTCGGCGAGCTCGAGGAAGCGGAGGAGGAGATGCTCTACAAGGTCTTCGACTTCGCCGCGAAGGAGGTCTCGGCGGTGATGGTCCCGAGGCCGGAGGTCGTTGCGATCTCCGTCGACATGCCGCCCGAGGAGGCGCTTGCCACCGTCGTCGACTCGCCGTTCACGCGCTACCCCGTGTACCGCGACTCGCTGGACGAGATCGTGGGCGTCCTGCACGTCCGCGACCTGTTCGCCGCGATGCACGACCTGGGCATCGCCTCCGTGCGGCTCGAGTCGATCGTCAGGCCCGCCTACGTCGTGCCGGAGACGAAAGACCTCGCCGCCCTGCTGGCCGACTTTCGCCGGGAGAAGCAGCACATGGCCGTCGTCGTGGACGAGTACGGCGCGATGGACGGGATCGTCACGCTCGAGGACCTGCTCGAGGAGATCGTCGGGGAGATCGAGGACGAGTTCGACCTTCCGGACGAGTCCATCGAGCGCATCGACGACAGCAGGATCCGGATCGACGGGACGTACACGATCGACGACTTCAACGAGGAGTTCGAGACCGAGCTCGAGGACCAGGACTTCCACACGATGGCGGGCCTCGTCTTCGGCGAGCTCGGGCGCGCTCCCGAGGTCGGGGACACGGTCGGTGTCGACGGATTGCGGCTCAAGGTGCTCGAGATCGAGGGCTCGCGGATTCTCAAGATCGAGGTCGAGTTCGGCGTCGTCGAGGAGCCCACCGACGCAGACGCACCCGAAGCCGCATAGCTCGGCTGCCGGGTAGGTTCGGAGACATGAGGCTCGCGAGCGACTCGCCGCTCCGCCATCGCGACTTCGCGCTCTTCTGGGTCGCGATGGGCGCCGGCGGCTTCGCGATGTCGATGGCGACGGTCGCCATCGGCTGGCAGGTCTACTCCGTCCGCGAGAGCCCGCTCGATCTCGGCCTCGTCGGGCTCGCCGAGTTCCTGCCGCTCCTGTTCCTCGCCCTTCCCGCGGGGCACGTCGCGGATCGGTGGGCGCGATCTCGCGTGTACGCGGCCATGCTCGTCTGCGACGTCGTCGTGTTCGTCGGCCTCCTTGTCGTCACGGTGCACGGCGCCGATCAGGTGTGGCCGTTCTACGCGCTCGCGTTCCTGTCCGGGGTCGGGAGCGCGTTCGGTGCAGCGGCGGGTCGCGCGCTGACGCCCTCGCTCGTCCCGCAGGAGATCCTGGTCAGCGCGCTCGCCCAGCGGTCCGTCGTCCTCCAGTTCTCGATCGTCGTCGGTCCCGCGATGGGAGGGATCCTGTTCGCGATCCAGGCGGAGCTCGTGTACGCCGTGGCGATCGCGCTCTCGCTCGTTGCGCTCGGTTGCGTTCTCGCACTCCGGGCCGGGCGTGAGCCTGTCGTGGAGGGAGCGGTCGACGTCGGCGAGGTCCTTGCCGGCGTGCGGCTGATTCGCCGAACCCAGGTCCTGCTGGGCGCGGTCTCGCTCGACCTCTTCGCAGTGCTCCTCGGTGGAGCGACTGCGCTGCTGCCGGTGTTCGCGAAGTCGATCCTCGAGGTGGGACCGACCGGGCTGGGGTTCCTGCGCGCGGCGCCCGCCGTCGGCTCGTTCCTCTCGGCGCTCGTCATCGCCCGCCACCCGATCCGCCGCCGTGCCGGGCCGACCCTGTTCGTGGTCGTCGCCGGGTTCGGGATCTCGATGGTCGTGTTCGGGCTCTCGCGGACGATGTGGCTGTCGCTCGTCGCGCTCGCTCTCGGGGGTGCGTTCGACATGGTCAGCGTCGTCCTGCGCTCGACGATCCTCCCGCTCGTCACGCCCGACGAGCTGCGTGGCCGGGTGAATGCCGTCGAGATGGTCTTCATCAGCGCCTCGAACGAGCTCGGAGCGTTCGAGTCGGGCGTCGCCGCGGCGCTGATCGGCGCCGTTCCCGCCGTCGTCCTCGGCGGAGTGGCGACGATAGGCGTGGCCGGGGTCTGGTGGAAGCTCTTCCCGGCACTCGGCGGTGTCGACCGTCTGGACGAGCTCCAGCCGGTCGCGGTGGAACCCTCTTTGGGGTCATGAGCAGATCCCCTGGCCGACCGACACTGGGATGACGTCATAGACGAGGAGGAGTCGATGACAGAGACCGCAGTCGCCGCCGCCGCCGCAAGTGCACCAGCGACGTCCGAAGTCCGGAAAGCGGCCGGCGGAGCCGCGGCGCTCGCATTCCTGCTGGCCGTGATCGACGCGTTCGGCGGGTCGAACGGCGGGATCGTCACGGTCCTCGTGGTCTGTGCGCTCGTCGGCGTCGCCCTCGCCGGCGTGTTCCTGTGGGCCGTGCCGTGGGCGCTGACCCTGGACGACCCGGGGCCGAGCGTCGTGGCCGTTCTCGCGTCGGTGCTCGGGCTCCTCACGGTCGTCATCTTCTGGTCGGGCCTGACCCCCGTTTTCGCGGCCGCCGGGATCGTTCTCGGTCGTTCGCAGACGGGTGCGTGGGAGGGACGTCACTACGCCCGCGCAGCGGTAGTGGTCGGAGTCCTCGCCGTGGTGCTCGACGTCGTGCGCATCCTCGCGGACGTGATCTCGATCTAGCGGCGGGCGCTCGCGCGCAGCCTTCCGGCCGGCGTTCCGGAGATCGACGCGTCCACGAGCTCGATCGGGTGCAAGGCAGGCAGCGGCCGTCGCGCGCGCCGCAGCGCGGCCGAGACCTGGACGAGGCAGCCCGGGTTCGCGGCCGTGTAGACCGTCGCGCCCGTCGCGAGGACGTGTGCCGCCTTGCGGTCGGCGAGCTCGCGGGCGCCCTCGGGCTGGAGGACGTTGTAGACGCCCGCCGACCCGCAGCAGAGGTCCTGCTCCGCCGGCTCGACGATCTCGAGCCCGGGGATGCGTGCGAGGGAGGCGGCCGCGGCGAGTGGGAGACGCTGTGCATGGCGCGCGTGACACGGATCCTGGAGAGCGGCCCGGAGCGGAAGCGGCTGTCGCCGCGCCCGCGGTGTCGTCTCGGCGAGGAGCTCCCCGACGTCGCGCACCTTCTCCGCGAGCTCGGTCGCGCCGGGATCGTCGAGCAGCCATCCGAGCTCCTTCAGGTGCGACCCGCACCCGGAGGAGTTGACCGCGATCAGATCGACGTGAGCGAAGACGTCGAGGAGACGTCGGGCGAAGCGACGGCCCTCCTCCACCCGGCCGGCGTGCACCGAGAGCGCACCGCAGCAACCCTGCGGCGGTGCGACCACCTCGTACCCGTCGGCAGCGAGCACGCGGGCGGTGGCCGCGTTCACGTCCGGAAAAACCGCGCGCTGGACGCAGCCCGTCAGGAGCCCTACGCGCGCGACACGGGGGCCGTCCGGCCGGGTGAGGACGGGAGTCGTGTCGTAGCCGTGCCAGCGCGGAGCCATCTCGACGAGCGGGAGGAAGCGCTGCGGCATGGGCGTGTAGCGACCGAGCGGCGCGAGCTGCACCGCCGCCCTCATCCGGTCCGGGTAGGGGACGATCTTGAAGAGCAGCCAGCGGAGGAAGCGGTCGCCGACCGTCCGCCGGGTCTCCTCCTCGACGGCCGCCCGGGTCGTCTCGATCAGACGGTCGTAGCGGACGCCGGACGGGCACGACGACACGCACGCCATGCAGCCGAGACAGCGGTCGAAGTGCGTGCTCGCGGTCGAGCTCAACGTGATCGTCCCGTCGAGCCGCGCGTCGATCAGGTGGATGCGGCCGCGCGGCGAGTCCATCTCCTCGTGCCAGAGGACGTACGTCGGGCACGTCGGCAGGCAGAACCCGCAGTGCACGCAGTCGGCCGTGATCTCCCGGATCACCCGGAGAGCACCCCTCGCGGGTCGAACGCGCGGCGGATCGACTCGGTCAGGCGGGCGACCGCTTCGGGCGTGTCGTCCGGGACGGGCGCGGGGACGTACGCGACGCCTGCCGCGGGGCGGACGACGGCGGTCCCGAGGTTGGCGAGAGTCTTCTCGAGGGCGCCCGGGGCGAAGCGGATGCGCCCCCGTGCCGCGCCCTGCCGTTCCCGCGACTCGCGCCACACGTCGGCGCCCGCCTCATCCCCACCGACGAGCCGCTTCGCCGAGCGGAGCTGGTGGTCGACGGCGCCCTCGGATCCCTCGAAGAGAACGGAAGCGCGGCCGGGGTGGAGGACGTCGAGTGCACTGGGCTGGAGCTGTGCCCGGAGGAGTGTGGCCGCGACGCCGGCGGTGTCCTCCGTCTCGACGACCAGCGTCCGGGAGGCCTTCGGCAGCGGATGCAGTCGGAAGCTCGCGCGCCCGACGAGCGCGAACGTCCCGCGCGATCCGCAGACGAGCCGCGCGAGGTCGTAGCCCGCGACGTTCTTCACGACCTTGCCGCCGGCGCTCGCGATCGTCCCGTCCGCGAGCACGAGCGTCACCCCAAGGACGAGATCGCGCGGGGCGCCGAAGCGGTGGCGAAGAGGGCCTGAGACGTTCGTCGCGAGGAGCGCACCCACCGTCGGGTCGCCGGGCGGATCGAGCGAGAGTCGCTGGCCGTGCTCGGCGAGCGCTCGTGCGAGCGTCGAGAGGCGAATCCCGGCCTCGACCGTGCACGTGAGGTCTCCTGCCTCATGCTCGAGGACCCGGTCGAGCCCCTCGGTCGTGAGCTCCTCGCCGATGCGGAGCGGCCGCCCGGCAGCGTGCGCTTCGGCGAGCGCCGAGGACGCCTCGCGCAGGCTAGAGACGCTCGGCAATGCCGGTCCTCTCGAGCGGGTGGACGCGGTAGGGGCCAGGGACCTCACCGCACAGGCGGGGGGTCGGAATCACCTTGCCCGGGTTGCAGAGGCCCTCCGGGTCGAAGGCACGCCGCAGGCGCTCGAACGTCGCGAGGTCGCGCTCGGAGAACATCCCGGGCATGCGGCAGGCCTTGTCCATCCCGACGCCGTGCTCGCCCGTGAGCGAGCCGCCCGCGTCGAGGCACGCCTCGAGGATCGCCTCCGCGAGCGTCCGCGCGCGCTCGGTCTCGCCTCGCGCGGCGTCGTAGAGGACGAGCGGGTGGAGGTTGCCGTCGCCCGCGTGGAAGACGTTCCCGACGCGGAGCCCGTGTGCCTGCGAGAGCGCCTCGATCCGTCGCAGGACCCTCGGAAGTTGCGTGCGCGGGACGACGCCGTCCTGCACGTAGTAGTCGGTCGCCACCCGGCCCATGGCCGCGAACGCGGACTTGCGCCCCTTCCAGAGGAGGGCGCGCGATGCCTCGTCCTCCGCGAGTCGCAGCTCGAACGCACCGCACTCGGCGCAGATCCGCTCGACGGCCTCGACGTCCTCGTCCACCTGCGCACGCACGCCTTCCAGCTCGACGAGCAGCATCGCTCCGGCTCCGGCCGGATAGCCCGGGGAGACCGAGAGCTCGGCGGCCTCGATCGTGAGCCGGTCCATCATCTCGATAGCCGCCGGGAGGATCCCGGCCGAGACGATCTCGCTCACGGCCTCGCCGGCGGAGTCGGTCGAGTCGAAGCCCGCCAGCAGCGTCCGGACGGTCTCGGGCGAGCGGACGATGCGAAGCGTTATGCGTGTGACGACGCCGAGCGTCCCTTCCGAGCCGACGACCACCCCGAGGAGATCCGGTCCGTCCGGATCGAGCGCCTTCCCACCCAGCTCGACGATCTCGCCGTCGGAGAGCACGAGCGTGAGGCCCGTCACGTGGTGGACCGTGAAGCCGTGCTTGAGGCAATGCGCGCCGCCGGAGTTCTCGGCGACGTTGCCTCCGATCGTGCAGACCTGCTGGCTCGAAGGGTCGGGCGCGTAGAAGAACCCGTCGGCCGCGACGGCGCGGCTCACGTCGAGGTTCGCGACGCCGGGCTCCACGACGATCCGCTGGCTCGCGAGATCGACCTCGAGGATC
>DASSQE010000080.1:0-28160 GCA_035702645.1 Gaiellaceae bacterium
GAAGATGATGATCGTGTCGTAGATCGAGTACCCGAGCACGGTCAACACCGCGGCCACCGTCGCCGTGGACACCTCTCTCCCCGTGAGCGCGTAGATCCCGACGGTGATGGCGACGTCGTGCGCGAGCGCGACGAGCGCGCCGACCGAGTACTTCCACTGGAAGCGAATGGAGATGTAGGCGACGATCAGAAGGAGGCTGACGATGATCGCCCACAGCGCCGAGCGCGCGATCTGGCGTCCGAAGCTCGAGGAGACGTTCTTGGCGCCGAACGCCGTGGCGTTGACAGCGCTGGCGAGGTCGCTCTCGAGCGTGTTCTGCTCCGCGGTCGTGAGCGACTCGGTTCGGATCTGGAAGTTCGTGTAGTTCCCGTTCGTGGACTGCCCACGGCCCTGGATGACTGCACCCGCCTGCCCGATCTGCGCCGCCTGGTTCCGAACGGTGTCGAGAGACGTGGGCTCGGGGGTCCTGAACGTGATCTGCGTCCCGCCCTTGAAGTCGATCCCGAGGTTCAGGCCCTTGACCGCGAGCGCGCCGATCGAGACCGCGACTACACACGCCGAGATCGCGAACCAGATCCTCCGCTTGCCGATGAAGTCGACGCGCAGCCAGCGGGCGACGCCCTGCCCGGTCGCGCCCATCAGGCGCGGGCTGTCGAACCACTCGAAGCCCGCGAGCAGCGCGAGGATCGCGCGCGTCGCGAGCACCGCCGTCAGCATCGAGAGCGCCGTCCCGATGAGGAGCATCAGCGCGAACCCGCGCACGCTCGCGGTCGCCACGGAGAACAGGACGAGTGCGGTGATCGCGGTGACGACGTTCGCGTCGACGATCGTATGGAAGCCCTTCGAGTAGCCCTGCGCCACGGCTGCTCGCACGGAGCGCCCGGCGCGCACCTCTTCCTTGATGCGTTCGAATATGACGACGTTCGCGTCGGCAGCCACCCCGAACGTGAGGACGAGGCCGGCGAAGCCCGGGAGCGTCAGCGTGACGTGGAAGGCGAGGATCGCCGCGTACAGAAAGGCCGCGTAGATCGCGAGCCCGGCGACCGCGACGAGCCCGAGGAAGCGGTAGAAGACGAGCAGGAAGATCGCGACGAGCAGGAGGCCGCCGAGGGCCGCCTTCTTCGCCTCGGAGAGCGAGTCCTTTCCGAGCGTCGCCGAAATGTCGGTCCGGTCGAGCGTCTCGAACTTCACCGGCAAGGCGCCGGTCTGGAGGACGATTGCGAGGTCCTTCGCCTCGCCCACCGACCCGAGGCCGGTGATCTGCGCGCCGTTGCCTCCCGTGATCCCGTTCGGGTACTGCGTCCAGTCGATCTGCGGCCATGACTTGATCTCGCGGTCGAGCACGATCGCGAAGTTCTGGAAGATGTCCTGGCCGCCCCCGACCGTGTTCGTCAGCAGCTTGCCGCGCTGCGCGAGGTCGCGCGTGATGTTCTCGAACTTCTTCTGACCCTTGTTCGTGAACTGCATCAGCACGATCGGCTGGCCCGTGTTCGGGTCGAAGTCCTGCTGCGTCCCGGACAGCTTCAGGTCGGCGCCCGTCATCTCCGGGATCCCGTGGTCGGGCTCGTAGCGGAAGAGGTAGTACGACGTGCTCGTCGGGGGGCTCGTCCTCACTCCCGGGCAGACGACGTCCGCCGGACCGCAAGTGACGACGACCGACTTCGGAGGCACCGCGAGGACGGTGTAACCCTTGGGCACCTGGCCCTTGTTCGGCTTGAGGAGCGCCTCGCGGCTGTCGACCGGCCCCCGCGCAAGCTTCTTCTTCGCGTTGAACAGGTACCAGGCATCCGACGACTTGCCCTTCACGAGCGCCTGCTGGCCGATCAGGAGGTTGTAGAGAGAGCTCGTGGCCACCGGGTTTCGTGACGCGTCGATCGACGGCGGCAGGAGGTTGCCCTGGAGATCGAAGAGCTCGAGCTGCGCCGTCTTCCCGATGATCTTCGCCGCCGCCTCGGGATCCTTGATCCCCGGGAGCTGGATCACGATCTGATCCGACCCCTGCTTTCGAATCTCCGGCTCCGCGACGCCGAGCTTGTCGACGCGGTTCCGCATGATCTGGACCGAACGGTCGAGATCGCTGCTCGACAGCGCCTTCCCTTTCGGCGGAACTGCCTGGAGCGTGACTTCGAGACCACCCTGGAGATCGAGCCCGAGCGTCGGGCTCTTGTGCAGCGGCGACGACGGGATGGCGAGGAGCGCGACGCCCACGAGGGCCGCCACGAGCAGACCGACGACGATGATGGAGGAACGCCGGTTCAAGGTCGGTCGCTCAGGTTAGCTGGGCTCGGCGGCGACGGCCTCGCCGGCGCAGGAGCTCGTAACACCTTCTTCGCCGCTCGTAACGGCCCGTACACGGAGCTCGCCGATCCCCGCCAGCTCAGCCCTCATGGGCGACCCGCTCGCGGAGCTCGTCTTCTTCGGCCTCGTCCTCCTCGTCCTCGGCCTCGTCCTCCTCGTGCCCTTGTTCCTCCGGAGGAAGGACGGCAGTGATTCCCTGCCGCGTCATGTGGACCGTGACGCCCTTGGCGATCTCGACCTCGATGTCGTCGCCTTCCACGGCGACGATCGTGCCGTAGATGCCGCCGTTCGTGAGGATGTCGTCGCCCACGTCGGCGCTCGCGACCCGTGTTCGGAGCTCGTGCTGGTACTTGCGCTGGGGGCGGATCATCACCACGTACATCACTCCCAGGACGAGAGCGAGGACGATCACGAAATAGGCGCCACCCACTGTTCCTCCTCGGATGCGAGGCGAAGACGCGCGAGAGCATCCTTCTTGAACGTCGAGAACGCGCCCCGCTCGATCGCCGCCCGCGCACGTGCGGTCAGGTCGAGTACGAACCACAGATTATGCAGGCTCAAGAGCCGGAGCCCGAGAATCTCACTCTGGGTGACGAGATGGCGGACGTAGCCGCGGGTGAAGCGCGCGCACGTAGGGCAGCCGCAACCCTCGTCCAGCGGGCGAGCGTCCGTCGCGAAGCGAGCGTTCCGGAGGTTGAGGCGGCCGCTCCACGTGAGCGCCGACCCGGTGCGCGCCATCCTCGTCGGTAAGACGCAGTCGAAGAGGTCGACGCCACGCGCGACGACCTCCAGGATCCCTTCGGGGTCCCCGATGCCCATGAAGTAGCGAGGACGGTCGGCCGGGAGCAGCGGCGTAGACCAGGCGACGGTCTCGAACATCACGTCCTTCTCCTCGCCGACGGCGAGCCCGCCGAGCGCATAACCGTCGAACGGGAGCGCGACGATGTCGTCGATCGACTGCCGCCGTAGCTCGCCGTCCGTGCCCCCCTGCGCGATGCCGAAGCGGAGCTGACCGGGGGTCGGCTCGATCGCGGCCTGGCGCGCGGCCCAGTGCGTGGTCACCCGAACCGCGCGCTCCAGCTCCGTGCGATCGGCAGCGGCCGGCGCGCAGACGTCGAGGCACATCGCGATGTCCGAGCCGAGCTTCCGCTGGATCTCGATCACGGTCTCGGGTGTGAAGCGTGCGACGGACCCGTCGTACACCGATCGGAACGTCACTCCTTCTTCGTCCAGCGCCAGGATCGTGTCGCGGAGCGAGAAGACCTGGAACCCTCCCGAGTCGGTCAGGACCGGGCCGTCCCAGCCCGAGAAGCGATGGATTCCGCCGAGCTGCGCGACGACGTCCTCGCCCGGCCGGAAGTGGAGGTGGTACGTGTTCCCGAGAACGACGTGCGCACCGAGGGAACGCACCTCGTCGGGGTGGAGCGCCTTCACGGTCGCTTTGGTGCCGACCGGCATGAAGGCCGGTGTCGGGATCGCGCCGTGTGCCGTGTGGAGGATCCCGGCGCGCGCCGTCCCGTCCGAGGCCGTGAGTGCGAATGTGCTCAGACCTGTCATACAGCTGCCCAGGCCGATCACAGCACCAGCATCGCATCGCCGAACGAGTAGAACCGATACCCCTCGGCGATCGCGAGTCGATAGAGCTCGCGCGTCTCCTCCACGCCGACGAAGGCCATGACGAGAGCGAGCAACGTCGTTCGGGGGAGATGGAAGTTCGTCAGGAGCGCGTCGACACGCCGAAAGCGAAACCCGGGCGTGATGTAGAGGGACGTCCTCCCGCTGAGCGCGCCGTCGCGAGCGACGCTCTCGAGCACTCGTACCGTCGTCGTCCCGACGGCCAGCACTCGCTCGGCCACGGCGATGCGTTCCCACGCGCCCGGTTCCACCGCATATCGCTCACCGTGGAGCTGGTGCGCCTCCAGTGTCCCGGCCGTCACGGGGCGAAAGGTGTCGAGACCGACGTGGAGCGTGACCCGCACGGGGTCGATTCGTGCAACGAGCTCCGGGGTGAAGTGCAACCCCGCCGTCGGAGCCGCGGCGGACCCCGCCTCGTCCGCGTACACCGTCTGGTAGCGCTCCGGGTCGTCGAGACGCTCCGTGACATACGGCGGGAGCGGCGACTCGCCCTCCGGCTCGCCCTCCAGGCGAAGCCGCCAGCGCCCGTCACCGAGCGCCGCGAGGAGCTCGACCGGGCCGATCTGCTCTCCGGCCCGCACGCGCCGCGACGGTTTGACGAGCGCCTCCCACTCGCCGTCTCCGCCGAGCTTCTCGAGCAACAGCACCTCGACCGCGCCGCCCGACTCCCTCTGCAGCCGGAGACGCGCGGGGATCACCCTCGTGTCGTTCACCACGACGAGCTCGCCGTCGAGGATCTCGGGTAGCTCGGAGAACGCATGCTGCTCGACCGCCTGTTCGTCTCGTCGGTAGACGAGCAGGCGGGATGCGTCGCGCGGCTCGATCGGACGTGTCGCGATCAACTCACGCGGCAGCTCGTAGTCGAGCAGGCTCGAGTCCATCCGGCCCCGAGAGTAGCCTCGCCCGACATGGATCAGGATGCTCTGGAACGTGCCAAGCAACGCATCGCGGACGCCGCGGCCGGTCGACCGGAGCCTGCGATCCTCGAGGCGGCGCTCGAACGCTCGAAGGACCAGATCGAGGCTCTGGCGGCAGCGGCAGCCGAGCTCGAGGCGTCCATCCCGGTCGAAGTCGAGGCTGCGGTCCGAGACGGCCTTCGGGCCGAGGTCCTTCCCGTCGCGCGCCACATCGCGGAGATCCGAGGTTTGCTCAACCAGGCGGTCCGGAGGCTCGAGCGGCTCGAGGGCGAGCTCCTCGCGGAGCGCCACGCACGCGTCGACGATCTCGCGCTCCTCGTCGACCTCGTCAGCTCGGGCTGGCGCGGCGTCGATGCCCGGCTGGCACGCCTCGAAGAGGACCAGTCGTCGATCGCCGCGATCGTGGAAGACCTCGCGGAGCTGACCGGCCCAGAAGCGGACGCCGTCGTCGCCCCTCGGGTCGCGCACCAGGACGCGGCGGTGAACCAGGCCGCCGCGTGACACGTCTCTCTCGCTAGAGAGCGTTCGCCACCGGGAGGACGAGCCGGAACCGACTTCCGGTCGGTGACCCGGGCTCGAGCTCGACCCGTCCGCCGAGAGCCATCGCAAGCTCGCTCGCGATCGGCAGCCCGAGACCGGTGCCGTTCATGTCCTGGGAGACGAACGGCTGGAAGATCGCCTCGCGCCGCTCCGGTGGAACTCCCGGTCCCGAGTCGACGACGTCCACGCTGACCTGCCCGTTCCGCGCCTCGAGCTGCAGCTCGACCGTTCCGCCGTCGGGCGTCCAGCGAAACGCGTTGGACAGCAGGTTCGAGATCACCTGCAGGACGCGGTCGCCGTCCGAGACGATCACGGGCGCGTGCCCGTCGGTATCGAGCTTGTAGTCGATCTCGCGTCGTCGCGCCTCCTCCGTGAACGCGCCGTAGGCGTGGTCGAGGAGCCGGATCATGTCGACCTCCTCCCGCCGGACCGTGAAGCGGTGCGCCTGCAGCTTGGCCAGGTCGAGCACGTCGCCGACGAGCCGCTCGAGGCGGTCCGTCTCGGCCGCGATCACGTCGAGGGAGCCACGAATCTGGTCTGGGTCGGTGATGATCCCCTCTCGAATCGCGTCGGCGTGCCCTCGGATGGCCGTGAGCGGGGTGCGCAGCTCGTGGGAGACGGACATGAGGAACGAGCGCTTGAGACGCTCCGCTTCCGAGAGCTGGGCGACCATGACCCGGAAGCGTTCCGAGAGCAACGCGATCTCGTCGTTGCCCCGCGCGAGCGGGATCTCGACGTCGTACCGGCCGGCGGCGACATCGTGGGTCGCCCGGGTCAGCGCCTGCACCGGTTCCGTCAGACGTCGCGAGAGCCACCAGAAGAGGACCGCCGCGAGCGCGACTCCCACGGCGAGCGCGAGCGTCAGCCGTTCGAGCAGCGTGACCCACTGCTGACGGAGCTCTGCCACCGGCTTCGCGACGATCAACCAGCCGAAAGGCTCTGTCCCCCGCGCAAGCTGCACCGGCTGCGCGGCGGCGATGACCTGGTGGGACTCGCCGGGAGGCGTGAACTTGAACGTGACCACGCGATTGCGGTCGAGCGCGACGTTCCCGAGCTCCTCCCGGCGGAGGTGGTGCAGCCCGAACCGCTGACCCGGGAAGAGAGAACCGCCCACGTAGAAGAGCTGATCGCCGGTCGCGAGCTCGAGCTTCGCGGCGGCGAACTCGGGCGCCCTGGCACCCTCGTTGTTCGACCGCAGCGCAGACGCTGCGTACAGAGCCGCGAGCCCCGATGCCTCACGCTTGAGCTCGCGGACCGACTGCGAATGGGTCAGGTCGCGGAACAGCCGGATCGCGAGCGCCCCGGAGACGAGGGCGAATACGAGCACGACTCCGACGAAGAGTGCAGTGAGCCGGAAGCGGAGCGTCCCGAGCATCTCGGGATCAGGGTAACCGCCTACGCCGCCGGAGCCGGCGCGCGCTCGGAGGCGACCTTGTAGCCGACCCCCCAGACCGTCACGATCGGGGACGCGTCGCCGAGCTTGCGCCTGATCTGCCGTACGTGGACGTCCACCGTGCGCGTGTCGCCGGCGAAGGTGTATCCCCACACCCGCTCGAGGAGCTGGTCACGCGTCAGGACGATCCCGCGGTGGTCGAGGAGCTCCCAGAGCAGGTCGAACTCCTTCGGAGCGAGCCTGATCTCCTCGTCGCCGACGTAGACCTCGCGTTTCCCGGAGTCGATCGAGAGGTCGCCGTGGCGGAGCTCCGAGGTCTCGCCCTTCCGCCGCTCGGGCGCCGCCCGACGAAGCACGCTCTTCACACGCGCGACGAGCTCGCGCGGGTTGAACGGCTTCGTCATGTAGTCGTCGGCCCCGACCTCGAGCCCGATGATCTTGTCGACGTCCTCATCGCGCGCGGTGAGCATCAGGATCGGCACATCCGAGCCCTTGCGGATCCGGCGGCAGAGCTCGACCCCGTCACCGTCCGGGAGGTTCAGGTCGAGGATGACGAGCGAGGGCGTCTCGCTCGCCAGCTGGACGAGCGCCGTCTGCGCAGACGCTGCGCTCCGCACCTCGTAGCCGGCGTTGGTCAGATACGCGGAGACGAAGGACGCGATCGACGTCTCGTCCTCGATGACGAGGATGGTGTTCTGCTGTGTCATCGGCTCCGGATGATCGACTTGCTCGAGCCGTCGGCGACGGTTGTCCCGAGCTTGATCTTCAGCGGCGTCTCGGGAAGCGGCGTGCACGACTCCGGCTGGTCGGCGCAGTCGACTCCGTCGATCGAGTAGACACCGACGTCGTCGCCGACGAACTTGGGCACTCCCGTGAGTGTCACCCAGCCCCAGCCGACACCGGAGAGGGCGACCCCGCTTCCGCGGGCGACGAACCGATAGCTGCCGCCGAGCATGCTGAACCGGAGCCCCTGACCTCGGTAGAGCACCGTCCGCGGGCCGAGCCGCAGCTGCGTCAGCTTGCGGCCCTTGACCGTCGGCACGAACCGGTCGTGTGGCGTGAGATCGGTCACACGCAGCACACCGCTGGCGAGAACGCCGAGGGTCACCCCGCGGAGCTCCACTGTGACGACCCCCTTGCCTCCCTCGACCGAGAGCGTGCCGGCGGTTCCCGGCGGGACCGGGCCGCTCGCTCCGGCAGCCGTGCCGACGAGGGACGCGAGGATCGCGATCGCGCAGAGGAAGACAAGAAGCCGCATTGCTCCACCCGGAAGTATCGAGATCCGCCGTGGGTCCAGGGTGAGAAGCCTGTAAGAAGACTGTAAGCGCGGCATTGCCACCTCGACAGTACGCCGCGCCAGTCCGCCAGCGACCGTGCCCACCGTGCCGTCGCAGATCGGCGCGCGGCCGATTCGCACCGTAGATTCACGACTCGGTGAGCGAGGTCGCGGACTTCGGCGTGGTCGTGCTCGCGGTATCCGCGACGATCTTCGTCGCGCTCTTCGGGATGCGGCTCGGGGATCGCCTGTCGATCCCGTACGCGGGTCTGTTCCTCGTCGGCGCTGCGCTCGTCGCGGAGCTCGTTCCCTCGGTGGGAAACGCCCTCTCGATCCGGGACGTCGAGCGCATCGTCGTCCTCGCACTGGTCGTGATCCTGTTCGACGGCGGGCTTCACATCGGCCTCGGGCGCTTCCGAGGCTCGGTCGGGCCGATTCTCGCACTGGGCGTCGTCGGCACCTTCGCCACGGCGGGTCTCGTCGCGCTCGCAGCGCACTACGTCCTCGGCTTCGACTGGATCGAGGCGGGCCTGGTGGGCGCGGCCATCGCACCCACCGACCCCGCCGTCACGTTCAGCCTCTTCGGCGCTCGCGAGATCCGGGGCCGCGCGGGGACGATCCTCGAGGGCGAGGCGGGAATGAACGACCCGGTCGGGATCGCGCTCATGATCGGCATGATCGAGCTGGCGGGAGAGAGCCACGGAAGCTTCTGGATCGTCGTCAGCGAGTTCCTGCAGGAGATGGGAATCGGGCTCGCGGTCGGCGTCGGAGGAGCGCTGGTGCTCCTCCCCGTCATGCGGAGCGTCCGGCTCACGTCACCCGCGCTCCAGCCGATCCGCGTCCTCGCCGGCGCGGGAATCGTGTACGGCCTCGCCGCGATCCTCGGCGGGTCCGGGTTCCTGGCGGTGTTCGTGGCGGGCGTCCTCCTCGGCGACGCGCCGGCACCGCGGAAGGAGGAGGTCGAGGACTTCCTCGCGTCGCTCACGGGCCTTGCCGAGATCGGCGCGTTCGTCGCGCTCGGGCTTTCGGTCGGTGTCGCCGACCTCGGCGATCTTGGGGTATGGGGTGACGGGCTCGTGCTCGCGCTCGTGCTTGCGCTCGTCGCGCGTCCGATCGCCGTCCTCCCGCTCCTCGCGCGGGCGGATCTGAGGCGCCGTGAGCGCCTCTTCATCGTCTGGGGAGGGTTGAAGGGAGCCGTCCCGATCCTCCTCGGTACCCTCGCGATCCTCGCGGCTGTCGACGGCGCCGAGCGCCTGTACGGCATCGTCGTCGTCGTGGTCCTGTTCTCCGTCCTCGTGCAGGGAACGTCGGTCCCGTTCGCCGCGCGGACGCTCGGAATCCCGTTCCGACGCGTCCACGGTCCCGACCCGACGGCGACGCCCTAGTCGTACGTGTAGAAGCCGCGTCCGCTCTTGCGGCCGTAGAGGCCCGCATTCCGCATCGCGACGATGCGCGGTGGAGGCGCCATGCGCGGCTCACGGAGCTTCTCGTACAACGCCTCCGATGCATGGACGTGGACGTCGATCCCGACGAGGTCGACAAGCGTGCACGGGCCCATCGGCCAGCCGGCCCCGGCTGTCATCGCCGTGTCGAGGTCCTCGGGCGAGACGCGTGCCTCGTCGAGCACGCGGATGCAGTCGTTCAGCAACGGGATGAGGACGCGGTTCACCACGAATCCCGGCGTGTCGTGACAGCGGATCGGCCGCTTCCCGAGTCGCTCGCCGACGGCAAACGCGGTGTCCACGGCTGCATCCGAGGAGAGCTCCGCGCGGACGATCTCGACGAGCGGCATCAGGGGCGCCGGGTTGAAGAAGTGCATTCCGACCACCCGCTCGGGCGTCGAGACCGCGGCAGCGATCTCCGTCACCGAGAGGGCAGAGGTGTTCGTCGCGAGCACTGCATCCGGGCGCACGATTCCTTCGAGCTCCCGATAGAGGGCCACTTTCGCCTCGAGGTCCTCGACGATCGCCTCGACGACGAGGTCGCAGCGCGCCAGGTCGGCGAGCCGCGTCGTGAGCGCGAACCGCCCGAGCGCAGCGTCGCGATCGACGTCTCCGAGCTGTCCCTTGTCGACCTTCCGCTGCAGGAAGTGTGCGATTCGGCCATGCGCGACCTCGCCGAGCTCGTCGGTCACCTCGCGACCGACGGTGTCGTAGCCCGCCTCGATCGCGAGCTGTGCGATCCCGGCGCCCATCGCCCCGAGCCCGACGACGCCGACGACCTGGATCTCCCGCGCAGTCACGTCGCGCGCGATCCTAGCCGCGCCCGGCGCGAGGTGAGCGAAGTCGGCTAGCGCTCGAGAGTGCGGCGGCGCTCGACGTCGTCGACGCGCGAGTCCGCGCCTGCGACGACCGCGAGCGGGCCGATGACGAGCAGGAAGACGAGGAGGAAGAGACCGAACATGGTCATATGATCGCTCGCCCCTTCGATCAGCACCAGTCGAACATCAGCGTTTTGTGATCAGTTGAACTGATGAAAGATCAGAGCCGCTCGACGACAGCGGCGATCGCCTGCCCCTGCCCGATGCACATGGTCGCGATGCCGAACCGGACGTTCCGCCGGTCCAGCTCGGAGACGAGCGTCGCCGTGATTCGTGCTCCGGTCGCGCCCAGCGGGTGGCCGAGCGAGATCCCGCCGCCGTTCGGGTTCACGTCCCCCGCCTCCCAACGCTCGTGCAGCCCGGTGTCCGCGAGGAACTGGAGGACGACCGAGGCGAACGCCTCGTTCACCTCGATCACGGCCATGTCGTCCCAGGTCAGGTTCGCCTTCGCGAGCGCGCGAGCGCAGGCCTCCGGATTCCCGTGGAGCATTCGGTATGGGTCGACGCCCGAGAGCCCGAACGACACGAATCGCGCACGAGGCTCGAACCGGTTCGCGGCCACGGCTTCCTCGCTCGCGAGCAGCATCGCCGCGGAGCCGTCCACGATCGAGCTCGAGTTCCCGGCGGTGACGACGCCGTCCGGCCTGAACGCGGGCTGGAGCGACGCCAGCTTCTCGAGCGAGGTATCGCGGCGCGGAGTCTCGTCGACCGCGAAGAGGACGAGCGCACCGCCGGCCGCCACCTCGATGGGGACGATCTCCCGCTGGAACCTCCCCTCGTCGATTGCGGCCACCGCCCGTCGATGCGACTCGAGCGAGTAGGCGTCGAGCGCCTCGCGCGTCAGGCGCCACTCCTCGGCGATCACCTCGGCGGAGATCCCCTGCGGGACGATCGGCCAGCGCTCGCCGATCTTCTCGTTGACCGCGCCCCAGCCTGCGTCCCCGAGGTTCGAGCCCATCGGGACCCGTGTCATGTGCTCGACGCCCGCGGCCACCACGACGTCGAGGTGCCCCGCCTGGATCGCGGCCGCGCCGTTGAACGCAGCCTGCAGCGATGAGCCGCATTGACGATCGACCGTCGACGCGCAGACGGTCTCCGGCCAGCCGGCGACGAGCACCACCTGACGACCGACGTTCAGGGCCTGCTCGCCGACCTGTGTGACGCATCCCATCTGGACGTCCTCGACGTCCACGGGATCGAGCTCGACCCGTCCGACGAGGCCGTTCAGCACCTGCGCAGCGAGCTCCTCCGAGCGGATTTCCGACAGCGCCCCGCCTCGCTTGCCGATCGGCGACCTGACGGCATCGACGATGAACGCCTCCGACATGGAGCACAGCGTACAAACGCCAGGAATCCGGGGACGCCCTCGAGCTCGTGCTCACCGCGCTCCTCGAACTCGACCCCAGAGCCAGCTACGAGATCGCGAGCGGTGCTCGAGACGGGCACCTCGTTCGCGGCGGCGAGCGCCGCAACCCGCGCGGAGTTTGCGACACTGAGCGCCATGGCCGTGACGGCGATCGAGAAACGGCTCCTCGTCGACGGAGACTGGATCGAGACCGGCGACTGGAACGACGTGCGCTCTCCCTACTCGGGCGACGTCGTCGGGCGCGTGCCTCGCGCCGGCGCCGAGGAGACGCGCCGTGCTCTCGACGCGGCCGAAAGAGCGATGGCTGCTCCGCTGCCCGCACACGAGCGCGCGTCGATCCTCGACGGCGTGGCCGGCCTCCTCGCCGAGCGTGCCGACGAGGCGGCCCGGACGATCTGCGCCGAGGCGGGAAAGCCCATGAAGGCGGCGCGGGTCGAGGCGGCGCGCGCAGTCTCGACGTTCACGATGGCTGCTGTCGAAGCGCGCAAGCTCGCGGGCGAGGCCGTGCCGATGGACGCATCGCCCGCCGGGACCGGGAAGATCGCCCTGACCCTCCGAGTCCCGATCGGGATCGTCGCCG
Organism: Gaiellaceae bacterium; assembly: GCA_035702645.1. Classification (GTDB taxonomy): domain Bacteria; phylum Actinomycetota; class Thermoleophilia; order Gaiellales; family Gaiellaceae; genus GMQP-bins7. The sequence continues at coordinate 12,326 of DASSQE010000080.1, forward strand.
CGATCTCGCCGTTCAACTTTCCCCTGAACCTCGTCGCGCACAAGATCGCGCCCGCTCTGGCAGCGGGCTGCGCGGTCGTGCTCAAGCCGGCCGAGAAGACCCCGCTGTCGGCACTCTTCCTGGCCGAGCTCGAGACTGAGGCCGGGATCCCGCCCGGGTGGCTGAACGTGATCTGCGGCCCGGCGCGCGACATCGGCGACGTGCTCGTGGAGGACGAGCGCGTTCGCCTGATCACGTTCACGGGCTCGGGCCCGGTCGGCTGGGACCTGCGCGAGCGAGCAGCGCGAAAGCGGGTGAACCTCGAGCTCGGAAACGCGACTCCCGTCATCGTCGCGGACGACGCCGACCTCGACGACGCTGCGGCCCGCCTGGCGGCAAACGCCTTCTCGTTCGCGGGTCAGAGCTGTATCTCGGTACAGCGGATCTACGTCGAGCGCTCGGTCTACGACACGTTCCTCGAGCGCTTCGTCCCCCGAGTCGAGGCGCTCGTTCTCGGTGACCCGGCGGACGAGGACACCGACGTCGGTCCCGTCATCGTGCCGTCCGAGCGAAACCGCATCATCGACTGGATCGACGAGGCGAGGACAGGTGGTGCCGAGATCCTGACCGGCGGGCGGCTCGAGGGCGATCTCATCGCTCCGACTGTGATCGCGGGCGCCGCGGCCGATGCGAAGGTCTCGTGCGAGGAGGTGTTCGGGCCGGTCTGCACGGTCACGCCGTTCGACTCCTTCGACGAGGCGATCGGGCTCGCGAACGGCACCCGTTTCGGCCTCCAGGCCGGGATCTTCACGCAGGACCTGAGCCGCGCGCTACGCGCCGCTCGTGAGCTCGAGTTCGGCGGAGTGACCGTGAACGAGGCGCCGACGTTCCGAGCCGACCAGATGCCGTACGGCGGCGTGAAGGACTCCGGGAACACCCGGGAGGGGCCAGCGTATGCGGTCCGCGAGATGACCGAGGAGCGACTCGTCGTGCTCCAGCTCTGAGCATGGCGCGACGGCGGAGACAATCCGACAACGGGGACGCCGCAGCTCCCGAGTACGTCGTCCCGCCCGTCCGGGAGCTTCGGCGCGAGCGCAAAGCGCTCCTCCTCGTCCGTGAGGAGCGGCTTCGCGACCTCGGCGGCCTCGCGCTCGAGATGTACAAGCGGGACCGCTTCAACGCCGGTCTCGTCGTCGAGCGCTGCGCGGAGCTCGTGGCGATCGAGGCGCGCGTGCAGGAGATCGACGCGCTTCTCGACGGAACCGTGCACCTGCGGCGGGAGGGCGGAGCGGTCTGCGTTTGTGGTGCGCCGCTCTTGCTCGGCGCCCGCTACTGCGCGACCTGCGGCCGGGAGGCGCCCGAGCTCGAGCTTCGCGTCGGCCGAGCCGGAGGCGGGTGAGTGGCAGTCTGTCCGCGTTGTGGCGAGCTCACGGCGCAAGGACAGGAGTACTGCGTCGAGTGCGGGCTTCGTCTTCCCGGGCCCGGACCGGTCGGAGCGTCGGCAGCACCAGGTCGCGGCTGGGTGAAGCGCTCCCTTCTCGCGCTGCTCGTCGCTGCCGCCGGCGGCGCGGCTGCCGTCGCCGCGGCGGGCGGGCACACGGACGGCACGACGCACGTCCTCACGGCGACCGGGGGATTCGCACGCGTGCCGACGACGAACACGGTGGCGGCACCCGGCCAGGTCGGTTCGAACGGCATCGGCACCTGGCCGTCTGCGCGGACCGGTTGGACGATCGCCCTCGTGTCACTGCCGCAGACCCACGGACGCAAGCCCGCCGTCGCGCAGGCACGGAGGGCGCGCAAGGCGGGACTCACGGACGTGGGGATCATCGACTCGTCCGCGTACGCCAGTCTCCACCCGGGCTACTGGATCGTCTTCAGCGGTGTCTACACGTCTCAAGCCGAGGCCACGAGCGCGCTCCAGGACGCCCGCGAGTTCTCCCGTTCGGCCTCGGTTCGAAATGTCGTGCCTTGATCAGCGGTTGTCTCGCGTGACGACGCGCCAACTGACTTTGTAACACGTTCGAAAAGGCGCTACACTGCCCCGTACAGAGGCTGTCGATCCGCTTTTTGCGGATCGAATCACGGGATCGAGGAGACTTCGAGAGGCCCGATGGAAGATCAAGCCGCGCAGTTGCGCTCGTGTATGTATCAATACTCGCGAGCGATTTACCGCTCGATCAAGGATCTCATCGACCCATACGCAGACAGGACGGCGCAGCTCGAGTACCGACGCGCCGTGCTCTGCGAGTGCGAGGAGACCATGGAACGCCTCGCAGCCGACCCTCACTACTTCGCGCAGCCCGACCGCGCTCTCTTCGGCGACATCCGCCGGTACTTTCCGATCACGGCCCAGGCCCAAGTGGCCTGGTCGGTTCGTGAAGGCATCGGGGCCGCGACCACCTTCATCCAGCAGCAGATCGATGCCGGCCTGCTCGACGGCGGCGCCGCCCGCTGCCATGCGACGACCCGCAAGGGCAAGGCGTGTCAGCGCACCCCGCTTCCGGGCCGCGACTACTGCCCCTCGCACCAGCACCTCCAGCACGCCGCCGCGGCCGCCTGACGCCGCGGGCCTCGATCGCTCTCGGCCGGCCGAACCGGCCTCCGCACTCGGCTGACGACCCGCGCGGCAGGATCGGGGGCGCTCGCCGCTCGTCCGTCCGAGATGTACCGTCCTGCGCGGCTGGCTCTGCTGCTCACACCTCACACCGACGGAGGAAGGACCTGGCTCCCTTCCGAGCACCGCCCCCGTGACTCGGTCAGGTCGGACCCTGTCGAGAGGCGAGCGGGCGGATAAGCTCGCACTCGCATGTCCCATGACGCCGACAAGCTGATCCGGCAGCTCTCGCTCGTCGCGTTCCTCATGGCCGAGCGACGACCACTCACGGCCCGCGACGTCAAGTCGAACGTCGAGGGGTACAGCGAGATGTCGGACGAGGCGTTCGCGCGCCGCTTCTACTCCGACCGCGCGGAGCTCACTGCGCTCGGCGTACCGCTGCAGTCCCAGCGCGACGAATTCACCGGCGAGGAGCTCTACACCCTTCGCTCCGAGAACTACTTCCTCGACCGTCTCGAGCTCGACGACGACGAGCTGGCAGCCCTGCAGACTGCGCTCTACTACCTCGAGGGCAAGTTCGCCTACGCGGAGCCACTCCGTCTCGCGCTGCAGAACCTCGCGCTCGGGAGGTCCGGCTTCGGCGACCCGCCGACGGAAACTGCCGAGCGGGTGCGTGTGAGCGCGCCCGACTACTCTCCGGAGCTCGCAGGCCGCCTCTCGAAGCTCGAGTCCGCCATCTCGAAGCAGCGCACAGTGCGCTTCGGCTATTGGAGCCCCAGACGCGCGCGACGGGGCGAGCGCGTCGTGAATCCATACGCCCTCAGGCTCGACGACGGCAACTGGTACGTGATCGGGCACGACCTCGACCGCAAGACGATCCGGACGTTCCGCGTCTCGCGCATCCAGGGCGATATTCGTTTCGCGACGAGGCGGGAGCGCGACTTCCGCGTTCCGTCGGACTTCGACGTCGAGGAGCATCGTGTCCCCCGGCCGTGGCAGATCGGTGAGCCCGTGGCGACCGCGCGGATCGCCGTCTCAGGGGACACCGCGTGGTGGATCGAGCGCACGTTGGCCGACGCCGGCACCGTCGAGGAGGGAGTGTTCGAGACCGACTACGCGCAGGTCGACCTGCTCGCGGGCTGGGTGCTCCGCCAGAACGGACGCGCCGTGCCGCTCGAGCCCGAGGAGCTGCGCGACGCGGTCGGCGACGGCCTGTCGCGGCTCGTCGACGCGCACGACGGCTCTCCGCCCGCTCCCGCCCGCCCGAAGCGCACGGATCCCCGTCAGCCGCTTCCCGAGCGTCCGGTCGGCCCGGTCGAGCCCGAGCGGTTCGGCGTCCTCCAGGCCCTGCTCGCCCATCTCCTGGCCGCATGCGGTGAGGAACGGACGGCGGTGCTCGACGCCGCGGAGCTCGCGGCGCGATTCTCGATCCCACTCGAGGAGCTCCAAGATCAGCTCTCGCTGCTCAACCTCGTGAACTTCGGGGGCGGGTGCTATGCCGTCTACGCCGAGCACGACGGAGACGTCGTCCGCGTGGACAAGGAGCTCTACGGCGACGTCTTCCGAAGGCCGCCGAAGCTGACGCCGCTCGAGGCGCGCGCGATCCGCCTGGCCATCGAGTACGTCGGCCCCGCGATCGCGGCGGATGCGCACACCCCCCTTGCGCGCGTGCGCAGGAAGCTCGAGGAGACATTCGGGCGCTTCGACCTCAGCGGCATGTCCGAGCCGCATGACGCGACGGACGAGGAGGCGCTCGTGCGGGTGCTGAGCGACGGCGCCGAGAAGCGCAGGATCGTCGAGCTCGAATACCTGAAAGAAGGCGGGGAGAAGCCCACTCTCCGGCGCGTGGAGCCTTACACCATCGAGCGTGAGCTTCCCGTCTGGCGCGTACATACCTGGGATCTCGGTGTGGACGCCGCGCGGACGTTCCGCCTCGACCGCATGCGCTCGGCCCATCTGACCGACGAGCGGTTCGAGCCTCGTGCCGGCTTCGATCCCTCGTATCTCCACAACCCGCGCGTCGCTCACCTCCTGCACTCTCCCGCTATCGCCCGCTGGAAGCTCGAGCGCGGCGCCCAGCTCTTGACCGACGGGTCGTCCGAGGCACACGTGTCCTACAAGACCGAGGAGTGGCTGCTCTGCGAGGTTCTCGCGGACCGGGGCGAGACGATCGTGCTCGAGCCGCAGAAGCTCCGTGACGCGGTTGCGCGCAGGGCGAAGAAGCTCGAGCGCGAGCTGGGTCGCGTGCCGACGCGGCGCTAGCCGTCACCGAAGCGCGCCGAGAGCGCGCCGAAAGACACTCCGAGGCGAGATGCCCTATCGAGGCCTGCTAGCTTCGTCGTTGTCTCTACAGCAAACGAAGGAGCGGCGATGCGAAGGCGGTGGACGGGTTCGGCGCTGCCGGGTCTCGGATTGGCGGGCGGTGCGATCGCCGGCGCGCTCGTCGCCGGGTTGTCCGGCATCGCTGGCCCCCATCGAAGCATTGCCGCGTCGCCGGTGGGCGCGCCGTTCATCGAAGCGACCCACGTCCCCGTGTCGCTCACGGTCCCCGGCGAACCGATCGCCCTGCGATACGACGTGTACTGCGCGGGGTCCGACGAGAGCATCGACGAAGGCTCGTGCGACGCCACGGGGAGCGTCTTCGTCAGAGCGGGCGACACCGGCGCCTTCGAAGAGACTCCCCTCGTGCTCGACCCGAACGCGACCGGGGGTCGCTACGTCGCGCGCGTTCCCGACGACATCGCCCGCTCGGCCGAGGGCTTCTCGTACTACGCGACGGTGCAGAGCGTCGCCACGGGGGCGACAACGACCGAGCCCGCCGGAGGCGCCTCCGCCCCGCAGCGGAGCTTCCCGATCGGGCGAAGTGTCGACATCCACCTCGGGGCGCACCTCTTCGGCGCGACGGCTGCCCCCGACCGGCGCGTTGCCCAGGCGCCGTGGGGAGACGGGCCAGGCGAGGCTGGACTCGAGCGAGGCCAGGGCCTCACGCCGCTCGGTGGTTCGTCGTTCGACGTCACCACGGGCGGTACGGTTGACGTCCTCGACGAGGCGCACCGGCGGATCCTCCGCTGGACGGATGGCGCCACCACACCCGAGCGAGTGCCGGTGGCGGTGAACGGCACACTCGCGGATCTCGCGGTATCGACCGACGGCGACTCCATGTACGTCCTCGAGTCGACGGCGGAGCCTGGTCGCTCTCCACTCGTGCGGGAGTTCTCACGGGACGGCCGGGCGAAGTCGTCGGCTCGAATCGGCGAGCGAATGGCCTCTCAGGTCCGGATGGGACCGACGGGTCCGGTCGCGCTCGAGCAACCGTCCGGCGCCTGGATGCCCGTCATGGAGGGCGGCGAGGCGGTCGCCCCCGAGGACCAGCGTCGGCGCGGACGCTCGGGACGACCGGTCGCCGGCGGAGACGACATTGTCATCCTGAGAACGGAAAACGAGATCCGCACGGCGATCGTAGGGCCCCGCGGTGTCCGCCGGAGCTGGCGGGTCACAAGCGACACGCCGATCGGGGAGGTGCAGCTCGCACAGCCCCTCGGGAGCCGCCTCGTCCTCGTCTTCCGCGTCTACACGGAGACGAGAAGCGAGTTCGTCGCACTCGTCCTCGACGAGCGCGGGGTCGTTCGACAGCTTTCCCTCGACCCGGCGGACTGGGCCGAGACCGCCCCGCTCGCGAAGTTCAGGGTCGCGGGGAAGTGGCTGTACCGCCTCGGATCCACCTCGCGTGGGCTCTTCGTCGACCGCTTCGACTTGGAGGTGAGCTGATGCTTCGCTCCTGTCGTCCGTTCGTCGTCGCGTTCGCCTTCGCGTTCGTCCTGATCGGCGCGGGATCGGCGAGCGCGTACCACACGCGCTTCGTGGCGCTGAACTGCACGACGAGCGCGGGCGATCCGACGCCGTACATCACTCGCGACGGCTCGATCACGATCGCGCTCAAGGCACGGCACGAGGGCTACCAGTGGGCGGGTGGCTGCTGGAACGACAACGACGTCGACGACTCGCCGGGAGATCCACCCAGTGATCCGAACACCGGCGGCGAGGGAGGCGACTGCTCTGGGTTCACGTTCAAGATCTGGCGCGAGTCCGAGAACGAGAACGACGCCGGGTTCTACCAGTGGAACAAGCTGTGGAAGGTGCACGGCCCGTACACGGCGGCGGCGTTCAAGGCCGGCACCGGCGCGCCCAACGTGACCGTGTCCAAATCAGCCGCGATCAAGATGGACGCCTTTGCGAGCAGCGGGCACATCGGGATGATCTATGCGAAGAACGCAGACGGGACGGACCAGATCGTCGAGGCGAAGGGCGAGGCCTACGGCACGAACGTCTGGACGCGGACATACCGCGGTGACTCGAGCTACAGCGGTGTCCGCCGGACCGGCTGGAGCAGCTGACGAGAACGCGAGGGAGCGCCGATCCTCCCCCCGGCGCTCCCTCGTCGTCCTCTTCGCCGTCTCGTCCTTCGTCGTCGGGTGCGGCGGCACCACGAGTGCGGCGCCAGGCCGACTCTTCGACGGCTCGCGGACATCGGCCCCGCCTACGCAGCTCGCAGGCCTCCGCGGCCCCGCGGTCCTGACGAGAGTTCGGACACTCGACATCGGCGCTGTCCGATCTCGTTCCCTCGCCGCATCCTGTCTGGCGTACGACTGGGGAACCGCCCCTTTCGGGGTCGCGGTCGAGCGCACCGGGACGACCGGCGAGAGCGTGACCTTCTTGAATCGGTCCGGGCGTCAAGTTCTGGGATGCGACAACGGTGGCGGGCGGCGTGCGGACGAACGCCGTTGGTGCGGGGTCGCCGCGGGCCAGCTCCGTGCCGGCCGTCTGCGCGATCCGCGGCTCGATCTCGGATGCACGACGAAAAGCGGCGATCCGCTCGGCTTCGTCTGGGTTCGGCCGCACAGGAACACGCGATACGTGGCGGTCCGACAGCGCGGCTACGCCGAGGTGTACGAGGTCGCGGGTCGCCTCCCGATTCGGATCGCGACGAGCGACGTGGACGCCGACTCCCTGCGTGCATCCTTCGCCGTCTCCGAGTACTCGCGTGACGGCACGCTCGTTCGCGAATACGGGCTGACAGCGACTCCGGCAGGCTAACGGACGGCCGGCAGTTGGATCGTGAAAGTCGCTCCTTCACCCGGGGTGGAGTCGACCGTCACGGTGCCGCCGTGAGCGGCCATGATCGCCCAGGTCACGCTGAGCCCGAGGCCCGACCCTGGCCGGGAGGGCTCGAGCTGTGTCCCCGGCTCGAAGATCCTCGCCTGGTCCGAGAGCGCGATCCCCTGCCCACGATCGGAAACGGAGATGAGCGCCTGTCCTCCATCCATCCGAGCTCGAACGAGTATCGGAGAGCCGTCCGCGTGCGTCATCGCGTTTCTGAGCAGGTTGTCGAGCGCCTGGCGAAGCCTCTCCGGATCCGCGTCGACCTTCGCGAGGCTCGGGTCGATCTCCACTCGTATCTCTGCGGCGTCGAGCCGCGCGGCTGCGACCGCATCCTCGACGATCCGCCCGACTTCGACTCGTTCGAGCCGGACCGAGGCGACGTTCGCATCGCCGGCGGTTCGCTCGATCCCGTGACAGGCGGCGATCGCCAACCTGACGAGCTCGCGTCGACCGGCGGACCGAGACCGATCGCGTCGCAGCGCCTCCGAGATCGCGGCGAGCGCTGCAACCGGGCTCCTCATCTCATGGACCACGATCGCGAGGAGCTCGGGATCTGCCTCGACGCTCACCTGGAGCGCTCCGCCATGCGCGCGAGCGCCCATTCGGCACTCTCACGCAGCATCTCGTCCTCGCCGTCCGCGTAACGCTCGACGAGAGGGACGAGATCTCCATCACCGACGTTGCCGGCCGCGACCAGCGCATTCCTCCGCAGCCAGCGCGGGTCGTGGCGCGGGACGTAAAGGCGCTCGAGCTGGGCGACGAGGTCAGCGCCATCCCGCTCGAGCCACTCGCGGAGCTCGACGACCGGCGTCGCATCCAGAGGCGGCGACGAGCCCGCTCGCCGTCGTTCGACCGCGCGGTTCCAGGGACAGACGTCCTGACAGATGTCGCAGCCGTAGACGCTGCTCCCGAGTTCCCGGCGATGCGACTCGGGGACGGGTGCCGGCGCTTGGGTCGTGTGCGAGAGGCATCTCGTCGCGTCGAGCACCCCGAGCTCGTCGAGCGCGCCCGTGGGACAGGCGTCGATGCACGATGTGCAGGATCCACAGTCGAGCTCGAGGCGAGGCGTCGACTCGATCTCGACGTCGGTGACGAGCGTCCCGAGCACGACCCAGGATCCATGGTCGGCGGTGATCGCCATAGTGTTCTTGCCGTAGAAGGCGACACCGGCTCGTACGGCCGCCTCACGGTCGACGTGGTCGTTGGAGTCGACGAGCACGCGGTACGTGCCGCCGAGACGGCGCCCGAGCTCGTCGAGCGCATTCCGCAGCTCTGCGTACTCGTCCCGCCACGTGTAGCGGGCGATCCGCCCCTCGCCGGGCTTCGGAGCCGGCCCGGCCGCGAAGTAGCAACGGGCTGCCGAGACCACCGACCTCGCACCGGGAAGGAGGCGCTCCGGATGGCACGACACCTGCGGGCGCGCCATCGTGAACTTCATCTGGCCGAAGAGCCCACGAGCGCTGCGGTCGCGAATGTGCATCTCGGTCTCCACGTACGGCGCGGCGGGCGCGGCGCCGATCGCGTCGAGCCCGAGCTCCGACGCCAGCCGACCCAGCTCTGCAGCGGTCATGCGAGGATTCTGCACCGTGAAGGCGATCCGAATTCACGAAGATGGGCCACCGAGCGTCCTCTCCTACGACAATGTCCCCGATCCGGTGCCCGAGCCCGGGGAGGTCGTCGTCAGCCTCCGTGCGGCCGGGCTCAACCACCTCGACCTCTGGATTCGAAAGGGGCTTCCCTCGGTCCCGAAGCCGCGCATCCTCGGAGCCGACGGAACCGGAGTCGTCGCCGCGCTGGGCACAGGAGTCGAGGGATTCGCTCTCGGTGACCGCGTCGTCATCAATCCCGGGATCCCGCACGACGGACGGATCACGGTCATCGGCGAGCACACCGATGGGACGTATTGCGAACTAAAGGCGATTCCCGCCGACCAGCTCTACCCCCTCGACGAGGCGCTTTCCTTCGAGGAGGGAGCGGCATTCCCCCTGGTCTACGAGACGGCGTACCGCATGCTCGTGACGAAGGCTGCACTCGGCGAGGGCGACTGGGTGCTGATCTGGGGCATCGGAGGAGGAGTTGCGCTCGCCGCGTTCGAGATCTGTCGCGCGCTCGGGGCGCGCACCATCGTCACGTCGTCGAGCGCGCACAAGCTCGAGCGCGCGCGGGAGCTGGGCGCCGACGTCGTCGTCGATCACGCTGAGGGAGACGTCATCGAGGCGGTCAAGGAGGCGACCGGAGGACGCGGCGCGGACGTCGTGGTCGAGACCGTCGGCGAGGCGACGTGGGAGCGCTCGCTCGCGGCCGCTGCCTCGGAAGGGCGCATCGTCGTCTGCGGGGCCACGAGCGGCCACAGCCCTCCCGCGCGCCTCTACCGGATCTGGTGGAAGCAGCTCGTCGTCTACGGCTCGACGATGGGGATGCCGTCGGACTTCGAGGGAGCGTACGAGTTCGTCCGCAGCGGCCGGGCACGCGTCCACGTCGACAGCGTCTTCCCGCTCGCCGGGGCGGCGCTGGCGCACGAGCGCCTCGAGGCAGGTGATCAGTTCGGCAAGGTCGTGCTCCGGATACCAGAGTGATGGGTTCGACGGACACGCGAAGCGCTGAAGCCCGACGCGGAGCGTCGGTGCTCCTCGTTCTCTCTACCCGAAGCCGAGAATGAACTTGGCGTCGTCCGACATGCGGGCGCTTCCGCCGCTTTGCTGCGTGTTGCAGATAGTTGCAGGCAGCGCGTCAGAAAGCTCCATTTGCAGGTGCTTCCTCTCCGCTAGGTCGCAGCGAGCTACATCGCGCCGCCGCAAGTGTGTGACCACTTTTGTGACCTTCGGCTTGTAGCCTTCAGGACGCTGCGACGGATCGTTCCATCTCGCTCCTCCGACGCGTCAACCTGTCAGGGATCACAACGCCAATAGCAAAAGACCGCACTTGCAAGCAGGCGTACGCTGTTTCCGCGCGGCTGTATGTGGTGGCGTGGTCGGGGGTGTGGTCGGGTTCACACAGCCGCATGAGGAACGAGGAGTTGCCGAGTGGATAGTCCGTTCGTCGCAAACGTCCGCGATCTGCCGTGGATGTCGAATGAGGCGATGGGCGACGTCTGCATGTTCGACAGCGACCGGCCTCAGTTCGAACAGGTCGGCTATTCACTCGCCGTGCTCAAGCCCGGACAACGCGGTGCGCAATACCATCGCGAGCTCGACAACCAAGAGGACTTCCTCGTTCTCTCCGGCGAGTGCATCGCCGTCGTCGAGGGCGAGGAGCATCGCTTGGGACAGTGGGACTTCGTCCATTGCCCGCCCGGCACGGCCCACACCTTCCTCGCCGTCGGAGACGAGCCGTGCGTCATCTTCATGTGCGGCGGACGGCACGGCAAGCGCTACGTCTTCGTTCGCGACGAAGTCGCTTTACGAAACGGCATCGGCGTCGAAGTCGAGACCTCCGACCAGGCGGAGGCCTATCGCGAGCTGCCGAAGTGGGAGCCCGGCACTCCTGCTGTCTGAAGCCGGGCTGTCGGCAATAGCGAGTTTCACTTCATTCATGTCTACGACGACGCCGCCTGCACGGGCCGCGGCGACGGCGACAACAGCGAGGCGCGGAGTGCTGATCCCAGCCACACGCATACGGACGGGATACTTCCGCGAAGCCGCGCGCTAGAGGCCGGACGCGGTATGGGGAGAAGGGCCGTGGCTCCTCCCTTGCGGGGATCGTCGCTCTTGAGCCAATCAGTCAGACCGCGCCCGGCTACCCGAAGTATGCGCACCCTGCCGGCAAAGAAACGCAGCGAGCGGAGACGTGCGCGTGGCTAGTCGGGGGCCTGCCCTCGCCGGCCCCGCCTCAGTCGCCTCCGGGATCCTCTTACGCTCGGTCGCCTCTTCTTCGTTCGGCCCCGAACACACGCACCTCACACCGCGCTTCAGCGAGCGCCTCCTCGTATCGGCGACCGCCCACCACGCCGACGGGCGAGATCCAGTCTCACAACCAAATCATCTCCTAGCGACCGACTGTCTTCTCCTCTCGCTCGTGCTCTTCGTCACGCTCGTTAATAGCGCGACCCACCTTGTCTTTTGCTCCCTCCCATGCTTTGGCCGGAGCATCTTTGACGCTCGCGCCCTTTTCCTGAACACGTCCTTCTGCCTCGCGGCTCTCATCGCCCGTGACTTTCCCTTCCCACTTTTTCGCCTTGCCTTCGATCCGATCCTTATCCACGTCAATTCCTTCCTTTCAGTCTCAACCGGTGAGAGGAGGGGACCAGCCATCAACACCGGCCCTCCCTCAACCGACGTGGTTCAGCTTCGATAAAAGCCGAAGCCCCCTACCAGCGCGAGTACAAGCAACACCAGCAGCAAGATCCAGAGAATGCCCACTCTTCCACCTCCATTTGTGGAGCGTCCTATGCCCAGTAGAGGGGACGGCCGAAACCTCCCAATGCCCGCCTTGCTGAACAAGCACCTGGCTTTCGAGCGTCAGACCCAGATGAGTGACACGAGACGTCTCCGACGGATGCTCCCAACAGAAGGACGCTCCCCGAAGTGAACGTCCTTTCGCCTCTCCGGCTGAAACTAGCGGTTCACGACTGTCGTGTTCTCGCCACCGTCACGGCTACCGAAGCCACCCCAGCTCGACCAGAAGATGAGCGAAGCGACTAGACCTATGGCGCCGACCACAACGAGAATGACGCCCGCCACCTGAATGTCGATACCGGCGACGGTCGCGCTAACTGCCCACGCCAGTACTGCACCAATAGCGATCAACAAGATGCTGAGGCTAATTCCCATGAGTCACAACTCCCTTTCCCCTCGAGTGTCCTTGTCGTCTGCGGGAAGTGAGATACCCGGCTGCACTCTCGACGTAACTTCAGGCTCGTGAGCAACGGATCCGCCCGATGAGCCGTGCCAAGCGAATGCGCTCCACGTAGAGGCGTCTCAGCCGAGACTGCTCATCGCGTGTAAGCGCGGGCCATCGGCGAAAGAGAGGATCGAGCTGTTCGTCCCGTTCTCGCCGCGCGGCGCGGAGCTCAGCAGCAAGGTCGTGTGTCTGATGTGAGACAGCCATAGCTCACAGATTCCACCCCTGGCGCAGCCGAAAACGTCCGCCTGCTACCTGGTCCCAGCGTCGACTTCACTCGTCTTTGAACTCGACCGGTGGGCAGGTTTGGCGACCAAGTGCGAGCGCGTCCATGACACAGATGGCGGGCCGTCGCGCGACCTGTAAGGCAAGTCGCGACCCGGCCCGCCATCGTGGCGGGAGGCGCCTAACGCTTTCGAGCTCAGTCCCAGTCGCGCCAGCCAGCACCATCCGGCCCGTAGTACGAGCCGAGCTTGTTGCGGTACGGTTCATCATTCAAGAGCGCCTCGTCGAACTCGGGCGCGTTCTTGATCTCATCCTTCGTCCGGTTGACGAAGATCTTCTCCTCGTCGTGATCCACCGTGCGGAAGACGCCGATCGGGAGCATCACCTTCTTGCCGAAGATCCACGGGCCTGTGTCGACGACGAAGGTGCCGTTAGCGATCTCGGCCGTCGTGTCATCAACCTTGCCGATCGACCCGTCGAGCGCCTCGACCCCATAGCCGATCAATGTCTCCGGGCGGAGGCTCGAAGCAAGCGTCGTGTCGCGGGCCACCCACATGTCAAGCGTCGTTGTCCGTTCCATGTTCCCTCCTCTCGATTGCGGCTATGTGATCTCTACCCATCACGCCCACGCGAAAACACGTGTGTTCGCGCTGCCGGCGAGAAGAGGGCAGCGTCCGCTACGGCAGGCACTGCCCCAGGCTGCCTGTTGCTCAGTGACCCTTCGGGGCGAGCGCAGCCTTCAACTGGCCCTTCTTCATCTTCGAGCGCCCCTTGATGTTGAAGCGCTTCGCTTCACGATAGAGCTGCTCCTTAGTGCGTTCGGGTCCCATAGCCCCGAGTCTCATCGATTTCGGGGCTGCCGCCCCCAACTGGAACGTTCTGCACGGCGTCGGGGTGGACGGAGCACGCGTCTGCGCTGTAGGCGTGATCGCCACTGGTGGTGTTGGCGTGCGAGGCGAGTTCGTCATTGAGAGATGAACGGCGGAACTCACTAGGACTTCTGATTCCGAACCCGCGGCTCGTTCTGAGTAACCGAGTTGCGCGAGCGAACTCGCCGTCGCCGGGTCAGGGCACGGCGGGTCGCTCACGCGAGAGAAGGCGAAGAAGAAGGCGCGAGTTTGACATCCATCGCACGCCGTCTCACAATCGCGGTGCGTCTCTGAGTAGGCGTAGGAGGTGATGCGGAGCCTGCCGTGGCTAGGCAGGTCGGTTCATCAACCGACGTCACGACGCCTGGGAGAGCCCCCAGGCGTTCGCGTGACGGTCCCGCATCGCAATCGAAGGAGTTCTCATGAGAAGGATGCTGATCGTGGCCATGCTGTTGACGGCTTCTCTAGTCCTGCTAAGTGGGCTCGGAGTGTCGGCGGCCGCCCTAGGAGGGGCTACGGCGGCGACGTCACGGGCTGTCGTGAAGGTCGCATACAACAAGAGGCTCGACACGTCGATACTGGTCGATGGCAGCGGGCGAACTCTCTACATGTTCACCGAGGACCACGGTGCGGCAAAGCTCTGCACACCTCGGGGACCTTGGGGCGCCGCCTGCCCTGCAATCTGGCCTCCATTGACGGGCCGAGGGAAGCCGCAGGCTGGGCAAGGCATCAACTCCGCGCTGTTCGGTGTCACGAAGCGCAGCGACGGCAAGTCGCAAATCACCTATAACCGGCATCCGCTCTACTACTTCCACGGCGGAAGCGGCGCACCGGCGGGTGACAAGAAGCCCGGCGACATCAACGGTCAGGGCTTCGCCAGCGAGTGGTACGTCCTTTCGCCCAAGGGCGCTCCTATCCGCAAGCTCTAGCGACGGGCGTTTCACATCAAACCCCTAGCCGCTAGCGTGATCTCGGGGACAGGGGCTGGCTGCCCCGAGCTTCTAGCTGGAGGCTTGCGCGAGCGACTCGCCGTCTCCTGGCCAAGGGCACGGCGGGTCGCTCACGCCGGGGCTCCTCTCTGAGCGATCTTGGACGCTCAGAGTGTCACCAGTTTTGTGACCTTGGTCAAAGTCACAGGCTCAGATTTGGCTAACCGAAGCCGAGAATGAACTTGGCGTCCTCTGACATGCGGTCGGGAGTCCAGGGCGGGTCGAAGGTGAGCTCCGCCTCGACCTCCTCGACGCCAGGCACGCCGCGGGCGGCGTCGACGATCCCGTCCGCGATCATCGGACCCGCCGGGCAGCCCATCGACGTAAGGCTGTAGAGGATGTGCACGTTGGGGCCGTCGACCTCGACGTCGTACATGAGGCCGAGCTCGACGATGTCCATCCCGAGCTCGGGGTCCTCGACCTCGTGCAGGGCCTGGATGACGTCCTCGCGGGCAACCATGGCGCAAGTGTAGAGAGGCTCGTGCTCAGGCCGCGCCGACGAGCTGATCCGCGCGCCGGAGCACGAGGTCCATGATGGCGCCGATCGCGCGGTCGAGCGAGTCGTTCACGATCACCGGCACGTCGTAGCGGCGGGCGCGCTCGACGAGGTAGTCCTGGATCTGCCGGATCTGCGGCAGCGAGTCGAGGTACTTGTCGAGCGGGCGGAGGCCTTCGGTCGAGTAGTCGCGCACCCAGAAGTGGCTGCGGTGGAGGTTCTCGTCCTCGATCGCGACGACGCACTGGACGACGAAGGCGCCCGAGAAGTCGGCCGAGACCATCCCCGGGACGAGGTGGACCCCTTCGAGGACGGTCGACCAGCGCTCGGTCGCGGCCCGCTCGAGCGCTGCCTGCACGCCGACGACGACGTGCCGTGTCTGGTCGAGGAACCCGAGGATCGCGGCGTCCCCGGACTCCTCCTCCTCGGCTCGAGTCAGCGCGAGGCGCGCTTCGAAACTCGAGTAGTGAACCGACGGCATGAACTCTTCGGAGAAGAACGCGCGCATCGTCTGGCGGATGAAGTCGGTCGAGGTGACGCGCGTGATCCCGAGCCGGTGGGCGGTGTCGCTCGCGACCGTGGACTTGCCGGTGCCGGTGGCGCCGCCGACGAGGAGGACGATCGGCACGTCGAGCGCCTGCAGCGCGGCGAGCCGCCGCAGGTGCAGCACGACCCGTGCGCCCTCGACCTCGCCGAGGACCTCAGCCGCGACCTCGTTCAG
>DASSQE010000081.1:0-12344 GCA_035702645.1 Gaiellaceae bacterium
GGCGAGCCTGCACCAGCGGAGCCAGCCGCTCCCGCCGAGCCCGAGCCGGCACCGGCTCCCGAGCCACAGCCCGTGGCAGCGGAGGCGCCGGCTCCGACACCGCCCGAAGCACCGGCCCCGGCAGCGCCAGCACCAGCACCAGCACCTGCACCGGTCGCGGCCGTCCCACAGGAGGCAGCGAGCGGCAACGGGCGGACCTTCGTCTCCCCCGTCGTCGCCCGCATCGCGGCCGAGCACGGCGTCGATCCGACCGCCGTTCCGGGCACCGGCGCCGGCGGACGGGTGACGAAGAAGGACATCCTCGCGTTCATCGAGACGGGCGCCGCGGCGGCGCCGACTCCTGTCGCTGCGCCTGCCGCTGCACCTGCGCCCACGCCGGCTCCTGCACAACAGCCGGCGCCTGCTCCCGCTGCGGCAGCCCCACCTCCACCGCAGGCACCGCCAGCTCCCCCGCCCACGCCCGAGCCCGCTCCCGTCGCAGCGGTCCCCGCTCCGACCGCCCCGGCTCCGGCTCCTCCGGCCGCTCCCGCCACGGCTCCGGTGGCTGCGGCCGCCTCCACGGGAGCGGGCGCCGACGCCGCGCTCGCCGCCGGCGAGAGCATCGAGCCGATGACCGCGATGCGCCGCGGCGTGATGGAGCACATGCGCCGCTCGCTCGACACGGGCGCGCACGTCACGAGCGCGATCGAGGTCGACCTCTCCCGCGTCGTCGCGCTAAGGAACAAGCTGAAGCCGGAGCTCCAGGCACAAGGCGTCAACCTCACCTACCTCGGCTTCATCGCCCGCGCGACCGTCGACACGCTGCACGACTACCCGTGGGTGAACGGGGAGATCCGCGGCCAGAGCATCGTCACCCGGCAGTTCGTGAACCTCGGGATCGCGGTCGCGCTCGACGAGGGGAAGGGCCTCATCGTCCCGGTCATTCCCAATGCGCAGGACCTGAACCTGACGGGGATCGCGCGCGCGATCCAGGACCTCGCCGAGCGCGCGCGCACGAAGAAGCTGCTGCCCGACGACGTCCAGGGCGGCTCGTTCACGATCACGAACCCGGGGAGCTTCGGGACGTTCCACGGAACGCCGATCATCAACCAGCCGCAGTCGGCGATCCTCGGCACGTACGCGCTCGTCAAGCGGCCGTGGGTCGTCCAGGACGAGCTCGGGAACGACGTGATCGCGATCCGGCCGATCATGAACCTGACGCTCACGTACGACCACCGCATCGTCGACGGCGCGTACGCCGGGCTCTTCCTCCACGATCTCCGCTCCCGGCTCGAGACCTGGGACGAGGCGGCGTACTAGGCACGGTCGTGGCTCAGCGGATCGTCCCGTTCATCGGCTACGAGGACGCCGCTCGTGCCATCGAGTGGCTGGAGCAGGCGTTCGGGTTCGCCGAGAATCGCGACGCGCGCCACGAGGAGAACGGGACGGTCACGCACGCGGAGCTCGAGCTGGGCGGCGCCACGATCTACGTGTCGGCCCCGCGCGAGTACGCGAGCCCTCGGCGTCTGCGCGAGGAGACCGAGCTCGCGCGTCGCGCCTACGACAACCCGTGGGTCGTCGACGGCCACTTCGTCGAGGTGGACGATCTCGACGGGCACTACCGTCGCGCGATCGACGGAGGGGCGACGATCCTGCGCGAGCCCGAGGAACCGGGGATCGGCTACCGCATCTACTCGGCCGAGGACCCCGAGGGACACCGCTGGATGTTCGGGGAGAAGCTCTGAGCCGCGGCGCGTATCTCATGAACCTCGGCCTTGTCCCGTACGGCGAGGCGCTCGAGCTCCAGCGCTCGGTCGCAGGCGCCGTCTCGCAGGACGCGATCCCCGAGACGGTGATCTTCCTCGAGCACCCTCCCGTCGTGACGCTGGGACGACGCACCGAGACCGACCGCGAGCTCCACGTCCCAGAAGATGCGGCGGTCGAGATCGCGGAGACCGACCGCGGCGGGAAGTCCACGTTCCACGGCCCGGGCCAGCTCGTCTCCTACCCGATCCTCGATCTCCACCACCACGGCAAGGACGTGAAGCTCTACGTCCGAAATCTCGAGGAAGCGCTGATACGAACGCTTGCGGCATTCGAGCTCGAGGGCGTTCGGATCGAAGGGCTCACCGGCGTTTGGATGCCGCCTTCGCGACGCGAGGGCCCTCGCAAGATCGCGTCGATCGGAGTGCACGTCTCGCGCTGGGTGACGACGCACGGCTACGCGCTCAACGTCGATCTCGATCCGGCCCCGTTCACCGAGTGGATCACCGCCTGCGGGCTCGAGGACGCCGCCTTCACGACCATGGCGCGCGAGCTCGAGCGGGCGATCACCGTCGGCGAGGTCCGCCCAGCGGCGATCGCGGCGATCGGGGAGGTCTTCGACCTCGCGCTCGAGGAGGTTCCCGCCGATGAGGACGGCGCGGGCCTCTGGCCCCAGCGCGTCCACGCATCGCTCGCGGCGCGGTGAGCGTCGAGATCCGGCCGATTCCCCGTCCGGGCTGGGACCCGCTTCCGGGCGAGGGCGTCGTCGGCGTGGTCGGCCGCGTGCTCGTACGGGAGGACGACCTCTTCGTGGCGCAGCTTCGCTTTTCCGAGCACGCCACCGTCCACGAGCACCCCGGAGCCAACGACACCATCGTCGTCTGCCTCGAGGGCGAGGGCTACACCTCGATCGCGGGTGAGACTGCCGAGCTCCGCGAGGGCCAGCAGGTGCGCTGGCCGCGAGGGATCCCACACAGGCTCTGGACGGAATGCTCGACCATGACCACCCTCATGGTTGAGCGCTTCGACTGATCAGGCCGGCGGAAACTCAGGCGGGCAGGCCGTCGGCCGATCCTCCGCGAACCGCGCGTAGGCCTCGCTCGGCTCGGTCGTCTCCTGCTCGACCCCGGCGCCGTGCCTCAGCGCGGCCTCGTTCACCGTGTAGCGCACGCCGCGGCCCTTCGTGCGTGCCCCGACGGCCGCAACGACGCACGGCCCGTCGCCCTGACCGACGAAGACGTGCTCGGTCCACGCGGGGCAGTGGACGAAGTCCCACTGCCGGAGCGACCGCTCCTCGCCGTCGACGATCAGCAGGCACTCGCCGGCGAGGACGAGGAAGTCCTCCTGCGCGCCCTCGCCGTGGTACATGCAGTTGGGCTCGCCGGGACGGAGGATCCCGATGTTGAACCCGAGCTGCGGGAATCGGACATCGTCACCCTGGAAGGTCGTGTAGAGGCCCATCCCGTCGCTTTCGAACCAGCGCGCGTCCCGTGCGTTGAGCACGAACCAGCCCTCGTCGGTAGGAGCAGCTCCGTGCTCTCCGCTCGCGAGCGTCGCCTCCGGCACCGTGCGCTCCACCCTAGCGCGGCTCCCACGCGTACTCGACGACGTAGCCATCGGGATCACGACACTTGACGCTCACATACTCGGGCTCGTCCCACTCCTCGACGATCGGGACGCCGTCGGCCTCGAGGCGTGCTTTGAAGGCCCGCACGTCCTCGGGCGTCGACGCATGCACGCCGAAGTGGAGGAAGGGCGGCAGCTCGATCGGATCGCTGGCATGTCCGAGCGCGAGCGAGAAGCCGCTCTCGTCGTAGAGCATCAGGACGTCGTCGTCGTACCGCCGGGCGGGTCTCGCTCCGAAGCCGAAGTACGTCTCGTAGAACCGCCGCGAGCCCTCCTGGTCGCTGACGGGGAGCGCCAGGTGTCGCATGCCCGGATCATCGCACCGGCTCCGTGGAGCCGATCCATAGACTGACGATCATGCAGCGCTCGCTTCCGGTCGCCGAGCGGCCGCGCCGGCCCGAGTGGATGAAGGTCCGCGCGCCGAGCGCCGACTCGCGCTACTACGAGGTGAAAGGTCTCATGCGCGACGGCGGCCTCGTGACGATCTGCGAGGAGGCGCGCTGCCCGAACATCGGAGAGTGCTGGGGCCGCGGGACGGCGACCTTCCAGATCCTCGGCGAGACCTGCACGCGCGCCTGCCGCTACTGCTACGTCCACTCGGGGAAGCCCGAGGCGCCGCCGGACCCGCTCGAGCCGCTGCGGCTCGCGCAGGCAGCCGCGCAGATGCAGCTCTCGCACGTCGTCGTCACCTCGGTCGACCGCGACGACGTGCCGGATCGCGGTGCGGCGCACTACGCCGCGACGATCCGCGCGATCCGGCGGAAGCTGCCCGCCGCGGACGTCGAGATCCTCACTCCCGACTTCCTCGGCGTGGAGGAGAACGCCCTCGTGACGGTGCTGGCCGCCCGCCCTGACGTGTTCGGCCACAACATCGAGACCGTCCGCCGTTTGCACCCGCGCATGCGCGGAGCGAAGGCGAGCTACGACAAGGCGCTCTGGCTCCTGCAGCGCGTGAAGGAGCTCGCCGACTACCGCGTGCTCACGAAGTCGGGGATCATCGTCGGGCTCGGCGAGACCAACGACGAGGTCGTCGAGACCATGCGCGACCTCCGCGCGCACGGCGTCGACGTCGTGACCATCGGCCAGTACCTGCAGCCGTCGCCGAAGCACGCCGAGATCGACCGCTGGGTCCATCCGGACGAGTTCCGCTGGTTCCGCGAACAGGGCGAGGCGCTCGGTTTCGGCTCCGTCTTCTCAGGCCCACTCGTCCGCTCGTCCTACCGCGCGGATGAGCAGCGCCACGCGGCCGAGACCGGCCGCGGCGCGGTCGCGTACTAGCGACAGAGGCCGCCCCACCGGCGGCCCCTCTCTCATCTCGTCTACCCGTACGAGCTCAGGACGGCGTGACGCCGTATGTCGCGAGGAAGTCGATGTCGTCCGGCTGGTCGATGCGGTACGCCCCGCCGGTCCCGGCGCAGTTGTCGTTCGTGCCGAACGACGTGATCGCGACGATCTCACGCGTACCCTCCACGAAGTACGGGCCACCGGAGTCGCCGAAGCAAGTGCCGCCCTGGTGCGGCTTCCCGTTGTTATTAGAGAACTTGACCATCGTCCCAACCGGAACCCCGAACCCGGTGAGGCTGTCGATCTTCACCGTGCCTTGGAACCGCGTATCGCCACCAGCGTCCTTGCCCGACGAGGGCGGGCCGCTCTTGTTCAGCCCATAGCCCACCGGCGTGAAGAGCTGGCTGTTCTTCTGGTTCTTCGCGAACGCGTCCAGCGCGCCGAGCGGCGCCGTTTGACCGTATTCGGGCATGTTCAGCGGCTGATCGAGGAGGACGATCCCCGCGTCGTGGAGGAAGAAGTTCACGGGGTCGAACAGCGGATGCGGATGCGCAGTGCCCCGATGCCACGCCGGATCCGCGTTCAGCGCATTGCTCCAAGCCTCGTAGCGCTGCTGGTTCCCGCCCGGCGCGAAGGTCGAGCTCGGGGGCAGGATGCTGAAGTCCGGGGCCTCGTCGAAGTTGACCCAGACGTCGTCGCCGCCGCCGCCGCCGCTCGGTGTCGTCGCAACGCCGTTTGCGCCCACGCCGAACGTGCAGTGGCCGGCGGTGAGGACGACCGCGGACGACAAGAGCGTGCCGGTGCAGGTGAACCACGCTCCCGGATCCGTGAAGTCTGGATCGACCTCGTCCGGCACGTAGAAGAGGAGCTCTCCCACGTACGGATGGGCGTTCCCGTCCGGAACGCCGTTCGTGATCGCGCCTGCCGGCACTGCGACGATCGCCACCGCGGCGGCGACCGCGGCCAGCGCCGTGAAGAGCTTTCGCATGAGCGATCTCCCCTCGTTCTGACGACGGCCCCGATCTTCCGGGCCGCCCTCACCGTACCCACGCCGCGGCCGAACTGAACCTCGGCCTCGCGACATACCCGGGAACGACGAAGGCCGCCCGAAGGCGGCCCCAAGTCGTCGGAATCCGGTCGGCCTAGGGCCGTGCGACGAGGTCGCCGATCAGATTCGAGGCGTCGGGTGTGCCGATGCCCGTCGCCAGGTCATAGCCAGTCGTGGCGGAGAACCCCTGCACGGGAGCACCGCCCAGCGTGTTGTCGCCGACGGTGATGTCGTGGAAGTCCGCCGCGTACCTCGACGAGTTGCCGTAGATCGCGTACAGAGCCGGGTTCGCAGGACCGATCGGTGCCTTGCCGACACCGGCGCGAGCCTCATTCGCGAGGGCGAAGATGCCGGCCCACTGCGGCGACCCGGCACTCGTGCCGCCGACCAGGTAGATGAACGGCAGCTGCACGACGAGAACTCCGCCGTTGAGTGCCGCGTTGTACGCGACGTCCGGAGTCGCCCGCACGTTCAAGCCGGTCACCCCGGCCTGGTAGGCAGGCGTCGGGAAGAGCTGACTGGGAGCGCCGCCCGTCGCGACCGGGACGTCGGCCACGTCCGGCTCGTTCGAGACCTGCTCGCCGCCGTAGGTGCAGTCGTCGGTCGGGAAGCTCTCGCAAAGGCCGTACGGATACGGGAGCCCCTGCGTACCACCGACGCCGGTGACGAGAGGATCGGAAGCGGGAAACGAGGCCGTGTTCGAGCTCGTCCCGCCCGATGCGCCGAAGTCGCCGGCGGATGCGAGCACGGTGTCCCCGAGCGCTGCGAAGTCCTGGTAGTTCTTGGTCGCCTGCATCCAGGAGATGTTGTTCCCGTTGCCCTTGATCGCGTTCTCGTTGATCCCGAAGCTCTGCGAGACGATCGCGCCCGGGTACTTCGAGACGATGTTCTTCTCCGTCGAGTTGATGGCGCTGCCGGACGAGCTCGGCGCCTCTGCCAGCACGAGCGAGGCGCCCGGGGCAATGGCGTGCGCCCACTCCACGTCGAGCGCCGTCTCGAGAGCCCAGCTGGCGGCGTCATGCGGGCCGGCCTTCTGCGTGTTGGAGCCGTGGTAGACCGTGAAGGACGGAGGATCCGGCAGGCCGAAGGCCAGGTCGAAGACGGCGAGATCCTGTTCGATGTTCGGGTCGCCGTACGCGTCGACGATGACGATCGTCTGCCCGTTGCCCGTCAGGGTCGTAGGAACGTCGTACGCGTTCCGGATCTGCGTCGGGTCGTAGCATGCGAGCTCTGTCCCCGGAGGAACATCGAAAAAGAGCTCGCAGTGGTTGCCCACTCCCGGGATGTGCCCCCCGACGAGCGAGCTGACGGCCGGGCCCTTGATCATCGGCGGGTTGACGACGTAGTTGAAGTCGCCGTTGCCGCCTGCGCTTGCACCGGCCGTCATGGCGACGACAGCTGTCGCGAGCGCGAGGACGATGATTCCGCGTCTCATGTGTGAAATGCCCCCTCTCCCTGGGTCGAGCGCCCGCGGCACTTCAAGTGCGGACACCTGGTCGAACGAACTCACCTTATGCAGGAAACGACTCGAGATGGTCTCTTCGCGAGAAGGTGAACGGACTCCTACCTGGCGGCGCCAGCGAGTCTACGCCTGTCCGGCAGTATCACACGCAGGTACCCGCCCGCGATGCGGTCGGAACCTTCTTCGTCGGCTACCCGTTCGGCCGCGCCATCTTGCGGTAGTCGAGCGCCTCATCGAGCACCGCCTCGTCGACGCCCGCGTCGCGCGCGACCTCACGCAGCGACCGCCCGGAGGCCGTCGCCTCCTTCACGATCTTCGTCGCCTTGTCATAGCCGATGTACGGATTGAGAGCGGTCGCCGCGGAGAGGGTGAGCTCCGCGTAGTGCTCGCACTGCTCGCGGTTCGCCTCGATCCCGTCCACGCACCTCTCGGCGAGGAGACGGCTCGCGCTCGCGAGGAGCCTGATCGAGTCGAGCAGGTTCCGCGCCATCAGGGGGATGAAGACGTTCAGCTCGAAGTGACCCTGTAGGCCGCCGACGGTGATTGCGGCGTCGTTTCCGATCACCTGGGCTGCGACCTGGGTAACGACCTCCGGGATGACCGGGTTGACCTTTCCGGGCATGATCGAGCTCCCCTTCTGGAGCTCGGGAAGGAAGATTTCGGCCAGGCCCGCCCGCGGGCCCGAGCCCATGAGCCGGAGATCGTTCGCGATCTTCGTCAGCGAGACCGCGACGACCTTCAGTGCACCCGACGTCTCCACGAGGCCGTCGCGCGCCGCCTGTGACTCGAAGTGGTCCGCCGGAGCCGAGATCGTAAGACCGGTCTCACGCGAGAGCACCTCTCGGACCCGGGCGGCGAACTCGGGATGGGTGTTGAGCCCGGTCCCGGTCGCCGTGCCTCCGAGAGGGATCTGGCCGAGTCGCGGCGCTGCGTCCTCGAGACGCGCGATCCCCTGGCGTACCTGTGCGGCGTAGCCGGCGAACTCCTGCCCGAGCGTGACTGGCACTGCGTCCATCAGGTGCGTCCGGCCCGACTTGACGACGTCGTCGAACTCGCGCGCCTTCCGCTCGAGCGCCGCGGCGAGGAGCTCGAGCGCCGGAAGCAGCTGGTTCGTGAGCTCGCCGAGCGCCGCCAGGTGAACCGCGGACGGAAACACGTCGTTCGAGGACTGGCCCATGTTCACGTGGTCGTTCGGGTGGACGTCGTCGCCCGCGAGCGCGGCCATGACCTCGTTCGCGTTCATGTTCGAGCTCGTCCCCGAGCCGGTCTGGAAGACGTCGATCGGGAACTGGTCGTCGAGCTCGCCCGCCGCAACGCGATCGCCGGCGGCCGCGATCCGCTCGGCGAGGTCGGCGTCGAGGAGGCCCAGCTCGGCGTTCACACGCGCGGCGGCCGCCTTGATGCGGCCGAGCCAGCGCGCGACGGGAGTCGGGATCGGCTCGCCGGAGACCGGGAAGTTCTCGACTGCCTTCCGCGTCTCGGCTCCCCAGAGCTCGTCCCGTTCCGCCGTCCCGCTCACGGACCGAGTCTAGATGGTCGACTGGTAATTGCCGTCGATGTGGGGGTGGCCGAGACCGAGCCGGGGAGGGCGCCGCGACGAGCGCGTATCGGGAATACGGGCGAGGAGCGGCGTCCCCCAGCCGGCGACGTGTCTCGGCCACCATCCGCGCGGCGGTGATTGCCGGTCGGCCATCTAACCACGGCCGGCTTCCAGAAGCTCGGCCCAGGAGGCGAGCTTGATCCGGGGGCGGCCCTGCTCTGCGCCCCGATTCTTCTCGACCGCGTCGATCGCCTCCCAGCCCTCGTACGTCACCGCCGCGACGCCGCGCTCGGCGAGGAGCTCGTCGATCGTGCCGGCTGCCGACTCGTGAGACAGGAGCCCGGCACGCGCGTCCTCGAGCAGCAGATCGGCGGTCTCGGTCGCATCCTTCTTGTTCGTGCCGATCACGCCTGTCGGCCCGCGTTTGATCCAACCTGCGCAGTAGAGCCCCGGGATCGGGGCTCCGGCGCTGTCGAGCACGCGGCCGCCGAGGTTCGGCATCGTCCCGCTCGCCTCGTCGAAGGGCGTACCAGGGAGCGGAACCCCGTGGTAGCCGACGCTCCGGAAGACGATCCCGCAGGGGACGACCTCCCGCTCCTCCGTCGGAACGGCTCTGACGCGACCGCTCTCGTCGGCCTCGAGTCGGTTCCGTACCAGCTCGATCGCCTCGACGCGCTCGTCCCCGAGGATCGCGACCGGCGAGACGCGGAAGCGGAAGCGCACGACACGCGGCTTGCCGGCCGCCTCACGCGACGCCAGCTCGCGCAGCACCTCCATGTTCCGACGCACGATCGGCGTCGCCTTCTCCAGCTCGGCCTCGCTCGCAGGGTCGAGCTCGAGCTCCGCCGGGTCGATCCCGATGTCGGCACCCGCGAGCTCGCCCATCTCCTGCAGCTCCGGCGTCGTCCACGATGCCTGCACTGGGCCACGCCGCCCGAGCACGAGGAGCTCCCTGATGCCCGAGCCGACGATCGCCTCGATCGCCGGATCGGTCGTATCCGTCGGGGCGAGCTCCTCCTGGGTGAGCGCGAGCATGCGGGCGACGTCGAGCGCGACGTTTCCGTTCCCGATCACGACGGCCCGCTCGCCCGAGAGGTCGAACTCGAGCTCCTGGAAGTCGGGGTGGCCGTTGTACCAGGCGACGAGCTCGGTCGCAGCCCACGAACCGGAGAGGTCCTCGCCCGGGATCCCGAGCCGGCGGTCGGTCTGCGCGCCGACCGCGTAGACGACGGCGTCGTAGATCCGCATCAGCTCGTCGTGGGTGACGTCACGGCCGACCTCGACGTTCCCGAGGAAGCGGAAGCCCGGCTTGGCGGCGATCTTCTCGAACGCGCGCGAGACCGCCTTGATGTTCGGGTGATCGGGCGCGACGCCGAGCCGGACGAGGCCCCACGGCGTCGGGAGCCGCTCGACCATGTCCACCTCGACGGGGAGATCTGCGTCGAGGAGGTGGCCGGCCTCATAGAACGCCGCTGGCCCGGAGCCGATGACGGCGACGCGGAGAGGCTCGCTCACAGGCGCGGATGCTACGCCGCGCTCAGAAGCCCCGGATCTGTCTCGGAACTGGCGACTCTAAGTCGGGGTCGGCGCGACCTCTGGAGCTTTCGGCCGGCTCCACTCGTCCCGCACGATCCAGCCGACCATGCTGAGGATGACGAGCGCGTTCACCGCGTGGAAGAAACCGATCGCAGGGACTCCGAAGGCGATGCCCGCCAAGATGACCTGAAGTACGACGAGCAAGGCGAGCACGCCGTGGCGACCGAGGCGCCACTTGCCGTAACCGGCGATGACGCCCACGATCAACAGAACGAGCACCGACAGGATCACGGCCAGGGCGCCGAAGAAGTGCGGGCCGAAACCGGTGTCGAACTGGTCGCTGGTGACCACCTTCGGCTCCTTGTCGACCTTGTGCGCCGCGTAGAAGGCGCCGAATCCCGCGAAGCCGACCTGGACGACGACCGCCGCGAGCGCAACCGTCGCGATCCACTTGTATGCCGTCCTCACTGCGTCCTCCCCCGCTCGTTGACGGGCGCGAGCCTACGCCACGCGCCGGCGGTTCACAAGTCGTGCGAGAGGCGGATCCGGACGCGCTTACGCGTCAGTGGCTACAGCCAGAGCCGCAACCGCCCACGTGCGTCCCCTCGGGCAGCTCCTCGCCCTCTTCCACCTGGAAGGAGTGGCCGCAGCCACAGGACGAGACGGCGTTCGGGTTCTCGATCTTGAACCCGGACTCCTGGATCGTGTTCAGGAAATCGACGGTGGCGCCCTGGAGATAGGGGGCGCTGTACGGATCGACCACCACGGGAACGCCCTCGAGCTCGAGCTGGAGGTCGCCCTCGACGGCGCTCGAGTCGAAGCCGAGGCCGTACTGGAAGCCGGAGCACCCGCCACCCTGGATCGCGACCCGGAGGACGAGCGAGTCGCCGTCCGGCTCCTCTGCGAGGAGCTCCTTCACCTTCTGCGCCGCGACGGGCGTCAGCGTGAGGAGGGTCTCGGTGGGGTGCTCGACAGTTGCCACGAGCTCATGGTAGCGGACGGGTCGCCGGGTTCCAGAGGCGACTTTGTGACAGTCGCATCGCTCATTCCGTGCCGTGATGCGGATCCCTTCGTGCGCCCGAGAAGGGGAGTGGTAGGTTTCGTCGCGAGTCGTCCGAAGTCCGCGCGGGGGTGCGTCTCGTGCTCGCAAATTGGCTGCCGTTCCTCATCTACGCACTCCTGGCTGCGGCGATCCCGGCGACGATGATCGCGGGCTCGTTCATCCTCCCCGGCCGGCCGCGCGCCCGGACGAGACAGAAGATGCTGCCCTTCGAGTCGGGAGTCGCGGAGCAGGCTCCGAGCCGGGAGCGGCGCTTCACGGTCAGCTTCTACCTGACGGCGATCCTCTTCATCCTCTTCGACATCGAGATCGTGTTCCTCTACCCGCTCGCCGTGCAGCTGAACGCGCTCGGGTGGTTCGGGCTCGGCGAGTTCATCGCGTTCATCGCGGTGCTCGCGGTCGCCTACGTCTACATCTGGGGCAAGGGAGCGCTGAACTGGCACTGAGACGGGATCTCCCGCTGGTCAGCGACCGTCCGCTCGCGAAGGCGGGGCTCCAGTCCGAGCGCGTGCTCTGGCCCGAGCGCGGTCCCGGCGTCTTCGAGCGCGAGGTCGCGGAGATCGAGGACGCGCTCCTCCTCACCACCGTCGAGAAGGCCGTTGCGTGGGCGCGGACCGGCTCGATGTGGCCGGACACGTTCGGGCTCGCCTGCTGTGCGATCGAGATGATGTCGATCGTCTCCTCCCGCTCCGACATCGCGCGCTTCGGGATGGAGAAGTTCAGCTCGTCCCCGCGGCAGGCAGACCTCCTCATCATCTCGGGCCGCGTCACGCACAAGATGGCCGCGCCGCTGCGGCAGGTCTACGACCAGATGCTCGAGCCCAAGTGGGTCATCGCGATGGGCGCGTGCGCGAGCTCGGGCGGGATGTTCAACAACTACACGATCCTCCAGGGCGTCGACAAGATCGTCCCGGTCGACATCCACGTGCCCGGCTGCCCACCGCGGCCGGAGGCGCTGACCGAGGGGATCATCCGGCTGCACGAGAAGGTCCGCGCGGGCGTCCCGCCGGCGTACGAGATCCGCGGGGTCGCCGAGTGAGCCCGG
>DASSQE010000082.1:0-4569 GCA_035702645.1 Gaiellaceae bacterium
GTTCGGAGGCACGGCAGACCTCGACCGCGCGGGAGTCACCGACCCGGTCGCGCAGGATCGGGAGGTCGTCCCAGAGCGTCGAGACGAAGCCGCCGTTCCGCCCGCTCGGGCCGTGCCCCGCGAGGCCCGCGTCCAGCACGAGGACGTCGAGATTCGGCTCGAGCTCGAGGAGCTGCCAGGCCGTCCACATGCCGAGGTAGCCGCCCCCGACGACGACGACGTCCGTGAGCGCGTCGCCCTCGAGCGGCCGCGTCGGCGTGACCCGGCCCGCTTCCTCGAGCCACCAGCCCATCCGGGTGTGGCGGATCGTGCCCACCGGGCGACGCTACCAACGCGGCCGAGACGCAGCGACGAAGGGTGGCGGATGGGACTCGAACCCACGACCACCGGGACCACAACCCGGGGCTCTACCAACTGAGCTACCGCCACCGCGGCCGGGACAGGATAGCTCTTGGTTTCGGGCCGTCCGGCTGCCGTCAGCCTGCCGTCAGTCGGCGCCGAGGACGGCCTGGGTCTGGGTCGTGCGGCCGACGCGGCGGTCGTTCTCGTCGAGCAGGTCGGTCTCGAGCACGATCGTCGTGCGTCCCCGGTGGAGCGGACGCGAGACCGCGCGGACACGTCCTTCCCGGACTGCGCCGAAGAAGTTCGTCTTCGACTCGATTGTCGCGGTCGTCGCCCCGGCGGGCAGGTTGAGGAAGGCGCAGACGCCTCCGGCCGAGTCTGCGAGCGCCATCAGCACGCCGCCGTGGAGCGCGCCGCCGGTCGTGCAGAGCTCGGGCGCCCACGCGAGCGTCGCCACGACCTCCTCGGCGTCGCCGACGATCGACTCGATCCCGAGCGTCGGGCCGAACGGCATCGCCTCGGCGACAAAGGCGGTCAGGTCCTGGGGCTCGTCGCTCATGCGCGCGGACTGTACCCCCGTCGTTGACGGATTCCCCCGCGGCGCCTACGCTTCTCCAGTTCCGTCGAGCGAGAGGAGGTCCGCGTCATGAAAGACGTAGCGCAGCACACGACTCCTCGGCTCGCGACGATCCTCTGAGCTAGAACGCTCCGTCGGTTGCCGCGGGCCGCGGCCATGGCATCCGAGCGAAGGAGCACACCTTGTCCGTTCGACCCCTGGCCGACCTCGGCTGGACCGACGAGCTCGAGGCGGCCTTCGTCCAGTACGAAGAGCGCGGGTTCGAGCCCGCGCGCGTCGTCGCGGAGCACCGCGGCGGCTATCTCGTCCGCAGCGAGCGGGACGAGCGTCTCGCGCACCCGCGCGGCAGGCTGCGAGACGAGGAGATCTTCGCGGGCATGCCCGCCGTCGGCGATTGGGTCGCCGTCTGCGACGCGAGCGGCGAGCGCTATGCGATCGAGGCGGTCCTCCCGCGCCGCACGAAGATCTCCCGCAAGACCCCGTGGCTCAAGGTCGAGGAGCACGTCCTCGCGGCCAACGTCGACACCGTCTTCCTCGTCTCCGGCCTCGACGGGGACTTCAACCCGCGCCGCATCGAGCGTTACCTCACCGCCGCGTGGGACAGCGGCGCGAGCCCGGTTCTCGTCCTGACGAAGCTCGACCTCCTCGACGACGCTTCGAAGCCCGTCGAGGCGGAGGGCCTCGCGATGGGCGTCCCTGTGCTGCCGGTGAGCAACGTGAGCGGGGAAGGGATCGACGCGGTGTCGGCGCTGCTCGAGCCCAGACAGACGATCGCGCTCCTCGGATCGTCGGGCGTCGGTAAGTCGACGCTCGCGAACCGGCTTGCCGGGCGGCAGTTGATGCCGACGGGGGACCTCCGGGCCGACGGTCGCGGCCGGCACACGACGCGCCACCGGCAGCTCCTCGTCCTCCCGAGCGGCGCGCTGCTCCTCGACACGCCGGGGCTCCGTGAGCTCCAGGTCTGGGAGGGCGACGTCGACGCAGCCTTCGCCGATATCGCCGAGCTCGCAGCCGACTGCCGGTTCACCGACTGCGCGCACGAGACCGAGCCGGACTGTGCGATCCGCGAAGCGCTCGCCACCGGCGACCTCGATCCGGAGCGGTGGAAGAGCTACCTGAAGCTCCAGCGGGAGCTCGCGGCGGTCACCAGGCGGCGAGGTTCGCGCGAGCATCGCGAGCTGAAGCGGCGCTGGCGGCAGCGGGCGCGGGAGACGAGGCAGGCGAGGCGGCGCGGCTGGAAGGTCTGACTCGATCAGGCGGGCGCTCCGCCCGCACGTCGGCGGACGAGCCAGAACACGCCGACAAGGACGAGCACGACGACGAGCACGACGCCTCCGGCGAGTGCCCGCTGGCCGAGTCCCGACGAGCTCGTCGTCTTCGACACGGACGGCATCGCGATCGGGTGGCCCGCCTGCGTGGAGAGCGCGACGACCGCCTTCGCGGCGGCCAGCACGAGGCCGTCGTCCCCCTGCTCGACCGGGATGGACGCCAGCCGGCGGTCCTCCTTCGCCGTCCCTGCTTTGTAGTGGGCAAACCCGATCCCGGAGGGCATGACGACGAGGAGCGGGCCCTTGTAGCAGCACACGAGCTCGAGGTCGAGAAAGCGCGCGTACTCCTTCGGCTTGCCCCAGAGCGAGGTGACCGCGCCGAGGTCGGGGATCGTCTCGATGACCGCGACCCTGATCGGATATCCGGCGCGAGTGGCGTTCGCGATCGCGGTGGTCAGCGCGGTCTGCGCTCCCTTCGAGCTCTTCGTGTCGAAGGGGACGAAGGCGTGCTGGGTGTAGAGGACGTCGCTCGCCGGGTCTCCGTCCGCGTGCGCGATCGGCGGGGCGGAGGCAGCGGCGACCGCGGCTGCAACGAGCGCCGCTGCGAGACACGCGATGCCCCTAGCCAAGCGTGCTCACCGCGAGCAGCGTGACGACGAGCACGGCGACCGCCCCCGCCGCGAACGCGACGAGCGCGAGCAGCAGGTTCAGCGGGACGCCCGACGTCGCCTGCTCCTGCTCGGTCATCCCGTGGCCTTGTCCACGAGCTGGACCTTGAACGGCTCGCCGTTCGGCGGCCTGACGTCGAACGAGAGCTCCCAGTGCCCGACCATGACGAGCGCGGGCTCGGTCCGCGTGTACACACCCGGCGCCGTCTCGGAGAAGCTGTACGCGAGCTGGCCCATCTCCATGTCGAGCATCGTGAACGTGGTCGTCACGTCCGCGCCGCGGACGGGCTGGCCGTTCTTCGTGATCGAGACCGTGAACGCGTTCGGGACGGCGGCCCGGTTCGGGTCGACCTTGAACTGGAGCGTGTACGGGCCGTGCTCGACCGTCTTGACGACGGCGCCGGGCCCGACGCGGGTCGTTGCGCTCGAGATGCCTGCGAGCGCCTTCGGGGGCGGCGGCAGGCTCGAGAGGACGCCTGCGGCGAAGATCACCGCTGCGACGAGGACGATCTCGCCGCTTACGAGCACGCGGAGGAGCGAGGCCGCTTCCTTCGCCTTCTCGGGCTCCGCCTCGGCGTTCTGGAGCCGCGGCGTGTTGCGGAGCATGTTGATCGGCGCGAAGAGCATCGCCGCCCCGAGGAGCCCGATCTTCACGAGGAGTGCCCGACCGTACGAGGTCTCCCAGAGCGAGGAGACGGTCGGGAGGTGGATGATCGCGGCGATCGTCCCCGATGCGATCAGCGCTAGTACGGAAACGAACGCGACGCGCGAGAAGCGCGGGACCGAGACGGACAGCGCGGCGATGCGCCGCTCGCTCCCGAGGCTCACGCCGAGCGCGATCAGCCCGATCAAGCCCCCGATCCAGAGCGAGCCGGATGCGACGTGGATCCAGTCGAGCGCGAGCGTGACGCCGCGCGGCGAAGTCTCCGCAGCGTGGCCGGCGAGGCCGGGAACGAGCACGGCCGCCCCCGCGGCGAGCAGCGCGCCGACGAGCGCGAGCAGCTCGGAGATCGGGCGCTGGCGCGAATCGGGCCGCTCGACTCGGAGCAGGATCACTGACGCGATCGCGAGGAGCGCGAGGATCAGCTCGAGGTCGAGCATGCTGCGGCCGAAGGCGGACTCGCGCAGCAACGGCGTCAACGCGCCGATATCCCGGATCGAGCGCAGCGAGAACTTGGCAGTCGCGGCGTACACGTAGATCGGCGTCGCGACGAGCGCGGTCCCGACGGCAACGAGGAAGGCGATCGTGACGGTGCGCAGCGAGCTGCCGGGAACGCGTTGTCGCACGGGGCGCGCGATGACGGCGCGAAACACGAGGAGCCCGATCGCGGCCATGACCGACAGGAACACGGCCCAGCGGGCGATGAGCAAGCCCGGGGTCGCGGCCGTCTCGCTGATCGACGGGATCACGAACTGCGGCGCCGGCCCCGGGTTCGGGCCGACGGCGAACGTGAAGGCGCCGCGGACGGGATGCCCGTCGACGGAGACCACGCGCCAGTAGACGAGGTACCAGCCCTCGTCGAGATGCTGGAGGGGCACGTCGAGCTGGTCCGGGTTCGAGGGCGAGCGCGCCGGGCTTCCCGCCGTCTTCTGCTCTCCGGCCGCGTTCGTCACGGACACGATCGCGAACCGAGGCTCGACCGCCTCGCTGTACGTGAGAGAGACCCGTGGCGGCGAGCTGGAGACGGTCCCGCTCGCGGACGGCACTGTCGCG
>DASSQE010000083.1:0-2566 GCA_035702645.1 Gaiellaceae bacterium
GGCGCTCCTCGCGGCCGGGATCCCCGTGACGGTGTCGATCGGGGCGGTCGGGGTCGCCGCGAACGGCGAAGGCAGCTCGATCGCCACCTTCTCGTCACGCGGGCTCGGGTTCGGCGGGATCGTCAAGCCGGAGCTGGTCGCGCCCGGCGTCGCGGTGCCCACGTCCGAGCCGGGACGCGGTCCGGACGGCGAGGTCCGCTACGGGACGGTCAGCGGCACGAGCGTCGCGGCGGCGGTTACCGCGGGTGCGGCCGCGGTGCTCGCGCAGGGCCACCCCCGGGCCACGGCGACGGAGCTCGATGCGCTACTGGTCGGCTCGGCGACGCCGCTCGAGAGCGATTCGACCGCCACCGGCGCGGGACTCCTCGACCTGCGCTCCGCGGTGCAGCAGGAGATCGTCACGGAACCGTCCGCGATCTCGTTCGGGACCGTGAGGCGCAGCTCGCCGCAGCTCGAGCGCACGTTCGTCGTGCGGAACGTCTCTGCGCGGCCGCTGTCCGTCTCGATCGACGCGAAGGATGCACCCGTGGGCCTCGCCCTCACGGTCGACCCATCGCACCTGCGTCTCGCGGTCGGGGCGAGCGCCGAGGTCGTCGCCCGCTCGGACACGAGCGCGCTCGCGAAGGACGCGACTGCCGCGACCGGAACGCTCACCCTCCGCGTCGGCGGCTCTCCCTCGGTTCGACTGCCGTGGGGGTTGGCGCTCCCCTCGCGCAACGTGCGTCTGATCTCGAGGGTCACGCTGAAGACGAACGGCGGACGCGTGTCGGACGCGACGCCGGACGTCCTCGGCCTGGTCGCCGGCGCCGTGATCCCGTCACCGGTACCGCAGGTGCGGCCGGTCGACCTCCTCGCGGTGCAGCTCTGGCGGGGGAAGAAGCTCCTCGGAGTCCTCGCGAGCCGGCGGGAGCTCCTCCCGGGTCGGTACACCTTCGGCCTCACCGGACGTGGCCCAAACGGCGAGCGGCTGCGGCGTGGGAGCTACACCGTCCGGATCGTCGCTCGGCCGGGTGACGGGACGCCGACACAGGCCGTAACAGTCCCCTATCGGGTTCGGTAGTTCCACCGAGGGAACGGCTGAGGACGGGTGTATCCTCGCCCCGTCCAGACGAGCCAGGAGGCCATGCTCGATGAGCACAGCTGAGGCGTCCCACCTTCGCGAGAACCCATTCGAGATCGCGAAGTCGCAGCTTCGGCGGGTCGGCGAGGTGTTCGCCATCGACCCGAACCTGATCCGCGTCCTCTCCCAGTGCAAGAAGGCAGTCGAGGTCTCGATCCCGGTGCAGATGGACGACGGGTCGATCGAGGTCTACCTCGGGTACCGCGTCACGCACAACATCGCTCGGGGGCCGTCGAAGGGAGGGATTCGCTACCACCCGGACGTGACCAAGGACGAGGTCAAGTCGCTCGCCATGTGGATGACGTGGAAATGCGCGCTGATGGGGCTGCCCTTCGGCGGCGCGAAGGGCGGAGTCGTGTGCAACCCGAAGCGGCTCTCGGAGCGGGAGCTCGAGCGGCTGACGCGCCGCTACACGAGCGAGATCATCAACGACATCGGCCCCGAGCGGGACATCCCCGCCCCCGACGTCGGCACGGACGGCCGCATCATGGCCTGGATCTTCGACACGTACTCGATGAACAAAGGACACTCGGTCCTCGGCGTCGTCACCGGGAAGCCGCTCTCCGTCGGAGGCTCCCTCGGGCGCGAGGAGGCGACGGCGCGCGGCGGTCTCTACTGCATCCAGGCCGCGGCCGTGAAGCAGGGCGAGCGCATGGACGAGTACTCGGTCGCGATCCAAGGGTTCGGGAACGTCGGATCGCACCTCGCGCGGCTCCTGCACGAGGAGGGGGCGAAGGTCGTGGCGGTATCCGACTCGCAGGGCGGCGCCTACAACCCGGACGGCCTCGACGTCCCCGCCGCGCTCGCGCACAAGCAGGAGCGCGGCACGCTCGATGGGCTCGCCCATGCGGAGGCGGTCACGAACGAGGAGCTGCTCGAGGTTCCGTGCGACATCCTCGCGCCCTGCGCGCTCGAGCAGGTCGTCACCGAGGAGAACGCCGACCGCATCAAGGCGAAGATCGTCTGCGAGGGCGCGAACGGGCCCGTGACGCCCTCCGCGGACGCGATCCTCGAGGACAAGGGCATCCTCGTCCTGCCGGACGTCCTGGCCAACGCCGGCGGCGTCGTCGTGTCGTACTTCGAGTGGGTGCAGGGGCTGCAGGAGTACTTCTGGCGCGAGGACGAGGTGAACGCGAAGCTCCACGACATCGTCGTCCGTGCGTTCGAGGAGACCTGGCAGACGCGGGAGAACAAGCAGACGAGCATGCGCATGGCGGCGTACGGGCTCGCCGTCCAGCGCGTCGCCGAGGCGACGACGACGAGGGGCCTCTACCCATGACCTTTGCGCAAGACCGGCATTCGCGTCGGAATGCCGATCGCGCGGAAAACCCCTGAAGCCCAATGTCATCCTGCTCGCCGTGAGCGGGCTCGCTCTCCCTGAAGCTGCCCGTCCTGGGCTTGTGCGCGTATTGCGGCCCGCTCGTGCGATAGGGGATCGGCCGGCGT
>DASSQE010000084.1:0-25750 GCA_035702645.1 Gaiellaceae bacterium
CCCGAGGGCGTCGTGAAGGTGACGGACTTCGGCATCGCCCGCGCCGGCCCGAGCCAGATGACCGAGGAAGGCGCGATCATCGGGACCGCGCAGTACCTCTCGCCCGAGCAGGCACGCGGGGCGCCGGTCGACCAGACCTCCGACCTCTACTCGGCCGGAATCGTCCTCTACGAGCTCCTCACCGGCGAGGTGCCGTTCACAGGCGAGACGCCCGTGGAGATCGCGATGAAGCACCTCTCGGAGGTGCCGGCTCCGCCGTCCGAGCTTCGACCCGAGGTGCCTCCGGACCTCGATCTCGTCGTCCTCCGCGCGCTCGCCAAGGAACCTGCGGAGCGCTACCAGTCGGCGGCAGCGATGGACGCCGACCTCGAGACCGTCGCCCACGGCGGGCACGTGCCGATGGAGACCTCGGACGCCGCGACGATCGTCCTCGCAGGCGGGCGGGCACTCGACGCCGACACAGCGGCGACGCAGCTCCGCCGGCCGGCCGGCTACCCGCCGCAGTACGAGCCGCCGCCCCGCCGCCGTGCGATCTGGCCGTGGTTCCTGGGGATCGGCGCGGTGCTCGCGATCGTCGCCGGCGGCTGGCTCCTGTACGAGGCGATCCAGCGCCAGATCCAGAGCCAGGCGCCGATCGCCGTGCCGTACGTGGTCGGGCTCCAGCAGACGCAGGCCGTGAACCTCGTCCTGAACAAGAACCTCACGCCGAAGGTCGTCCGCAAGCCCAACTCGGACGTCGAGGAGGGGTTCGTCTTCGCGCAGAGCCCGACCGAGGGGACACGCGTCGACAAGGACACGACCGTCGTCATCGACGTCTCCTCCGGGAAGCCGCAGGTGACGATCCCGAGCGTCGTCGGCGAGAGCGCGACCGACGCGGTCCAAAAGCTCACCCAGGCCGGTCTCGACGCTCAAGTTGCAAACGTGCATTCCGACAAGCCTGAGAACCAGGTCGTGGCCCAGAACCCCGCTGCCGGGGTGACCGTTGTCGAAGGGACGCAGGTCCGCATCAACGTCTCCTCCGGGCCGAAGCCGATCAGCGTGCCGAGCGTGATCGGGATCCAGTACGCGGACGCCGCCTCTCAGCTCCAGAAGGCGGGCTTCCAGGTCTCGCGCGTCGACGTCGACTCCGAGCTCGAGAAGGGACTGGTCGTCGACCAGGCGCCGAACGGCGGGGAGACGGCGGCCAAGGGCTCCACGGTGACCCTCTCCGTCTCGAAGGGTGCGGCGACCGCCGCGGTGCCCGACGTCACGAGCTTCCAGCTCTCCGACGCGCAGGCGGCGCTGCAGTCGGCCGGCTTCAAGTCGAAGGTCGTCCCCGAGGACACGACCGATCCGACACTCGACGGCTTCGTCATCTCGCAGGATCCCGCACCGGGAACGCAGGCCAAGCCGGGCAGCTCCGTCACGCTCTTCGTCGGACGCTTCACGGGCGACACGACGACGACCACGACGACCCCGACGGCGCCGACGCCGTGAGGCACAAGCTGCGCGTGGCTGTCCTCACCGGCGGCCGCTCGAGCGAGCACGAGATCTCTCTCGCCTCGGCCGCGTCAGTCGCCGCCGCGCTCGATCCCGCACGCTACGAGACGACCACGATCGAGATCGCGCGCGACGGGCGCTGGCGACTCGGACCCCCCGCGAATGCGGCGCTCGCGTCACCGGGAGAAGAGCCGACGGTCGAGACGCTCCCCGTCGTCGCGAGCTCTCCTCCCGCGGAGGCGCTCGGGCGGATCGATGTCGTCCTTCCGATCCTGCACGGTCCGTTCGGCGAGGACGGGACCGTCCAGGGCCTGCTCGAGCTCGCGGGCATCCCCTACGTCGGAGCCGGAGTCGCCGCCTCCGCGCTCTGCATGGACAAGGATCTCTTCAAAGCCGTCCTCCGCGATCGCGGGATCTCGGTCGCACGCAACGTCACGCTCCGCGACGGCGATCCGGTGCGACACGACTTTACCTACCCGGTCTTCGTCAAGCCCGCGCGCCTCGGCTCCTCGGTCGGGATCACAAAGGTGCACGCCGAAGCCGAGCTGGAGGCGGCGGTCGAGCTCGCCCGGCGACACGACGACAAGGTTCTGATCGAGGAGCTCGTGCCCGGCACTGAGGTCGAGTGCGGCGTCCTCGGCAATCGCGACCCGATCGCGTCAGCGGTCGGCGAGATCGTCGCCCACGCGGAGTGGTACGACTACTCGGCCAAGTACGACGAGGGCGGGATGGACCTGATCGTCCCCGCGCGAATCCCCGACGACGCGAGCGAGTGTGTCCGCGAGCTGGCGGTCGAGTCGTTCGTCGCGACCGAGTGCGAGGGGATGGCGCGCGTCGACCTGTTCGTCCGCCCCGACGGTGAGGTGGTCGTCAACGAGCTGAACACGATCCCCGGCTTCACCTCCACGAGCGTGTACGCAAAGCTGTTCGAGGCTTCAGGGATCCGCTACGACGCTCTCCTCGACCGCCTGATCGAGCTGGCGCTCGAGCGACACGAGCGCCGCTCGGGTCTCCTGTACTAGACGCCCGCGAGTAGACGCTCCGTCTGAGCGCGATGCCAGACGAGGCCAAGTGCAGCGAATCGCTGGTCCGCAAGCGCGAGCAGCTCGTCGTCACCGCGCACGATTCCGAGGGCACGGAGCGCGAAGGGTTCGACGACCGTCTCCTCCTCGAGGAACACCGGCGCCTCCCGCTCGAGCCGATCCCGATCGCGGAGTGCCGCGAGAGCGTCGAGGAGCGTGCCGAAGACAGCGGGTCCCCAGACGAAGGTCCGAGCGAATGGAATCGAGACGAGCTCTCGAACGTGGTCGGTCTCCCGCCGGACCAGAGCGAGGCGCAAGCGCACAGGGTTCAGCTCACGCTCGTGTCCCTGGCCCATGAGAGCGTTCGCCTCGCTCTCGAGAGACCGCGACCGATCCTCGGCGCCCGTGCACCAATGCGCGAGCGAGGAGAGCAGCAGATCACGTGGGTTCCGCACACACGGGGTGTCGAGATTCCGAGACACCGCCTCGGTCATCTCGTCCGTCCGGGCGACGATCGCGGCCCAGTCCCCGAGCGCATCGGCTGTCTCCAGCCCGAGCGAGATCGAGTGCACTCGATGATGGATCGAAAGCCTCTTGGCGATGTCCCAGTGCAGCTGCGCCAGTCGGTCGGCGTCCACGAAGCTGCCCATCACGACCGCAACGGGAACGCTGGACTCGTAGATCTCGCAGAGACCGTCCGGATCGTCGATCTCCGTAGCGAGCTCGAGCCGGCGATCGGCCCACTCGGCCGACTCCGTGAAGCGGAAGCGCTCGAAGCTGGCGTGGCTCCGCACGGCGAGAGCGAACGACCGAAGGTCCGGGTCTTCGAGCTCGGCCGTGATGCCGTCGATCGACTGCAGAAGCTCTTCCGACGCCACTGACGGATCGATGTGCGCTCGCGCGAGGAGCGCACGGGCTCTGGCTTCGCTGAGAGGAGGTGCAAGCTCGAGCGCACGTTCGACCCAGTCCTCGATGTCGTCACGCTGCGGCCGGACCGCCCACATGCCGGACCGGATGGAGGTCTGGAACGCGAGCAGCCCATACGCGCCCGCGCGCTCGGCGTCGTCGAGAGGCCCTTCGAGCGAGCGCTCGACCGCGGCCCAGAACGCTTCCCCGTCGTAGCGCAACGCCTGGGCGTAGCCGATCTCCCGCCAGAGGAGCGCGCGCTCGTGCTCGTCGTCGGTGAGGTCGACCGCACGGCCCAGGAGCTCGACGGCCTCGTCCATCTCGCAGCGCGCCGCCGCCATGTCTGCTGCCCGGCGAAGCCATCGGACCGCCTGAGCGCGAAGCCGGTCCAGCTCGTGGGGCTCGTTCGCCCAGGCGAGGTCGACGTCGTCCGGGCGCACTGCCTCTGCGTAGTGGTACGCGAGCAACGAAGCGTGCTCGTCCTTCGAGGGGTCACTCGCGACCAGCCAGTCGGCAAGCGCGGCGTGGAGACGACCCCGGCGCGCTTTCGGGATGCTCGCGTATGCGACCTCTCGCGTCAGCGCGTGCTTCACGGCGTATTCGCGCTCACCCGCCATGGTGGACGGCCCGCGGCGGCGGATGAAGTCGCGCTCCTCGAGTAGGTCGAAGTCAGGCACCTCGTCTCCCAGGAGATGCACGACGTGGCTCGGCCAGAAGACGCGACCGACGACCGCCGCCGCCTGGAGGGCCGCTTTCTCGTTTGCAGGGAGGCGGTCGATGCGAGCCGCGATGACGGCACGGACCGTGTCGGGCGCGACGAAGGCGGTCGGCAGCTCGCCGACCGACCAGCCGTCATCGCTACGGCGGAGGATGCCGGTGTCCACCAGCTCCCCGACCAGCTCCTCGACGAAGAACGGGTTCCCCGCGGTGCGCTCGACCACCAGCTCGCGGACGGCGGCCGGCAGCTCGAGCCCGACCAGCTCGTCGAGCATGCTCTCGGTGACCCGGGCGGGCAACGGGTCGAGCCAGATGAGGGTCGAGTTTCGCCGGCCGCCGCCCCAACCCGCGCGCCTGTCTAGGAGCTCGGGACGCGCCGTCGCGAGTAGGAGAATCGGCGCCCGAGCCTCCGCGACGATGCGCTCGAGTAGGTCGAGCAGGTCGTCTTCGCCCCAGTGGATGTCCTCGACGAGCAGCACCAGCGTGCGCTCCGCCGCGAGCCCCTCGACGAAGGAGACGACGGCATCGTGCAGCTGCTCACGAGCCTCGAGGGGATGAAGTCTCGTCGCGACCTCGAGCCCCAGTGCGAGCCCGAGGATCTGTCGGTCGCCCAGGCGGCGGCGGATCTCCTCCGGAGGATCGCTCTCGAGCAATGCGAGATGCTCCTTGAGCACCTCGCCGACCGGCCAGTACGTGATCCCGTCCCCGTACGGCAGGCAGCGACCGGTGCGCCGGATCGGAGACGGCTCCTCCTCCGAAAGCGCCTCGTAGAGCTCGCGGATGAGACGGGTCTTGCCGACACCCGGTTCGCCGACGATCGAGACGAGGTGCGGCTCACCCTGAGCGGACACGCGTCTGAACGTCGCGAGGAGCAGGTCGAGCTCAGCCTCACGGCCGACGAAGACACGCCGCATGCCGGACGCTCCGCGCGGACGCATGAGGGTGAGCGCCCGGAGAACAGGTCGGCAGGCGACTCCGTCGCGCTTTCCCTTCGCCTCGACCATCCGCAGCGGACCGAACTCGAACGCCGCACCGACCGCGGCGACGGTGCGCTCGCCGGCGAGCACCTCTCCCGGTGCCGCCGCCT
Source organism: Gaiellaceae bacterium (assembly GCA_035702645.1). GTDB lineage: Bacteria > Actinomycetota > Thermoleophilia > Gaiellales > Gaiellaceae > GMQP-bins7. Next base: position 5,212 of record DASSQE010000084.1, read on the forward strand.
GCTCCAGTCGCCCTGCGACGTTCACTGCGTCGCCGGTCACGAACGAGCTGCTCTCGCGCGACGTCCCCGAGACGACGACGCCCGTGTTGACGCCGATCCGGAGCTCCAGGCCGCCGCCGAAGAGCTCACGCATCCGCTGCTGCATCGCGAGACCGGCGTGCAGCGCCCTCTCCGCATGGTCCTCGAGTGAGGCCGGCGTGCCGAAGACCGCCATGACGGCGTCGCCCGCAAACTTCTCGACCGTTCCTCCGGTGAGCTCGATCTCGGCGCGCATCGCGTCGTAGAACCGCTGGAGCTGGACGCGAACGCGCTCCGGATCACGGTCGCCCGCATACGCCGTCGAGCCGACCAGGTCGGCGAAGAGCACCGTGACGAGCTTGCGCTCCTCCGCCGCGCTCACGATCAGGAGTGTCGCCGATCGGGCCCCGTCGAACCAGGTCGGCGGGACGATGCGGAGGCGTTCAGAAGGGTTCTGCGGATCGGAGCCGCGCCCGCGGGCCTCCGTCGCGCGCCGGCTGCTAGCCGAGCACCTCCGCCAGCGCGTCCTCCCAGGCCGCGAGACCCTCGTCGAGCTCGGGCTCGGCGATGGTCAACGGGCACAGCACCCGGATGCAGTTCCCGTACACACCCGCCTTCAGGAGCAGAAGCCCGCGCTGAAGAGCAGCGTCGACGACTGCGTCCGTCAACTCGGGCGCCGGCGCCTTGCTCTCCGCGTCACGGACGAGCTCGATCGCGAGCATCGCCCCGAGACCCCGGACGTCGCCGACCTCGGCCCAGCGCCCCTGCCACTCGAGCATCCGGCTGCGAACGACGGCCCCGATCTCGTTTGCGCGAGCGACGAGGTCGTCCTCCTCGAAGACGTCGAGCACCGCGGAGGCGGCGGCGAGCGCGACGGGATTGCCGATGAACGTCCCTCCGATCGCACCGGCGTGCGGGTCGTCCATGATCTCGCCCCTGCCGACCACGCCAGAGAGCGGCAGGCCGCCGGCGATCGACTTGGCGACGGTCATCAGGTCCGGCTCGACGCCGAAGTGCTCCATCGCGAACATCCGCCCGGTACGGCCGAATCCCGACTGCACCTCGTCGGCGACGAGGACGATGTCGTGCTCGTCGCAGATCTCGCGCAGACCGGCCACGAACGCAGGCGCGGCGGGGATGAAGCCGCCCTCTCCCTGCTGTGGCTCGAAGACGATTGCTGCGACGTGTTCGGGCGAGACATGTGTGGTGAAGAGCCGTTCGACCGCTGCGAGCGCCCCGGACGCGTCTGGCCCACGGTACGAATTCGGGTACGGCGCCCGATACACCTCCGGCGCAAACGGCCCCAGGCCCTTCTTGTACGGATGCGTCTTCGACGTCATCGTCAGCGCCAGCAGCGTGCGGCCGTGGAACGCTCCTTCGAACGCGATGACGCCCTGCCGCTTCGTATACAGCCGTGCGAGCTTGACCGCGTTCTCGACCGCCTCCGTTCCCGCGTTGAAGAACGCGCAGCGGACATCGCCGGAGATGGGTGCAATCGCACCGAGTCGCTCCGCGAGCTCGATGTACCCCTCGTACGCGACGACCGTGAAGTCGGTGTGGAGGAAGCGGTCGACCTGCTCGTGAATCGCCTCGACCACCCGCGGGTGGTTGTGGCCGACGTTGGCCACCCCGACACCGCCGACGAAATCGACGAAGGTGTTCCCGTCGACGTCGGTGATCGTCGCGCCGCGCGCTTCCGCGACGACCACCGGCTCGTGGACGATGAGAGGGCGCGCGACCGCCGCCTGCTCGCGCTCGAAGATCTCCCGCGAGCGCGGACCGGGAATCTCGGTCCGCACGTCGATAACCCGTGTAGCCGCCACGTTTCCAGCCTATCGGAGGATCCCGACACGGTCCGTCTCGTACCGCAGCTCGAGCACGCTCCCCGACCGGCTCCACCGGCATCCTCTGCCCGTGGACGTCGCGGATCTCGACCCGGACCCCATCGCGCAGTTCGGGTCGTGGCTGGCCGAGGCGGAGGATGCCTGTCCACAGGCGCACGCGATGACGCTGGCCACCGCCGACGTGGACGGACGGCCGTCTGCGCGTGTCGTCCTCCTCCGCGCTTACGACGACGCGGGCTTCGTCTTCTTCACGAACAAGGACTCGCGCAAGGGCCGGGAGCTACGTGCGAACCCGCACGCGGCGCTCGTCCTCCACTGGTGGGAGCTGGGCCGGCAGGTTCGGGTCGAAGGATCGGTCGAAGAGGTCAGCACGGACGAGTCCCTCGCCTACTGGCAGACGAGACCACACAGGAGCAGGATCGCGGCTTGGGCCTCGCCGCAGTCGCGCGTCGTCCGCGACCGCGCCGAGCTCGATCGTCTCGTCGCCGCAGCCGCTAGCGATCACGGCGGGGTCGACGTCGTGCTCCCGCCCTTCTGGGGCGGCTTTCGGGTCGTACCCGAGACGATCGAGCTCTGGTCGCATCGAGACGATCGCCTGCACGATCGGATCCGCTACACGCGCACCGGCAACGCGTGGCGCCGTGCGCGTCTGGCGCCGTAGGAAGCTCAGCCCGCGGAAGGCCCGAGCGTCCCGTCGGAGTACACGCCCTGGGCGTTCCAGAGCATGAACCCCTTGGCGCCCGCGAGGCGCGCCGCCTGGATCTGCGCGCGAACCTCGTCGGTTCCGTACGTGCGCGTGAAGCTCCAGTCCTGCACCCACGGAACGAGCAGGGCGCCACGGCCACGAAGCGTCGCCCGGAACCGTGCGAGCGCCCGCGAGACCGTCGCGCCCGGGGTCGCACTCGGATCGGTGAGCCCGAGCTCACCCGGGCCGAAGAGCGAGGGGTACGTCATCGGGTAGATCGCGTCCACATACGGCGCCATCCGCCTGGGAAGCTGTCCGATCCCCAGGTCCCGACTACCCGAGAGGCCGAACACGGCGGCGGATATCCGGACGCCGAGCGGGTGCAGGCGACTGCGGGCATAGCGGAGGAACGAGGGCACCGCGTCGCGCTTCGCGAGCCGATCCGGGTTCGCGGACACCGTGGCGCCGACGTCGCCGTCGGAGGGGAAGCGAACGTAGTCGAAGAGGATCTCGTCGAATCCGGCGCGCGCCGCCGCAGCTGCGACATCGACGTCGTACTTCCAGACCCGCTTGTCGTACGGGTCCGTCCACGCCAATCCCGCGCCGTCCTCCCAGACCGAGCCGTCACTCCTCCGGATCGCGAGATCGGGGCGCGCGTGCGCGAGGATCGGGTCGTCGAAGGTGACGACACGCCCGATGAGGTAGAGACCGCGGGCATGCACCTCGCGGGCGACGGCACGCGGAGAGTAGAAGTCGCGCGTCGCACCGACCCTCGACACGAGCGGCGAGGCGTGCGTCATGAACGCGATCTGACCGTTCTCGTCCTTCACGTCGAGCTCGATCGCCGTCATGCCGTCCTTTTGGAGCGCGAGGTAGTCGTCGAGCTTGCCCGGCAGCGACGCGAGCCCCATCGTCACGTGGACCCCGCGAACCTCGATCGGAAGGGCGCTGTGGGCCGGCGCCGCGGAGGCCACCGGCGCTGCGCTCGTCGGTCCACTCGAGGCGCTCGTCCCTCCACCCACGAAGCGAGCGCCTGCACCGAGGACCAGGACGGCAACCAGAAGCAGCGCGCTGAGCGCGCTCCGCCGCAGCCTCCGGCGGCGGCGCGCGGCCGCACGGCGTTCGCGAAAGCGGCCGTTCGGGTCGATGGGTGGGAACAGCATCGACACCGTCCAGTGACCCTATCGCAGCACGGGTTCCACGAGCGCAGCCTCGGCCTCGGACTCGGCTCGTAGAATCGCCCGCGTGGTCCTCTCCGACCGAACCATCAGGCGGCTCATCGACGATGGCCGGATCGGAATCGAGCCGTTCGCGCCGGAGCTGATGCAACCGTCGAGCGTGGATGTGCGCGTCGACCGCTACTTCCGCGTCTTCAGGAACTCGCGCTATCCGTTCATCGACGTCAAGGCGGAGCAGGAGGGCCTCACGGAGCTCGTCGAGGTCTCGGACGAGGAAGCATTCATCCTGCACCCGGGCGAATTCGTTCTCGGATCCACCCTCGAGCGCGTGACGCTCCCCGACGACCTCGTCGCCAGGCTCGAGGGCAAGGCGCTCGCACTCGATACGGAGATCCCGACTCCATTCGGCTGGCGCACGATGGAGGAGCTGCATGCAGGAGACCTCGTCTTCGACGAAACCGGACAGCCGACGATGGTCATGCAAGCGACCGAGCCGATGAGCGGACGGCCCTGCCGGGAGGTCGTGTTCTCCGACGGCACGTCGATCGTGTGCGACGAGACGCACCAGTGGCGCACCTGCGACAAGGCAGGGCGCAGTCATGGCGGGCACCGGGAGCACGTGGTCACGACGGCCGAGATCGAACGGTCGCTCTTCGTGCGAGGCGAACGCAATCACCAAGTCGCTCTTGCGCAGCCAGTCCGCTATCCGACGCGGGAGCTCCCCATCGACCCGTACGTCCTCGGAGCGTGGATCGGAGACGGGACGCAAACGAAGGCGGAGATCACCCGCGCAGACGCCGGGATCCTGCGAGAGATCGAGCGCTGTGGGTACGCCGTCGCAGCTCAGCGGACACGGCCCCTCGTGTACCGGCTCGGCGGCGCCGGACACACGAGGGACAGCCTGACGGGGCGCATGTCCATGAACGACTCGCTCTCCAGTACGTTGCGCTGGACGGGGCTCCTCGGCCAGAAGCTGATCCCGAACGACTACCTCCAGGCGTCGATCGAACAGCGCACCGGGCTGCTCGCCGGGCTGATGGACACCGATGGCTACGTCGACTCGCTGGGCCGCTGCGACCTGACGACGATCGACGAGGGACTCGCCGATCAGTACCGAGAGCTCGTCGCGAGCCTCGGCTTCCGACCGACGCTCGCGCGGAAGCGGGCGATGCTGAACGGCCGAGACTGCGGGTCGAAGTACGAAGTGCAGTTCACGCCGGACCGACCCGTCTTTCGACTGGAACGCAAGCTCGCGCGACAGAAATCCGCGGGCCGCTTCCATCGTTTCCGCGCCATCTCCGACGTTCGAGAGGTTCCCTCGGTTCCGGTGCGATGCATCCAGGTGCTCTCACCGAGCGGCCTTTTCCTGGCGACGCGATCGTACGTTCCGACCCACAACAGCAGTCTCGGCAGGCTCGGCCTCCTGATCCATTCGACCGCCGGCTTCATCGACCCCGGCTGGGACGGCCACGTCACGCTCGAGCTCTCGAACGTCGCGAACCTCCCGATCACCATCTATGCCGGGATGAAGATCGGCCAGCTCTCGTTCGTGCAGCTCACCGAGCCGGCCGAGCGGCCCTACGGATCGGAGGGCATCGGATCGAAGTACCAGGGCCAGCGCGGCCCGACTCCGAGCCGCTACTGGCAGAACTTCGGCGACTCGTGAGCTACGCGGACGCGGGCGGTTCGCAGGGCGTGTCGTCGTCCTGCCCGTCCGAGAGCCGCCCGAGCAGCGCTTCGAGATCGGCGATCTGATCCTCGTCGAAGCGGGCCGCGAAGAGCGCGTCGATCTGAGGGAGGTGGCTCGCCCCGGCCTCCTGGAGCTTCGCGAAGCCTCCGTCCGTGAGGACGGCGTAGACGACCCGCCGGTCCGTGTCGCACGAGCCTCGCTCCACGTAGCCCAATCGTTCGAGCCCGTCGAGGAGCCGGGTGATGCCGGACGCGGTGAGGAGCACCTGCTCGGCGAGGTCGACGCGGCGCAGGCGGCGCTCGGGAGCCCGTGAGAGTCGCAGCAGTACCTCGTAGTCGCTGATCGTGAGGCCGTGCTCGGCCGTGAGCTGGGCATTGAGTCGACGCGTGGTCGCCGAGTGCGCACGCACGAGCGCGACGAACGCCTGCACCGCAACCGATTGCTCACTCAATACTTGACTAGGCATCTTTCTCGTGGTAGATTGCTTGTGTGATCAATAGTAGCGGACACAAGGGAGGATCTCCAATGTCCATCCTCGCAGAGACCTCGGCGACAGTCATCCCGGCCGGAACGTGGTCGATCGATCCGACGCACTCGACCGTGGAGTTCGTCGTCAAGCACCTCGGGCTCGCGACCGTGAAGGGGCGTGCGGTCGACGTCGGCGGAACGATCGAGGGCGGCGAGACTCCGTCCATCGAGGGCACCGTCTCGGTCGCCGGCATCACGACGCACGACGAGACACGTGACGGGCACCTTCGCTCGCCCGACTTCTTCGACGCGGAGCGGTACCCAGAGCTCCGGTTCGCGTCGACGTCGATCGAGCTCGTCGACGACGAGCTCGTCGTGACCGGTGAGATGACGATCAAGGGCATCACGAAGCCCGTGGAGCTCCGCGGCACCTTCGTCGGCTCGGGCTCCGATCCCTGGGGCAACGAGCGGATCGGCGTCGACCTCGCCGGCACGATCGACCGAACGGAGTTCGGCGTCGACTGGAACGCGCCGCTTCCGGGCGGCGGCTTCCTGCTCCCGGACGACGTCGCGCTGTACGCCAGCTTCTCGGCGGTGAAGGCCGCCTGACGACGATGCAGATCCTCGCCCTCTCCGGAAGCCTTCGCAGGGACTCGCACAACACGGCGCTCGCACGAGCCGCGGCGCGGTGCGCCCCGGAGGGCGCCGAGATCGAGCTGTACGACGGGCTCGGCGACCTCCCGCCGTACGACGCCGACATCGACGGCGAGGATCCTCCGGCGAGCGTGCGAGACCTTCGCCGACGAATCGCTGCTGCCGACGCGCTCCTGGTCGTGACGCCGGAGTACAACGGCTCGGTCCCCGGCGTGCTGAAGAACGCGATCGACTGGGCGTCGCGACCACCCGAGGACGCGGTGCTCCGCGGCAAGACCGTCGCCGTGGCAGGTGCGACGACGGGCCAGTACGGGGCGATCTGGGCACAGCAAGACCTCCGCCGTATCCTCGGGATCGCCGGTGCCCGGGTCATCGCCGGCGAGATTCCGGTCGCCCGCGCCCACGAGAAGTTCGACGAGGCGGGGAACCTGACCGACCCGCTCGTCCTGGCGCGGCTTCGCGAGCAGCTCTCGACGCTCGTCGCCGAGGCCGCTCCCGTCGCCCTCGCCGCCTAGACAAACGGTGAGGGGCCGCTCACGCGGCCCCTCACCCCGGTGACCAGCGTCGAAGTAGTAGAGGCGCTTCCGGGCGAGCCGCTCGTCGGCGACCCGCCGGCGCGTGGATGCGATGACCCCTACGCTGGCTAGGCGTTTCCCGGTGGTCCCGGGGGCACGCCTCTACCCGCTGGTACCTCCGCTGCCGGTACTTCGTGAATCGCTCACTGCCGGACCACCTCCTTTCCGCGGTAGCCGCAGGATACGCGATCACTGCGGACGTGCGCGGCCCGCGCTCGGCTCCCCGAAAGCCCGATGAGCGAGGTCAGGCAGCCGACGTCTCACTGAGGACGACCGACAGCTCGATGCCCCGGTCGAGAGGAAGCGTCACCGACACGAGCGTCGGGTCGGCCTGGCGTGCCGCGGAGTACGCGGCGAGCGGGTCCGCGTGGGAGAGCACGTTGTCGGCGAGGACCAGCCCGCCCGGTTCGAGGAGCGGCCGGGCGAGTGCGTACAGCGGCTCGTAGTCCTCCTTCTCCGCGTCGAGGAAGACGAGGTCGAAGACGTCCTCCGTGCGCCGAAGCGTGTCGAACGCGTCGCCCTCGACCAGCTCCGCCCACTCGTCGAGGCCGGCGGATTCGATGCTCGAGCGCCACCGCCGGCACTTCTCGGGATCTCGCTCCAGAGAGACGACACGCCCGCCGAGCACACGAGCGCCGGCGGCGAGCCAGATCGTCGAGTAGCCGCGCGAGCCGCCGATCTCCAGCACCTCGACGCCGGACTGGGACGCCGCGAGCGAGAACAGCAGCCGGCCCGTCGTCGGTGCCACCTGGCGCGAGCGCCGAGCGGCCGGTATGCCGGCCTCACGTTCCGTTCGGTCCTCGTCCTCGAGCTGCGCGAGCACCCCGAGGATCCGCCCGTCGAGCACTAGTCCTCCTCGACCGTGACGAAGAGCATCCCGTCGACCGCCTCGACCGGGAACGTTCGCACGGCGACGAACGCGGGAAGCGTCAGCGGGATACCCGTCTGGAGGTCGAAGCGGGACCCGTGGCGCGGACAGACCACGACGCAACCCTCGGGCTCCCAGTCGCCCTCGCACAGAGGCCCGTCGTCGTGCGAGCAGCGGTCCTCGATCGCGTACAGCGAGCCGCCGCAGTTGTACACGCCGACGGTTATTCCCCCGGCCGGCACGAGCCGCATCGCACCAGGCGGCAGCTCGTCGACCGCGCAGACCTCGACTCGCGGCACGTTTCGTCCGTCAGTCCAGGACGAGGTCGCGAGCCGACGTTCCCCACTCCTCGGGCAGCGGCGTCCCCGTCGCCTTGTGCAGGGCGAGCTTGAGCACGCCGAGACCGAGGATCGCGCACTTCAGACGCACGGGTGTGAGCGGGATCCCGAGCTCGTCGAGAAGCTCCTCCTTCGGCATCGCCGCGACGTCCGCTGCAGTGCGGCCCTTGACCAGCTCGGTCAGCATCGACGTCGCCGCCTGGCTGATCGCGCAGCCGCGACCGTCGAAGCCGACGTCCTCGATCACGCCGTCCTCCCGCAGCCGCAGCGAGACGCTGATCTCGTCGCCGCAGAGCGGGTTCTGACCCTCCGCGCGGGCGTCCGCCGGCTCGAGGAGGCCGTGGTTCCGCGGATTCTTGTAGTGATCGAGAATGAGCTCCCGATACAGCTGGTCGAATTCCGACACTGCTACCCGAGCGAGTTCTTGACCTTGTGGAGGCCGTCGATCAGACGGTCGACCTCCTCCGGGATCGAGTACAGGTAGAAGCTCGCACGGGTCGTCGCGCTCACGCCGAGCTTCGTCATGAGCGGCTGCGTGCAGTGGTGGCCCGCGCGAACGGCCACTCCCTCCCAGTCGAGCACCTGGGCGACGTCGTGCGGATGGACGCCCTCGACGTTGAACGAGACGATTCCAGCGCGGCGCTCGGCCGGCGGGCCGTAGACCTCGACCCAGGGCAGCTCGCCCAGCCTGCCCAGCGCGTATGCGACGAGCTCGTGCTCGTACTGCTCGATCGCCTCGAGGCCGACTTCGGAGACGTAGTCGACCGCGGCTCCGAAGCCGACGGCCTCGGCGATCGCCGGCGTCCCCGCCTCGAACTTGTACGGCAGCTCGTTCCACGTCGTCTTCTCGATCGAAACCGAGCGGATCATCTCCCCGCCGAGGTTGAACGGCGACATCTGCTCGAGCAGCTCGCGCCGTCCCCAGAGCGCCCCGATTCCGCTCGGGCCGCACATCTTGTGCGAGGAGATCGCCAGGAAGTCACAACCGAGCGCCTCCACGTCGATCATCCGGTGAGGAGCGGCCTGCGCCGCGTCGACCACCATGATCGCGCCCCGCTCGTGCGCCCAGGCAGCGAGCCGCTCGACCGGGTTGACGGTGCCGAGGGTGTTCGAGACGAAGTTCGACGCGACGACCTTGACCGTCCCCTCATGCTCGAGCGCGTCGAGGGCGTCGAGGCTCAGCTCGCCGTGGCCGTCGATCGGGATCGCGCGGAACTCCGCGCCGGTGCGTCCTGCGATGTACTGCCACGGCACGAAGCTCGAGTGGTGCTCGAGCTCGGTCACGAGGACGACGTCTCCAGGCCCGAGGTTGTCGAGGCCCCACGCGTATGCGACCAGGTTGAGGGCTTCGGTCGCGCTGCGGGTGAAGATCACCTCGCGCACCGACGCGGCGCCGAGGAAGGTGGCGACCTTTCGCCGACCTCCTTCGTATCCCGCCGTCGCCCGCTCCGCGAGCCTGTACACCCCGCGATGCACGTTCGCGTACGAGTGCTCGTAGAACTCACGCATCGCATCGAGCACCTGGCGCGGCTTCTGGGTCGAGGCGGCCGAGTCGAGGAAGGCCACCGGCTTGCCGTTGACGAGCTCCCCGAACACCGCGAAATCGGCGCGCAGACGATGCGCGTCGAGCGCTGGAGACGTCGTCACGACCATGGGCTCATCGTACCCGGCCCCTTCCGCCGGGCCGTCGTCAGGCGAGCTCGACCTTCCCGTTCGTCGCCGCTCGCTCGGCCGCGCGCCGCTGTCTCTCCACGGCGACGGTCGCGTCGTCGAGGAGGTCGCACACACGGTCCAGGCGAATGCGTTCGGACGTCTCCTGGAGCAGCTCCTGCTTCACCTCCGGGACGAGCTCGACCCGGGCGGCGAGCGCATACGAGAGCTGCTCCCCGCTGGCAGACGGCGCCTCGACGTCGCTGCCCGTGAGCTCGCGCAGGCGGTCGAAGAGCTCGAGCGCGCGATCGACCGACACGCTCTCAGGCGAGTCGTCCTCGTCGAGGATCGGCTCGACGTCGGCGGTCTGGAACGCGCGTCCGCTCGTGAGACCGACGAGCTTGAAGCGCTCGCGTCCTTCCACGAGGACGTTCATCCGCCCGTCCTCGAAGCTCGCCAGCACGTCTGTAACACCGGCGCGGGTCCCGATCTCGCGTAACCCGTCGTCGTCCGCGTAGACGAAGCCGAACTCGCGGTCGTCCGCGAGACATTCGCCGATCAGCTCCTTGTAGCGCTCCTCGAACACGTGGAGCGGCACCTGCTCCGTCGGCAGGAGCACGATCGGAAGCGGAAAGAGCCCGATCTCGGTCACGCGAGACGTCGGAAGCCGATGTACTCCCAGACGAACGTCCGTCCCTCGTCCTCGAGGATCAGCCCCTCCGCGCCTGCAGCGGCGACCAGCGCCGAGCGCGGGTGGAGGAAGAGCCGGTACGACCGCCCCAGGGCCCGGAACGCTCCGTTCATCACCCATGCGCCGGCACGAAGCCAGAACGCGTTTCGCGGGTAGCTGAGGACGAGGGTGCGACGCGTGAGCCTTGCGGCAGAGCGCGCGAGCTCGACGCCGTCCGGTGAGCAGCAGACGACCCGGTTGAGGACGACGACGTCCGCCTGCTCCACCGTCTCGGGCTCCTCGAGCACGTCCGCGATGCGGAACGTGGTCGAGTCGCCGTGACCCCTCTCCCGCGCGAGCTCGATGGCATAGGGCTCCCACGAGGACACGAGCTCGACGATCTCGCCCCGCCGGGCGCCCGAGTCGAGCAGCTCGGACTGGATCGCTCCGATCCCGCCTCCGATCTCGAGGACTTCGCTCCCCTCGACACCCCCTGCCGATGCAGCCGCGAGGACGGCCCGGTCGAGACGGTCGAGCCCGCGCGAGCGATACCGATTCAGGCTCCTACGCGCCATCCGAGGCTTGAACATCTCCTCGCACGGCACGGCGCGGCAGCAGCTCATCGCGTGACGATAGCGCCGCTCAGGACGGGGACGATGGCTCGAGCTCGAGCGCCGCGGAGTTGATGCAGTAACGCTGCCCGGTCGGCTCGGGACCGTCGTCGAAGAGATGTCCGAGATGGCCGCCGCACGTCGCGCAGGTGACCTCGGTGCGCACCATCCCGTAGCTCGTGTCGGTCTCGGTCTCGACGCTCGAGAGCGCCGCCGGCTCGACGAAGCTCGGCCACCCGGTCCCGGAGTCGAACTTCGCTTCCGAGCGGAAGAGCTCGGCCCCGCAGCCCGCGCAGCGATAGACCCCGGGCGTGTGCTCGTCCCAGTAGGCGCCCGTGAAAGCACGCTCGGTGCCCTTCTCCCGCAGGATCGCGTGCTGTTCGGGCGTCAGCCGCGCCCGCCACTCCTCGTCCGTCAGCATCAGCTTGGTCTCCATGACCCCGAGCGTAGCTGGCGGGCGCGGGGCGGCGGTCAGGCGAGACCCTCGGCCTCGTATTCGCGCAGGAACCCCTCGAACAACCGCCGGTGACGCTGTTCGTCGTGGAGGATGTCGGTGACCATGTCCTGAGTCACCCAGTCGACGCCGTCGGCCTGGTCGACGATCGACGTGTAGTGCTCGATCGCGCCGGTCTCCGCCTCGATCACCCCGCGGATGACGGGGACGACGTCGGTCTGCTCGGCCGGCGGTTGGAGGAAGCTCTGCTCTGCCGAGAAGTCGGACGAGCCAGGCACCACGCCGTAGAGCTCCTTGATCCGGCTCGCGAAGAGCTTGGCGTGGCCGAGCTCCTCCTCGATGTCCTCGGCGAGCGACTCCTTGATCTCCTGCGCTCTGACGCCGTCGGGGTTGATCGAGCACGCGATGTAGCTCATCACCGTCTCGATCTCCATCCAGTACGCCGTCGTGAGGAGCTCGACGATGTGCTCCCGCTGCTCGCGACTTCCGCCCGCGAGAATGTCCGTGCCCGTCGCTCGAACTGCCATCCCCTAGCCTCCTTCGTCCGTTTCCCGGGGGTTGCCCGCGAAGCGGAGGCGTGAAACGGCTTACGGGATGCGGGCCTCGAGCGCGGCCGCCAGCGCCTCACGCACCGGCTCGAGATCCACGCGGTCGAGCACGTCCTGGAAGAAGCCGCGGACGATCAGGCGCTCGGCCTCCGAGCGCGAGAGCCCGCGCGTCATCAGGTAGAAGAGCTGGTCGCGGTCGACCTGCCCGAGCGTCGCGCCGTGCGTGCAGCGGACGTCGTTGGCGAGGATCTCGAGACCGGGGATCGAGTCCGCATGGGCGGTCTTGGAGAGCAGCAGGTTGCGGTTCTCCTGGTACGCGTTCGTCTTCTGCGCATCCTGCTCGACGCGGATCATCCCGCGCCACACAGCGCGGGCCTCGTCGCGGAGGACACCCTTGAACGCGAAGTCCGAGGTCGTCGACGGCGCGATGTGCTCCTGGAAGGTGTCGTAGTCGAGGTGCTGCGTACCGTCCGCGAAGTACGCCCCCGTCACCCGCGAGGTCGCACCGGGCCCGGCGAGGTCGTTCTGGATCCGGATCTTGCCCTTGGCGGAGCCGAACCCGGCGGCGACCCAGTCCAACTCGGCGTCGCGCTCAACCCGCGCGTGGTGCGAGGCGAAGTGCCAGGTCGCGCGAGAGAGGTTCTGGACCGAGACGTACTCGACGCGGGCGGCGTCACGAACGACGATCTCCACCGCCGCGTTCGAGTAGGCGCCGAGCTCCGACGACGCCGACGCGTACTCCTCGATGAGCGTGAAGCGGCTCTCGGGCTCGGCGACGACGAGGAGCCTCCAGAACAGCGAGCCCCCCTCGGAGGCGTTCGCAACCCGCACGTAGAGCGGCTTCTCCACGACCACGCCGCGCGGCACCTGGACGAGGAGGCCGTGAGTCCACATCGCCGCGTTGTGCGCGGCGAACTTCTCGTCCCAGCCCACGAGCGAGCCGAGGAGCTCGTGATCTTCGGGAAGCGGCTCGAAGCGGATGTCCTCGGGCGCGCCCTCGATGCGGATCCCGGTCTCGTCGACCTGGGCGACCGCACCGACGTCGAGGTCGAGGAGGGACAAAGCAGGCGGCGTTCCCACCGCCGCGTCGCCCGTCCACGCATCCGGATCGAAGCCAGCGAGGTCGGTGAACCGCCAGTGCTCGTCCTTCGTCGTCGGCAGCGGCAGCGCGCGGTAGCGCTCGAGGAGATCCGTGCGCGTCACGGCGTCCTCCCGTCCTCGAAAGGTGCGAACCGGCGATGGAGGATGAGAGCGTTGCCGTCGGGATCCTTGAAGAACGACATGTCGCAGACCCCGGTGTGGACGATGTCGCCCTCGAACTCGACGCCCTTCTCCTCGAGCTCTGCGCGGGCAGCCGCTACGTCAGGGACCCGGATGGCGATGCCGGCGGGAGAGGGTGCGAACGCCTGACCGATGCTGGACGGATCGAAGACGTCGAGCGTCACCTGGCCGAGCGTGAACTCGAGGTCGTGCTCGCCCTCGCTCTCGATCGGCAGGCCGAGCGTCTCGGAGTAGAAGCGCTTCGCACGGGCGACGTCCTGCGTCAGCACCGATACGAAATCGACCCGCTCGACGTCCATCACCTCGAGAGCCTCTCTCCGTAGGGCGCATAGCGCTTGTGGAGGGTCAGCGGATTGCCGTCGGGATCCGAGAAGCTCGCCATGTGGCAGACACCCGAGTCGAACGTCTCACCGTCGAACCGGACGCCCTTCGCCTCGAGCTCCGACCGGGCTGCGGCGACGTCGTCGACCTGGAGCAGGACGATGCTGTTCGCCTGCGGCTGGTACTCGACGCCGAACCGGGACGGCGTCCAGATTGCAAAGCATGTGTCGCCGACCCAGAACTCGAACCGGGCGTTCTCGTCGGGCCGGAGCCCGAGCGTCTCGACGTAGAACTGCCTCGAGCGCTCCGGATCCGTCGACGGAATCCCGACGACGTCGACCTTCCTGATCGGATGAGCCAACACGTTCGAGTCCGCGTGCGGACTCGAGTCAGCCAACCGAGCCTTCCATCTGGAGCTGGATGAGGCGGTTCATCTCGACCGCGTACTCGAGCGGGAGCTCCTTCGTGATCGGCTCGACGAAGCCCGAGACGATCATCGCCGAGGCCTCCGCCTCCGAGAGCCCGCGGCTCATGAGGTAGAAGAGCTGCTCCTCGCCGATCTTGGAGACGGTCGCCTCGTGGCCGAGGTCGACGTCGTTCTCGTCCACCTGGATGTACGGGTACGTGTCGGAACGCGACTCGTCGTCGAGGATGAGCGCGTCGCACACGACCTTGGACTTCGAGCCGACCGCGCCCTTCGCGACCTGCAGCAATCCGCGGTAGCCGGCACGGCCGCCGTCCTTCGAGATCGACTTCGACGTGATCACGGACGAGGTACGGGGGGCGACGTGGACGACCTTGCCCCCGGCGTCCTGGTGCTGGCCCTTGCCCCCGAATGCGATCGAGAGCACCTCGCCGTGCGCGCGCTCGCCCATGAGCCACACGGCCGGGTACTTCATCGTCACCTTGGAGCCGAGGTTCCCGTCGACCCACTCCATCGTCGCGCCGTCGTAGGCCACGGCCCGCTTGGTCACGAGGTTGTAGACGTTGTTGGACCAGTTCTGGATCGTCGTGTACCGGCAGCGGCCCTCGCGCTTGACGACGATCTCGACGACCGCGGAGTGCAGCGAGTCGGAGGAGTAGATCGGCGCCGTGCAGCCCTCGACGTAGTGCACGTACGCACCCTCGTCGACGATGATCAGCGTGCGCTCGAACTGGCCCATGTTCTCCGCGTTGATGCGGAAGTAGGCCTGAAGCGGCATCTCGACCTTCACGCCCGGTGGCACGTAGATGAACGAGCCGCCCGACCACACGGCCGAGTTGAGGGCGGCGAACTTGTTGTCGTTCTGCGGGATGATCGTCCCGAAGTACTGCTTGACGAGGTCCTCGTGCTCGCGCAGGCCCGAGTCCATGTCGAGGAAGAGGACGCCCTTCGCCTCGAGGTCGTCGCGGAGCTTGTGGTACACGACCTCCGACTCGTACTGCGCGCCGACGCCGGCGAGGTACTTCTTCTCCGCCTCGGGGATGCCCAGCCGGTCCCAGGTGTCCTTGATGTCCGGCGGGAGGTCCTCCCACGAGTCCGCCTGCTTCTCCGTGGGCCTGATGTAGTAGTAGATCTCGTCGAAGTCGATGCCCGAGAGGTCGGCGCCCCACGACGGCATCGGCCGCGCGAGGAAGTAGTCGAGGCTCTTGTGGCGGAACTGCCGCATCCAGTCGGGCTCCGACTTGTGCGTGGAGATCGCGTCGATCAGCTCGTGTGAGAGGCCTTTCCCCGACTTGAAGAAGTAGTCCTCGGGGACGTGGAAGCCGTACTCGTACTCCGAGCGGATCTGACGGACGACCTCGGTTTCCTGCGAGCTCATCTACTCACCACCTCCCGCGCCGTTCCCGTTGGGCGCAAATGCTTCATACCCCTCTGCCTCCAGAGTATGCGCCAGCTCCGGTCCGCCCTCGGCCACAATCCGCCCGTTCATGAACACGTGCACGAAGTCGGGCTCGATGTAATCGAGGATCCGCTGGTAGTGCGTGATCAAGAGTGCTCCCATCTCCGGCCCGACGAGCGTCGAGACGCCGCCCGCGACGATCCGGAGCGCGTCGATGTCGAGCCCGGTGTCGGTCTCGTCGAGAATCGCGATCCGCGGCTTCAGCATCGCGAGCTGCAGCACCTCGATCCGCTTGCGCTCGCCGCCGGAGAACCCGTCGTTCACGTAGCGCGACGCGAGCTCGCGGGAGACCTTCAGCGTCTCCATCGCCTCCTGCAGCTCCGCGCGGAACTCGGGGATCGGGATCGGGTCGTCCTCACCGTCGGCCTTTGCCTTGCGGATCGCGTTGATCGCGCTCCGCAGGAAGCTCGTGACCGTCACGCCCGGGATCGCGTGCGGGTACTGGAACGCGAGGAAGAGGCCGCGCTGGGCGCGCTCGTCGGCGCCGAGCTCGGTCACGTCCTCGCCGTCGAGGAGGATCTTGCCGCCGGTCACCTGGTACGACGGATGCCCCATCAGGGCGTACGCGAGGGTCGACTTCCCCGAGCCGTTCGGCCCCATGATCGCGTGCTTCTGGTTCAAGTCGACCGAAAGGTCGACGCCCTTGACGATCTCGGTGCCGTCGTCGAGGGAGACATGCAGATCGTTGATCTCGAGCAGCGCCATTCGGACGTCGGTACCTCGTGTCTCGCAGGACCGGCGGTGGAAAAGACCGCCTGTATCCGATGGTAGCCGGACCTGTCTTCCAGAGATCCGGTGCTATCGTGCGCGGGTGCCTTTCGGCCTTTCGTTTCCCGAGCTCCTCATCATCCTCGTCGCCGTCCTGCTCATCTTCGGAGCGAAGCGACTTCCCGAGATGGGCCGCTCCCTCGGCAAGGGAATGCGCGAGTTCAAGGACGCCGTCACGAACGCCGACGAGCCCGTGACGACGCCTCAGCCCGCACCTCCGGCCGAGCTCTCGTCCGCCCCCGTCCAGTCGACCGCACAGCGCGTCGAAGCCGAGCAGGGCGAGCGGGAGAGCATCTCCTAGCGCCGTCGGTCGATGCTACGCCGGTGGCTGCCACGCCGCCTGGAGCACGGCGAGGAGGCCACCCTCGTCGAGCACCTCGACGAGCTTCGCGCCCGGATCATCATCTGCCTGGTCGTGATCGTCCCCGCGTTCGTGGTGACGTACACGTTTCGGGGTCAGATCATCGACTGGCTGACGGGGCCGCTGCCTCCCGGCAAGAAGCTCGTCACGCTGGGAGTGACCGAGCCGTTCACGACGACCATCAAGGTCTGCCTCATCGCGGCGCTGGCGCTCGCCTTCCCGGTCGTGATCTGGCAGTTCTGGGCATTCTTCGCCCCCGCCGTCGAGCGGAACATCCGGCGGGTCGTCCTGATCATCGTGCTGCTCTCGAGCGCACTCTTCGTCTGCGGCGTCGCGTTCATGTACTGGATCCTGCTCCCGCGAGCGCTCGAGTTCCTGACGACGTACGAGGACCAGATCTACGACATCCAGGTCCGGGCGAGCTACTACTACTCGTTCGTCTCGCTCCTCCTGCTGGGAGGCGGGCTGGCATTCCAGCTCCCGGTCATCGTGCTCGGGCTCGTGCGTCTTCGCGTCCTCACCTCCACGCGGCTCCGCAAGAACCGCGGAGTCGCATACGTGATCCTGCTCGTCCTCGCGGCGCTCCTCCCGACCGTCGATCCGGTCTCGCTCGCCTTCGAGACCATCCCGCTCCTCCTCCTGTACGAGCTGTCGGTCTGGATGGCCGTGATCATGGAGCGGCGCTGGCGCCGGGCGTGGGAGGACGAGCCCCTGGTCGGCAGCCCGTGAGGATCCTGTCGGCGGATTGGGTGATCCCCGTCGAGGGACCGCCGATCCGCAACGGAGCGGTCGCCGTCGAGGACGGGGGGATCGCCGCGATCGGAACCGCGGACGAGCTCGGCGAGGGCGAGCGATACGGGGACGCGGTCGTCCTCCCAGGGCTCGTCAACGCACACAGCCATCTCGAGTACGCCGTCTATGGAGGCTTCGGCGACGGGCTCTCGTTCGCTCCCTGGATCGCGCTCCACGTGGAACGCAAGTCGCGGATCGGGATCGAGGAGATGGAGGCGAGCGCCCGCCTCGGCGCCGCTGAATGTCTGCGCTCGGGGATCACGACCGTCGGCGACTGCAGCTTCAGCGGCGCCGCCGCGACCGCCTGCGCGGAGATGGGGCTGCGAGCGATCGTCTACCTCGAGGTCTTCGGCAGGGAGAGAGCCCAGCTTCGCGGGCGCTTCGCCGAGAACCGAGGGCGCATCGCCGGCGAGCTCTCCGAGCGAGTTCGTCTGGGCGTCTCGCCGCATGCGCCGTACACCTGCTCGCCCGAGCTGTACGCAGCCTGCCTCGACCTCGGGCTGCCCGTTGCGACACACCTGAACGAGAGTGCGGACGAGCTCCAGTGGCTCGAGAACGGGCACGGCCCGTGGGAGAGCTTCGGCGATCTCCTGACGCCGCCGCTCGGGAAGAGCGGGATCCGCGCACTCGCGCGCGAGGGTCTCCTCTCGCCACAGGTGGTCGCGGCGCACTGCGTGAAGGTCGATGCCGAGGAGATCGCGCTGCTCGCGGAGCACGACGTCGGGGTCGTCCACTGCCCCCGTTCGAACGCCGTCCTCGGCTGTGGCATCGCCCCGCTCGCGGAGCTTCGCGCGGCGGGCATCCGGGTCGGGCTCGGAACCGACAGTCCCGCCTCCGCGCCCTCGTTCGACATGTTCGACGAGATCCGGGCGGCAATGCTCTCCGCTCGCGCGCGCGAGGAGCGGCCGGATGCGCTCACGGCCGCGGACGCACTCGAGTTGGCCACGCTCGGCGGCGCGCGAGCGCTCGGGCTCGACGCGGAGATCGGATCGATCGCCCCCGGCAAGCTCGCGGATCTCACGATTCTGTCCCTCGAGGGCTCCCCGTTCCTCCCGTGGGAAGATCCCGTTACGGCAGCCGTGCTCGGTGGCTCGCCCGAACGCATCGTCGCTACGCTCGTGTCCGGTGAGACTCGCTACGAGAGAGGGAGCGCATGGCCAGAGCTGACAGACGCCGCGCGCAGCGCACGCGGCCGGCTGCTGTCACCCGCCGCTCCGACGTCATAGTCGAGGACACCATGTTCTTCCCGCGCCTGCGGCGGCATGCGCGGTGGATGTTCCTCCTGCTCGCGCTCGTGTTCGCGCTCGGCTTCGTCGGCTTCGGCGTCGGTGCCGGCGGGATCGGTTTCGGCGACATCCTGAAGGGCAAGGGCGGGAGCTCGGGCGTTCCCTCGGTGTCGGAGGCACAGAAGCGGGTGAACGAGAACCCGAAGGACCCCCAGGCGTTCCGCGACCTCGCGACCGCACTCGAGACGGAGGGCAACACGACGGACGCGATCCAGGCGCTCCAGAGCTACACGCAACTCAAGCCGAAGAACGCCGACGCGCTTCGCGAGCTCGCCGGCCTCTACCTCCAGCAGGCGACGGCGGCGAACACGCGGGCGCAGAACGCGCAGCTCCGTGAGGCGTACGCGGCGAGTGCGGGGACCGTCGACGCGGGCATCGTTCTCGGCGGGAGCCCGCTCGTCCCCGACCCGATCACGAACGCCGTGTCCAGCCAGATCGAGCAGGAGCTGAACACTGCCTTGAGCGACCAGCAGCAGGCGGCGGCGGGCGCGGTGTCGACGTACAAGAAGGTCGTTGCGCTCAGTCCGAACGACCCGAACGTCCAGCTCGAGCTCGCGAACGCGGCCGCGCAGGCGAACGATACGAAGACCGAGACCGCTGCCTTCGTGAAGTTCCTGAAGCTCGCTCCGAACGACCCGTCGGCACCGTTCGTCCGCAGTCAGCTCAAGAGCCTCAAGGCCTCGCAACACGGCTAGACTCGCCCGCGGTGACCACCGCGACTCTCGTACGGACCGCGTGCACGGCCGCGGTGGCGATCGCGCTCGCCGGCTGTGGAACCGCCGGCTACGTCTCGAGCGGGAACCAAGGGGCCGGCAAGAAGCTCTTCGTGAAGGCCTGCGGGAGCTGTCACACGCTCGCGGATGCGGGGACGGCGGGGACGATCGGCCCGAACCTCGACGACGCGTTCGCCCAGGCGCGCGACGCGGGGATGACGAACGAGACGTTCACCCAGGTCGTCCACGACCAGATCTGGGACGCGCTCGAGAAGCCGTCGACCGGCCAGCCCGGCATGCCTCGGATCGACACGACGCTGCCGCTCTGCTCGAGCGTCCCGAAAGGGTCGTTTTGCGTCGAGAACCAGAAGCAGGCGTCGTCGGACATCGCGACCTACGTGGGCTCGGTCGCCGGCACGGGCGTGGTCAGCTCACAGAAGCCGAAGACGGGCCGGGACATCTTCCTCACCGCCGGCTGTGCCGGCTGCCACACCCTCGCGGACGCGGGCAGCACGGGCAACGTCGGCCCGAACCTCGACGACGCGATGCCGCCGAAGTCGCTCGTGGTCGACCGCGTCACGAACGGCAAGGGCCAGATGCCGTCGTTCAAGTCGTCGCTCGACGCGAAGCAGATCCAGGCCGTCGCCGACTACGTCTCGTCGGTCGCCGGCAAGGGCAAGTAGCCGGTCCGCACACTCACGGAAGACTCTCACCGAGAGAAGGTGTCGCGCCGCGAAAGCGGCGCGTAGCTCCTCTGTCAAGCCGCCGCCTGCAGGTGCATCTCCGCATCCGCTCGCAAGGCTCGGTAGACGACGTCGGAGAGGCGGCGCTTGAGCACACGCAGCGCCTCGCGCTGCGAGCCGCCCTGAGCCCTGCGTCTGGC
>DASSQE010000085.1:0-6305 GCA_035702645.1 Gaiellaceae bacterium
CGCCTCGCTCGTCTCGGCGATCGTCGCCGCCTGCACCTCCCCGCGGTTGTACGCGCGGAGCGTCGCCAGGCCGCGGACGACGTCGAGAAAGTGGCTCGCGAGCAGCGCGAGGGCCTGCGCCCGCGCACGGGTGCGCCTCTCGGTGTACCGCCCGACGAGCACCATGAACACCGGCACGAGCGGCAGCGTCAAGAGCATGACGAGCGCGGACGTGACGTCGATCGAGGCGACGAAGACGAGCACGGCGAGTGGGACGAGCACGGCGAGCACGAGCTGTGGCAGGAAGCGGCCGAAGTACGCCTCGAGCGGGCCGATGCCGTCCACCGCCGAGGTCGCCAGTGCGCCGCTTTCCTCGCCGTCGAGCGCCCTCGGATCGTCTCGCAGCCGCGCCTCCACGAGCTCCAGCCGAAGTTGAGAGAGGACGCCGGTAGCGCCCACGCGCCCGACGACCTCGGAGGCCCAGGCGAGCACGCCGCGGCAGGCGAAGACCACGACGAGGACGACGAGGTCGCGCGAGACCTCGTCGAGCGACGCTCCGTCGAAGGAGTGCGCCACGACGCGGGCGAGGAGGCTCGCCTGGACGAGAACGAGGATCGCCGCCGCCACCCCGATCGCGGCGTCGGCCCCGAGCAGCAGGCGCACCGCCCGGGCACGGCGCAGGAGGCGCGGGTCGACGGGGCGCACGGCGCGAGTGTACGGGCGACGAAAAGAGGCGAATCCGTCGCCCGAGGGTGTTAGATTCGCCGCGTCCTCGCGTCAGCAGAAGGGAGAAGGCAGATGTCGTCCATGCAGGCGTACGCGAGCCGGACCGGCTGGATCATGCTCGCAGCGATCGTGATGTTCTCCGTGGGCTTCTTCCGGATCCTCTCCGGAATCAGCTACCTCGCCAACAGCCACAAGATCAACAACTTCACGCTCGGGTTCTTCGGGGACAACATGTGGGTGTGGGGGATCTGGGACCTCGGAATCGCGGCCATCGCCATCTGGGCCGCCTACTCACTCCTCGGAGGCGGGGAGTTCGGACGCATCGTCGCCTACATCTGGGCGATCATGGTCATCGTCAACGGGTTCCTCGTCATCGGGTATGCCCCGTGGTACGCGGCGGGAATGATCACGCTGGCCGTGCTCGTGGTCTACGGCCTCGCTTCGACGCCGCTCGAGCGCGAGCCGGTCGCGATGGACCGCGGGATGGGAACGTAGCCCGGGTCGAGCCGACCTCAGCCGGATAGGCGCGCGGCGGCCGGGCGACCAACCCCTCCCGCCCGATCGAGGAGCCGGGGGGCCAGCCGCCGTCGCTACGAGCGGGCTGCGGTGACCGCCGCGCCTGCACCGCCGATGCCCTGCCGATCGGCGGTGCGCGCCCGGTCGAGATCCACGGAGCCGGCCCAGTGCTCGGCGACCGTCGCGTCCAGCCGCACGAGCTCGTCCTCGATCGCCGGCCGGCGGACGTCCGGGACGATCTCCAAGAGCTCCTCGAGAAGAGCCCGCAGACGCCTCACGACCTGGATCGACCTGCCGCCGTACTCGCGGATCTCGGTGATCGCGAGCGAGACGATGTCCTCCCACCGCCGCGTGCGCACGATCACTCGCCCGGAGCGCACGTCGCGCGGACGGTCGGGAGCGGGACGCAGCCCCGACCACGACGTGCTTCCGATCATGCGCATCGTGTCGCCGAGGTGGTCGAGCACCTGGACGGCGGTCGTCGGGTCGTTGACCGCGGGCGAGAGTGCGCGAATCGCGATGTCGACCATGACGCGGATCGCGAACGCAGGATCCTGCTCGATCGTGCGCTCGACACCGAGCGCGATCATCGAGCGGAGCCTGTCCTCGTCGGCCGCGCCGAGACCCGTCCCGCCGTAGACCTCGGCTAGTACGGCGCCCTCCGGCACGAAGTCCCCCGCTGCCCTGGGGAGGACGACGACGCACCCGCGCTCCCGTGCGAAGCGCACGAGCCCGCGGTCGTCGACCGCCTGGATCGCGCCCGCCTGGCGAGCGTGAACGACGAGGCTCGGATCCTCGGTCGTCTCGTACGGCGTCTGGGCGTATTCGGGTGAATCCGCCTCGAGCGCCGCCGCGAGCGCCTCGTCGAACGCCTGCCGCCCCGCCTTCGCGACGAGGGCGGCGACCGCCACCGGACGCAGGCGGTGAATCGAACGGTTGAGGAAGACGAGGAAGAGCCCGACGCCCGCGGCCAGGAAGAACCCGGCGAGCGTCACCCCGAAGCTCGGCACCGAGCCCGCCTCGATCCTGCGCATCAGCCCGTACGAGAACGTGAGCGTGCCCACGAGCACCGCGAGCACGGACTTCAGCACCCGGTCGCGGTAGAAGAGCCGCATGTAGCGCGCGGAGAACGTGCCGGTCGCCATCTGGACGATCAGCACCGAGACGGTGACGACGAACCCGGTCAGACCGACGCTCGCTCCGACAACCGCGGCGAGCACGGCCTGAGCGGTCCCGGGAGAGTACGTCCAGCTCGTCGGCAGCTTTGCCCACGTCCCGGTGTCGGCGGCGACGACCGCGCACGACCAGCCGATGATGCCCCCCACGACCGGGAGGAGCCAGAGACTCCCTCTCACGAACTGGCTCAGGCGGAACCGGAAGCTCCAGCTCATCGTGCGCGAGTTCGACGCGCCGACGAACGAGCCTTCCCGTCGCCGCCCGCACGGCACGATGGACGCCGGCGACGAATCACCCGGGTGAGAGCGCCGTACTTCCTTGCGCACGCTCCCGCTGCGGTGAAAAGCTGTGACTCGTGAGCGGGCAGGCAGGGGGGCGACCCCGCGTCGTCGTACTGGGTGGGGGCTTCGCCGGGGTCGGCGCTGCGCGCGAGCTGGACAAGGCCGACGTCGACGTCGTGCTCGTCGACAAGCACGACTACCACACCTTCCAGCCGCTCCTCTACCAGCTCGCGACGGGGCTGCTCGAGACCACGGCAGTCGGCCACTCGCTCCGCGACCTCGTGAAGCACCAGGACAACGCCACGATCCACAAGGCGCCGATCACGGGGATCGACCTCGACGCCAGGGAGGTCACGTTCGACGGTCTCGCGCCCGTCACCTACGACTACCTCGTGCTCGCCCTGGGGGCGGAGGTGAACTTCTTCGGCACCGAGGGGGCCGCCGAGCACGCGTTTCCGATGTACACCCTGACCGACGCGGTCAGGCTGAAGAACCACCTCCTCGAGCGGTGGGAGTCGGCCGACAAGGACCCGGACCTCGTGAGCGACGGCGCGCTCACGGCCGTCGTCGTCGGCGGCGGACCGACGGGCGTCGAGACCGCAGGCGCGATCGCCGAGCTCTACCGCCTGAGCTTCGTCAGGGACTACCGGAGCCTCCGCCAGGAGGAGGCGCGCATCGTCCTCGTCGAGGCGGGGGACGAGATCTTCGCGATGTTCAAGCCGAACCTTCGCGAGTACGCGCGCGACGCTCTCGAGGAGCGAACGGTCGAGGTGATGACCGGCGCGCGCGTGCAGTCGGTCTCCCCGACGCGCGTCACGCTCGCTTCCGGCGAGGTGATCCCTGCACACACCCTCGTCTGGGGCGCGGGGCTCCAGGGCAACGCGCTCGTCCAGACACTGGGGATCGAGCTGGAACGCGGCAACCGCATCGCCGTCGGCCCCGAGCTCGAGCTCGCCGGGTACCCGGGGGTTTTCCTCGTCGGCGACGTCGCCGCGATCACGGACTCGAAGACCGAGCAGGTGCTCCCGCAGCTCGGCTCGGTCGCCCTCCAGTCGGGAGAGCACGCGGGCGCGACTATCGCGCGACGGGTGGCGGGCAAGTCCACAAAATCCTTCGCCTACAAGGACAAGGGCACGATGGCTGCCATCGGCCGGAACGCCGCCGTGGTGCAGATGCTCGGCGGGAAGACCATGAAGGGGTGGAAGGCCCAGGCCGCTTGGCGAACCGTGCATCTGGCCCTCCTCCCGACGAACGAGGACCGCGCGAAGGCGATCGTCGACTGGGCCGGGAGCCAGCTGACCCACCAGCGCGTGGGCCGGATCAGCGTCGAGGAGGGCGAATGAGCGACGGCAAGACGAAAGGACGCGCGAACGCGGCGGGTGGGGCGTCGAAACCGGCGCCCGGCGACGTGCTCGTGATCTTCGGGATCACGGGCGACCTCGCCCGGGTCATGACATACCGCTCGCAGTACCGGCTCGAGAAGCGCGGCCTCCTCGACTGCCCGATCGTCGGCGTCGCATTCGACGACTGGACGATCGAGCACCTGATCGAGCGTGCCCACGACTCGATCGTGGCGACGGGCGAGAAGCTCGACAAGGAGGTCTTCGACCGGTTCACGAAGCGCCTCTCGTACGTCCACGGGGACTTCACGGACGACGCGACGTACGAGGCCGTCGCGAAAGAGATCGCGGGCAAGAAGCTTCCCGTCTTCTACCTCGAGGTCCCGCCCTCGCTCTTCGCGACCGTCGTCTCGGGCCTCGCGAAGCAGGACCTGACGGAGAACGCGCGAGTGGTCGTCGAGAAGCCGTTCGGGCACGACATCGCCTCAGCGCGGGAACTGAACGACGAGCTCCACGAGCTGATCGACGAGTCCCAGCTCTACCGGATCGACCACTTCCTCGGGAAGATGTCCGTCGAGGACATCCTCTACCTGCGGTTCGCGAACACCGTGCTCGAGCCGGTCTGGAACCGCCACTTCGTCTCCTCGGTGCAGATCACGATGGCCGAGGACTTCGACATCGAGGACCGCGGTCACTTCTACGACCCGGTCGGCGCGATGCGCGACGTCGTCCAGAACCACATCCTCCAGGTCTTGAGCCTCGTCGCGATCGAGCCGCCGACGGGGCACGGCACCGACATCATCAACGACCGCAAGCGCGACCTCTTCGTGGCGATGGCGGACGCAGACCCGGACAAGTACGTCCGGGGCCAGTACGACGGCTACCTCGACACGGCCGGCGTCGCGAAGGGCTCGACCACCGAGACGTACTGCGCGATGCGGCTCGAGATCGACAACTGGCGCTGGTCCGGCGTCCCCTTCTTCATCCGAGCGGGGAAGGCGATGCCGGTGACGGTGACCGAAGTGAGGATCGTGTTCGACACGACGCCGTGGCTCGGGTTCGTCGCCAAGAGCGCCCCGCGGCCGGACCCGAACGAGCTCGTTCTCCGCATCGGGCCGAAGCCGGGTGCGAGCCTCGTCATGCAGTCGAAGGACCCGGACAAGGCTGCCCTCCGCCGCGTCCACCTCGATCTCGACTTCTCCGAGCAGGGCGGAGAAGGGCCGATCGCCTACGAGGTCCTGCTGCTCGCAGCGATCAAGGGGGATCCGAGTCACTTCGCCCGTCAGGACGCGCTCGAGGAGACGTGGCGGGTCGTGCAGCCCTTCATCGACTCGCCGCCGCCGGTGATCGTCTACGAGAAGGGCTCCTGGGGACCGAAGGAGGCAGACGACCTCGTGCGCCAGTACCGCGGCTGGCGAGATCCCTGGTTGCCCGAATGACGGTCGCGGTCCCCCAGTGGGCGATCGGGGGCGACCTCATGACGACCTGGGAGCCTGCGTGATCTACCTCCTCGCCTTCGACCACCGCGGCTCCTTCCAGGAGAAGCTCCTCGGAATCTCGGGCACGCCGAGCCCGGAGGACGTCTCGCGGATCGAGGAGGCGAAGGGCCTCATCCTCGCTGGCTTCCGCGCCGCGCTCGGCTCCCGCGAGGTCCCTCCCGAGGGCGCCGGGATCCTCGTCGACGAGCAGTTCGGAGCCCAGCTCGCAAGCGCCGCCCGCGAGCTCGGCGTGATCCTCGCGATGCCCGTCGAGAAGAGCGGCCAGGCCGAATTCGACTTCGAGTACGGCGACGACTTCGGCGAGCACATCGCGGCCTTCGAGCCCACCTACGCGAAGGTCCTCGTCCGCTACAACCCCGAGGGCGACGACGAGCTGAACCGCCGCCAGACCGAGCGCCTCGCCCGCCTCGGCGACTGGCTCCACTCGACCGGCCGGAAGTTCCTCTTCGAGCTTCTCGTCCCGGCGGAGCAGGAGCAGCTCGAGCGCGTCGGCGGCGACGCCGACCGCTACGACCTCGAGCTCCGCCCCGACCTGATGATCGGCGCGATCCGCGAGTGCCAGGCCGCCGGAGTCGAGCCGGACGTCTGGAAGATCGAGGGCCTCGACCGGCGAGACGACTGCGTCCGGGTCGCCGAGGCGGCGCGGGCGAGCGGCCGCGACGGCGTGGAATGCATCGTCCTCGGGCGCGGCGGCGACGAGTCGAAGGTCGTTCACTGGCTCGAGACGGGCGCCTCCGTGCCCGGGTTCGTAGGCTTCGCGGTCGGGCGGACGATCTGGTGGGACCCCC
>DASSQE010000086.1:0-5787 GCA_035702645.1 Gaiellaceae bacterium
CCCGTGCAGATGCTGATCCTCGGGTTCGAGAACCCCAACTTCAAGGGCGAGGCGCTGGCCGAGCTCGAGAAGCTGAAGGAGGCGGACATCATCCGCGTCCTCGACGCCCTCGTCGTCTGGAAAGACGGTGACGGGAACGTCGCGGTCATGCAGGACACCGACCTGACGAAGGACGAGGCGATGCAATACGGCGCCATCATCGGCGGGTTGATCGGGCTCGGGATGGAAGGCGAGGAGGGGCTCGAGGCGGGCGCCGAGGCGGGCGCTGCGGCCATGGAGGACGGGCACCTGATCGACGAGGACGAGGTCTGGTACGCGATCGACGCCATCCCCGAGAACACCGCCGCGGCGATCGCCCTCTTCGAGCACCGCTGGGCGATCCCCTTCCGCGACGCGATCGTCCGGGCGGGCGGCTTCGTCCTCGCCGACGAGTGGATCCACGCCAAGGACCTGGTCGCGGTCGGCGTCCTCGCGGGCGAGGCTGCGAAGGAGGCGACGGCGGCGAAGGCGTCCTGAGGTCGAGCCGGCTGGTCGGGCGGGAGCCCGCGGGAACCCGCATCCCGCCCGACGAGCTAGGCCGTTCCGGTCGGACCGCCTGCGGGAGCTCCCCGGGCTCTCCAGCGCCGAAGTAGACGCCGAACCACGGTCGCGAGTCGCAGAGCCATGCCGCCGGAGCCGGAAGCCGATGCGTTTCGGCGAACGCAGCTCGCCGAGGAACGAACGGAGCTGGCCCAGGAGCGAACGTATCTCGCGTGGTGCCGCCGGGAGCGCGGCTCTGGCGGTCGCGATCGGCGTCGGAGCGGTCCTTCCCAATCTCGCCACCGGCGCGGCCTGGCCGTACGTCGTGATCGGTGTTGCCTTCTCGCTCCTCGGGATCGCGTTCTTCGCCTACGGCCTACGCCGCGTGCGCGTCGTTCGGAGCGCGATCCAGCGCGGCGTACCTGCCGATCCTGACGATCGCGTCGTCATCGCGGTGACGAGTGTCCGCGTCGCCCTCGGCTTCCTCACGATCGCGATCCTCCTGTACCAGCTGTGAACACGCGGGCCCGCCGGGAGCTCGAGGCCGGGCTCGAGGAGGCCGGCGCGGGGCTCGCCGGCGGCTGAGCCGAGCGCTCGCTCTGGCCGCCCTGTTCCTGGGCCTCTTCCTCGTCACCCGCGGTCCGTCCTCACTGCTCTTCCGCAGCGAGCTCGAGGGCCGGGAAACGGTCGGTCTCGCGTTGTTCGGTGCCACGGCCCTACCCCTGATCGTCGCGATCGTCGACATCGGACAGGAGCAGGGCGCGATCTCCGCCGCAGCCGGCGCCTCGCTGATAGGAGCGGGGATGGTCTCCGTCCTCCTCTTCCCGCTGCTCGGCACCCGAATCGTCGGTCGCCGAGCGGCTGCCGCGCCCGTCGAGGCACTCGACGCGGCCACGGCCGACGAGTACTGACGTCGGTCGACTTCGCGCCGGACTCGGCAGCGCGAGTCATCCGATTCGGTCGTCAGGATTCCCGCGGCCCATGGGTTTCCTGGACCGTTTCCGTCGCACCGACAAGAGCGGTGAGCCGGCCGTCCACCGGACGGTCGTCGAGATCGACGCGACGTCGCTCTCGCGCGTGTTCTCGGCGCCGGTCTGGCTTCGCGACCTCGGCCTGCTCGCATGGTTCCTGGTCGGTGTCTCGATCCTCCTCGTCGGCCTCGTCGCGCTGCTCGGGGTCACGTCGACGATTGTCGATCCCGTCATCGTCGGCGCGATCCTCGCCACCGTCGCCGGCCCGCTCGTCACGAAGATGCAGGGCCGTGGGATTCCACGGGCAGGTGGCGCGGCGATCGTCGTCCTCGCGCTCCTCGCGCTCGCCGCGATCATCGTCCTGCTCGTCTTCGGCGGAATCGTCGAGCAGTCGTCCGAGATCAAGGCGGCAGCCTCGGAGGCGGTCGACAAGGTCCAGGACTGGATGAACGACCTCGGCGCCGGGGGCACCTCGGGCGCGAGCGACAACGTCCAGTCGACAACCTCGCAGACCGGAAAGACGCTCCTCGAGGGGGTGGCCCAGGGCATCCAGGGTCTCACGTCCTTCGTCTTCTTCCTGACCTTCAGCGTGTTCGCGACCTTCTTCCTGCTGAAGGACGGTCCGACGGTCCGCCGGTTCATCGATCGCAACCTCGGCGTGCCGGCACCCGTCGCGACCGTGATCACCGGCAACGTCATGCAGTCGCTCCGGCGCTACTTCCTGGGGGTGACGTTCGTCGCCGCGTTCAACGCCGTCGTGGTCGGGCTGGCCGCGGTCCTGCTCGACGTCCCGCTCGCGGGCACGATCGCCGTCGTCGTCTTCGTCACCGCCTACATCCCGTTCCTCGGTGCCTTCATCTCGGGAGCGTTCGCGGTGATCCTCACCCTGTCGTCGCAGGGCACGACCGCCGCGCTCATCATGCTCGTCGCCGTCATCCTCGCGAACGGCTTGCTCCAGAACATCTTCCAGCCGATCGCCTTCGGGGCGACGCTCGACCTCAACCCGCTCGTCGTCCTCATCGTGACGATCGGCTTCGGGAGCCTGTTCGGGATGGTCGGGCTCGTATTGGGAGCGCCGCTGACCTCGGCCGCGATCCACATCAGTCGCGACCTCGCGGCTGCGAAGTCGGTCGAGTCCGCAGCCGAGTCCGCCGCCGAGCGTCCTCCGCAGCCCGATGACCCACTGAGCGCGTTCTGAGGCGTTCGCCCGTTCAGCTGACGCCCGCGGGCTCTTTCACCGGGGTGAATCACCCGTGGAGCGCTATGGCCTCGGGTGGAGCGGTGACATGATGGCGTCATAGTGGGCCCGCTTGCGATGACCACGGTCAGCCTGGCGCGTCTCCAGTTCGCGACCACGTCGATCTATCACTTCCTGTTCGTCCCGCTGACGCTCGGGCTCGGTCCGATCGTCGTGATCTTCCAGACGCTCTGGCATCGCACGAAGGACGAGAAGTGGCTCCGGCTCACGCACTTCTTCGGGACGCTCTTCCTCATCAACTTTGCGATCGGCGTCGCGACCGGGCTCGTGCAGGAGTTCGAGTTCGGCATGAACTGGTCCGTGTACTCGAAGTTCGTCGGCAACGTCTTCGGGGCGCCGCTCGCGATCGAGGGGCTCGCGGCGTTCTTCCTCGAGTCGACCTTTCTCGGCCTCTGGATCTTCGGCTGGGACCGCCTCTCCCCTCGC
This sequence comes from Gaiellaceae bacterium, assembly GCA_035702645.1. Lineage (GTDB taxonomy): Bacteria > Actinomycetota > Thermoleophilia > Gaiellales > Gaiellaceae > GMQP-bins7. Next base: position 3,175 of record DASSQE010000086.1, read on the forward strand.
CTGCACCTCGCGACGATCTACGCGGCCGTGATCGGGTCGTGGCTCTCCGCCTATTTCATCCTCGTCGCGAACTCCTGGATGCAGGATCCCGTCGGATACAAGATCGTCGACGGCCAGGCGCACCTCACGAGCGTGTGGAAGTTGCTGACGAACGAGTGGGCTTACTGGGCGTTCGTGCACACGATCCTGGCCGGTCTCACCGTTGGCGCGACGGTCGTCTTCGCCGTTTGCTGCTGGAATCTCGTTCGGCGCCGGAACCAGGAGCTCTTCCTGCCGGCCGCGAAGGTCGCGCTGATCGTCCTCGTTCCGGTCTCGATCTTCAACCTCTGGTTCGGGAGCCACTTCGGCATCCTCGTGACGAGGCTCCAGCCGATGAAGATTGCCGCGAGCGAGGCGCAGTGGAACACGTGCAGTCACTGCTCGTTCTCGCTCTTCCAGATTGGCGGCTTCACCGAGGACGATCAGACGCCGAGCTTCTCGATCGAGATGCCCGGCATGCTCTCCTACCTCGCGACGGGATCGTTCAGCGGCACTGTCCAGGGGCTGAACGACATCAACGACGAGTACGCCGCCAAATACGGGGCGGGGAACTACAAGCCGCCCGTTCGGGCGATCTACTGGAGCATGCGAGCAATGGCGTACTCGGGCTCGGTCGTCGCTCTGATCGCGGTGCTCGGTGCCTTCTTCTACTGGCGAGGCTGGCTCGAGCGCTGGAGCTGGTTCCTGTGGGTCGGCGTCGCGGGCGCGATCTTCCCGTTCATCGCGACGACTGCTGGCTGGGTGCTGACCGAGGTAGGGCGGCAGCCGTGGATCGTGCAGGGTCTGCTCAAGACTGCGGACGCGAACTCACCGGCGGTGAGCACGGCCTGGATCTGGACGAGCCTGAGCGTTTTCGTCTCGCTGTACGCAGTGCTCTTCGTCGTCGATGTCTATCTGATGAGGCACTTCGCGGCGCGGGAGCCGTCCGTGCCACGCGAGGAAGAGCTCGAGACCCCGGTGCCGGCGTTCTAGGGAGGACGAGTGGATCTCCAAGACGTCTGGTTCGTCCTGATCGCGGTTCTCTGGAGCGGATATTTCCTCCTCGAGGGATTCGACTTCGGCGTCGGGATGATGCTGCCGTTCCTCCCCAGGGACGAACGCGAGCGAAGCGCCATGCTCGAGACGATCGAGCCCGTCTGGGACGGGAACGAGGTGTGGCTCGTGACCGCCGGAGGGGCGACGTTCGCCGCATTCCCGGCCTGGTACGCGACGATGTTCTCGGGCTTCTACATCGCCCTCCTCCTCGTCCTCTTCTTCCTGATCATCCGCGTCCTCTCGTTCGAGTGGCGCGGGAAGCGTGAGAGCCCCCGCTGGCGCAGGATCTGGCAGTGGGCCAACGCGATCGGGAGCGCAGGGGCGGCACTGGTCTGGGGGATTGGTCTCGCGAACCTCGTCCACGGCGTCCCGCTCGACTCGAAGAACGACTTCGCGGGCGGAGTGAGCGACCTCCTCAGCCCGTACACGGTCTTCGCGGGCATCGCCGTGGTGCTCCTCTTTGTCTTCCACGGCGCCACGTTCCTTACCCTACGGACGCTCGGCTCATTGCACGACCGCGCGCGCCGCGCGTCGCGCCGACTGTCGTGGCCCGCGGCAGCGGCAGCGGCCGTCTTCGTCCTGTGGACGGTGAAGGTCGCGGTCGACTCGAACGACAAGAGCGTCTTCCCACCGATCGTTCCTGCGCTGATCGCGATCGCCGCGCTCGTGCTCGCGGTCGTGTTCGTCCTCACGGAGCGGAGCGGTCGGGCGTTCGTCGCCACCTCCGTCGCCACCGTCGCGGCGGTGGCGACGCTCTTCACGAGCCTCTATCCGCGGGTCATGGTCTCGAACCCAGACTTCCAGAACTCGCTGACCGTGGACAACGCCTCCTCCGCGCACTACACGCTCGCCGTGATGTCCGTGGTCGCGCTCATCTTCGTGCCGCTCGTCCTCCTCTACCAGGGCTGGACGTACCACGTGTTTCGCCACCGGCTCGGGGACGAGCCGCTCGACGCGGAGCAGGGCTCGGCGCCGGCCCTCGACGAGCCCGCGAGTCCCGGGGCAGAGCCGGTCGGCTAGGCGTCTGCGGCGACGGGGCGGACGACCGTCAGCGCACGCTCGGCGGCGCTTCGACGCGGCGCGCGTCGACCCACCCGCACTCCGGGCAGGCGAAGACGTCCTCGAGGATGCCGTCGAACGTCTCCGACAGGGCGGCGACGTCCGCGTCCGAGACGGGGGGCACGACCTTTCGTGCCTGGTGGTTCATCTCCGATCCGCACTTGGGGCAGCGCATCTCCGGGTCGCGCGTCACGTCGGGCCTCCGACGGTGACGTGCTCGCGGCCGTGGCGAAGCGTCTCGGCCATCCACAGGAGCTCGTCGAGGAACATGTCGACGCGCGGCAGGAAGGACTCGTCGAGCAGAGCCCCGTTCTCGTCGAAGCGGCTGTGGACGGAGGTGAAGTTCACGTCCCAGAAGATGGTCACGAGGCCGAGCTCGCGCAGCACTGGGAGCATGTTCTCGATCACCCGAGTGCCGCCGAACACGCCCGCGGAGACGCCGACGACGCCGACGGCCTTGTGGATGTACTCCTTCAGGTT
>DASSQE010000087.1:0-12390 GCA_035702645.1 Gaiellaceae bacterium
GAGAAGACGAAGAGCTCGAAGCTCCTCGACCAGTTCGGCCGCAACCTGACGAAGGCGGCGCAGGAGGGCAAGCTCGACCCGGTCGTCGGGCGCCAGACCGAGATCGAGCGCGTCATGCAGATCCTGTCGCGCCGGCAGAAGAACAACCCCGTCCTGATCGGCGAGCCGGGCGTCGGCAAGACTGCCGTCGTCGAAGGCCTCGCCTCGCGCATCTCCGCGAGCCAGGTGCCCGAGATCCTGAAGGGCAAGCAGATCTACACGCTCGACCTCGCCGCGCTCGTCGCCGGCTCGAAGTACCGCGGTGAGTTCGAGGAGCGCCTGAAGAAGGTGATGAAGGAGATCACCCAGCGCGGCGACATCGTCCTCTTCATCGACGAGCTGCACAACCTCGTCGGCGCGGGCGCCGCGGAAGGCGCGATCGACGCGGCCTCCATTCTCAAGCCGGCTCTCGCCCGCGGCGAGATCCAGACGATCGGCGCGACGACGCTCGACGAATACCGGAAGTACCTCGAGCGCGACGCGGCTCTCGAGCGGCGCTTCCAGCAGGTGCGCGTCGAGGAGCCGACGATCGACGAGACGGTCCAGATCCTGCGTGGCCTCCGCGACCGCTACGAGGCGCACCACCGCTGCAAGATCTCCGACGACGCGCTCACCGCTGCGGCCGTGCTCGCCGACCGCTACATCCAGGACCGCCATCTGCCGGACAAGGCGATCGACCTCATCGACGAAGCCGGCTCGCGCATCCGCATCGCGACCATGGCCGCGCCCCCGCGCTACCGCGAGCTCGAGGAGGAGATCGAGCGCGTGCGAGGAGACAAGGAAGAGGCGATCGAGCAGCAGGAGTTCGAGAAGGCGGCCCAGCTCCGCGACAAGGAGCGCAAGCTCACGCAGAAGAAGAAGGAGCTCGAGGAGAACTGGCGCAACCAGGCGGACGAGGAGCAGCCGGAGATCGGCGAGGACGAAATCGCCGACATCGTCTCCATGTGGACGGGGATCCCCGTCTTCAAGCTCACCGAGGCCGAGTCGCAGAAGCTCATCCGGATGGAGGACGAGCTGCACAAGCGCGTCATCGGCCAGCACCAGGCGATCGTGGCCGTCTCCAAGGCGATCCGGCGCGCGCGCGCGGGCATCAAGGACCCGAAGCGCCCGACCGGCTCGTTCATCTTCCTCGGGCCGTCCGGCGTGGGGAAGACGGAGCTCGCTCGGACGCTCGCCGAGTTCCTGTTCGGCGACGAGGACTCGATGATCCAGGTCGACATGTCGGAGTACATGGAGAAGCACTCCGTGTCCCGGCTCGTCGGCTCCCCGCCCGGCTACGTCGGCTACGACGAAGGCGGCCAGCTCACCGAGGCGGTCCGGCGCAAGCCGTACTCGGTCGTCCTGCTCGACGAGATCGAGAAGGCGCACCCGGACGTCTTCAACATCCTCCTGCAGATCCTCGAGGACGGGAAGCTCACGGACGCGCAGGGGCGGAAGGTCGACTTCCGCAACACGATCGTGATCATGACCTCGAACCTCGGGGCGGCGCAGATCTCGAAGAACCAGACGCTCGGCTTCTCGATCGGCGACGAGGAGGGCCTCTCGTACGACGAGATGAAGGAGCGGGTCATGTCGGAGCTCAAGAAGGTGTTCCGACCCGAGCTCCTGAACCGCATCGACGAGGTCATCGTCTTCCACAAGCTCGAGCGCTCCGAGATCCTCGAGGTCGTCGACCTGATGATGGCCCGCGTCCGCGAGGAGATGGCGAAGCACGGCGCCATGATCGAGCTCACCGACGATGCTCGCGAGCTGCTCGTCGAGCAGGGGTACGACCCTGCGATGGGCGCCAGGCCGCTCCGCCGCGCGATCCAGCGGCTCATCGAGGACCCGCTGGCGGACTTCATCCTCGGCCGCGAGCTCTCGCCGTCGTCGACGATCATCGTCGACCGCCGCGAGAATCCGGTCGACGAGGAGCCGCCGGTCGAGATCCGGGTGGTCGACGGGCCGCCGGTGCCGGCGATCGTCGGTGGGCCCGACGAGACGCCCGACGTCGCGGACGAGCCGGCTGACGAGACCGCCGGCGACGAGTAGCGGCGCGACGATCCGGCACGCGAAGCCGTCCGACTACGGACGGGTGATCGGTCGCGTCAACGTCTGGTGGGACGGCCGCCAGATGGCGCCGGTGCTGCCCCGTCTCTTCTTCCTCCACTTCGAGGGCACGAGCTTCGTCGCGGAGGACGAGGCGGGCGACCTGGTCGGGTTCGTCTGCGGCTTCCTCTCGCAGACCGATCCGAGCGAGGCGTACATCCACTTCGTCGGCGTCTCGCCCGACCATCGCGGCGAGGGCGTCGGCCGGAGGCTGTACGAACGGTTCTTCGACGAGGTGCGGAAGGAGGGGCGGTCGGTAGTCCGCTGCGTGACGTCCCCCGCGAACCAGGGCTCGGTCTCGTTCCACGAGGCGCTCGGCTTCGACGTCGACCGCGTCGTCGCCGACTACGACGGCCCGGGAGAGGACCGCGTGCTGCTCGTCCGAGCGCTCTAGCCACCTCTCGCCCGGACTCTTGCCTCTCCCCGCTGACGTCTCGCACGGAGATCGGCTCGATCTCGTCACGAATGGCGTCGGGCGCCGTTCCTAGACTGACCGGGTGACGCGCGTCACCGTTCAGTTCGCCTGCACCGAGTGCGGCACGACCGCTGGTCGATGGCTCGGTCGCTGCCCTGGTTGCGGCGCCTTCGGCAGCCTGGTCGAAGAGCTCCAGGGCGATGCGGTTTCCGCGGTACGCGCGGCCGCTCCCGTGCCGCTCGGGCAGGTGGCGACGGTCGAGTCCGAGCGCATCGGCACGGGCGTCCCCGAGCTCGATCGCGTGCTCGGCGGCGGCCTCGTGCCGGCATCGCTCGTCCTCGTCGGTGGCGAGCCGGGAGTGGGAAAGTCGACGCTCCTGCTCTCCGCGCTCGCGGCCATGAGCAGGACGAGGCGCGTTCTCCTGGTCACAGGCGAGGAGTCACCGGCGCAGGTGGGTCTCCGCGCGTCCCGGCTCGGCGGGGCGGAGGCGGTAAACATCCTCGCGGAGACGGAGCTCGCGACCGTCTGCGCGACGCTGGAGGAGGCTCGACCCGACGCCTGCGTGATCGACTCGGTGCAGACGCTCTATTCGTCCGAGCTCGGCTCCGCGCCCGGTTCGGTCGCGCAAGTGCGCGAGGCTGCGGGGAAGCTGCTGCGCGTGGCGAAGGAGTCCGGAGTCGCGACGATCCTCGTGGGCCACGTCACGAAGGACGGTGCGGTCGCCGGGCCGCGAGTGCTCGAGCACCTCGTGGACTGCGTCCTCCAGTTCGAGGGCGACCGCTACCGAGCGCACCGCATCCTCCGCGCGACGAAGAACCGGTTCGGATCGACGAACGAGCTCGGCGTCTTCGAGATGACCGGCGCAGGGCTCGTCGGCGTCCCGGACCCGTCCGAGGTCTTCGGGACGACCCACGCGGGCGAGGTCGGCGCGGCGGTCGGCTGTGCCCTCGAGGGGACACGTCCACTCCTGCTCGAGATCCAGGCGCTCGTCGCTCCCACCGACGCCGCCATGCCGCGACGCGTCGCGACCGGAGTCGATCCCAAGCGCCTCTCGATGATCGTCGCCGTGCTCGGGCGTCACGCGGGCTTCTCCCTCGGCGCCGCGGACGTCTTCGTCAACGTCGCGGGTGGCGTGCGCATCGACGAGCCGGGCGCCGACCTGGCGATCGCTCTCGCGATCGCGTCTGCGGCGCGTGGCGTTCCGGTGTTCGAAGGAGCGGCCGCGTTCGGCGAGATCGGCCTGACGGGACGGCTCCGGGTCGCGTCCCAGGCGGAACGAAGGCTGGACGAGTGCTCCAAGCTCGGGATCTCGACGGTCTTCGCGCCGGAAGGGACGAACGGTCGTGCGCACCTCCGCGTCGTTTCGCGGGACACGTTGAGAATGGCGGTCGGAGTTGCTCTACCGACGAGAGGGCGCGGCGAGAGCGAGGCAGACGAGGGCGCCGCCGCCGCGTGACGGGCTCCGCGGTGGGCTGGCCGAGGACGTTGCGGTTCCGTTAAGCGGAGGTGAGAAACCCGCTATCATGAGGTGGACGCCGGCAGGGGAGACGCTGCCGGCACTTCTTCGTCATGGCGTCGGATACTGACTTTCAGGAGGCTAGCTTGTTCGAGATCGGCGACAAGGTGGTCTATCCGCACCACGGCGCGGGAACGGTCGTGAAGAGGGAGAAGCGTGAGGTTCTCGGCGAGACTCGCGAGTACCTGACGATTCAGATCCTGCATAACGACATGACCGTCAACGTGCCGTGCGAGAACGCGGAGCGTGTTGGGCTGCGTCAGGTGATCGACCAGCGCACGGTGACCATGGTGGTGCGGACACTTTCCGGCGGCTCCACGGAGATGCCGAAGAACTGGAACCGCCGCTTCAAGCACAACCGCGACAAGATGAAGACGGGCAACATCTTCGAGCTCGCGGAAGTCGTCCGAAACCTCGCCGTCCGGAACAACGAGAAGGGGCTGTCGACGGGCGAGAAGCAGATGTTCGTCAAGGCGAAGAAGATCCTCGCCTCCGAGCTCATGTACGCGAAGGACATGGACGAGGACGAGGCCGCGGTCTGGCTCGACGACGTCCTCTCACGTGCCGGGCAGCCGAAGCCCAAGGCGAGGGCGAAGCCGAAGCCCGCGCCCGCGAGCGCGTAGTCCACGGCATCCGACGAGCGCCTCCGTCAGGCTTCGGGCCAGATGAGCGGGGGCGCTTCTGATCGCCTGCCCGCCGGAGGCGGCACCTGGGCCTTGCTGCTCGCGGCAGGCACGGGCGAGCGACTCGGGATCGACCGGCCGAAGGCGTTCGCACCGCTCGCCGGGAGGCCGCTCCTCGCCGAGAGCCTCGACCGCCTCGATCGCTGCCCCTGGGTCGATGCGATCGTCGTCGCCGCCCCCGTCGGCTGGGAGGAGCCTGCGATCCTGCTCGCCGAGGAGCTCGCGGCGGTCAAGGTGGTGTCCTGTGTCGCGGGCGGGGCCACGCGTGCCGAGTCCGCTCGTGAGGCGCTAGCGCACGTCGACGAGGACGCGGTCGTCGTCCTCGTCCACGATGCCGCCCGACCACTCGTCTCCGACGACGTCGTGGAGCGGGTGCTCGGCCCGCTCGCCGAGGGCTACGACGGGGCCGTTCCGGCCCTGTCCATGCCGGACACACTCAAGCGCGTCGAGGACGGCGCTGTCGTGGAGACGGTCTCGCGCGAGAGTCTCGTGGGAGCGCAGACGCCGCAGGCGTTCGTCGCCGCCTCGCTGCACCGCGCGTTCTCGGGCGACGTCTCGGCGGCCACGGACTGCGCCTCGCTCGTCGAGCGGGACGGGGGTCGCGTCGCGGTGGTCGAGGGCGACGCGCGCCTGTTCAAGGTCACGACTCCGGACGATCTCCAGCTGATCGAGCTGGTGTTGCGAGCCGAGACGTCGTGATCGTCGACTACCACATGCATCTGCGCGACGAGCGCGGCGACATCGCGTTCACCGCCGACGCGATCGAGCCCTTCGTCGAGCGGGCGGTCGAGCGAGGTGTCGACGAGATCGGGTTCACGGAGCACGTCTACTACTTCCGTCAGACGCATGACATCTGGGACGTGGCCTACCAGCTCGAACGCTGCGTCTTCGACATCGAGGCGTACTGCGGCGCGGTCGTCGAGGCGAAGCGGCGCGGGCTTCCCGTGAAGCTCGGGCTCGAGGTCGACTACGTCGGTTCACGTCAGTCGCACCTGTCCGAGATCCTCGAGCCGTACCCCTGGGACTTCCTCCTCGGCTCCGTGCACTGGCTCGAGTCGGAGGCCGTCGACCAGGACCCCGGCGTGTGGGCGGGATCGTCCGTCGACGACGTCTGGCGGCGCTACTTCGATGCGGTCGCCGAGCTCGCGAGCAGCGGCGCGATCGACGTCCTCGCGCACCTCGATCTCGCAAAGATCTTCGATCGGCGACCGAGCCTCGAGCGTCGAGCCGAGCTGTACGAGGCTGTTGCGGACGCGATCGCGGGCGCCGGCGTCTGCATCGAGATCTCGACCGCGGGGCTCCGCAAGCCGGTGGGCGAGCTCTATCCCGACGCCGAGCTTCTCTCCGCATGCGTTCGGCGAGGGGTCGGGCTCACGCTCGCCTCCGACGCCCACGATCCGCAGCTCGTCGGCGAGGACTTCGACCTCGCGCTCGCATTGGCGGGCGAGGCACGCTGCGAGACTGTCGTGGTGTTCGAGGGCCGCGAGGGTCGCGAGGAGCCGCTCGGCTGATGTCGTTCCGGATCGGGCTCGGCATCGACGCACACGCCTTCGCCGATGGAGTTCCGCTCGTGCTCGGCGGGATCGCGATCGAGCATCCTCGCGGGCTCGCGGGGCACTCGGACGGCGACGTCGTCGCGCATGCGCTCATCGACGCACTGCTTGGTGCAGCCGATCTCGGGGACATCGGCTCGCTGTTCCCTTCCGACGACGAGCAGTATCGCGGGGCGTCGTCGCTCGATCTCCTCTGGGAGAGCTACCGGGAGGTGCGCGAGGCCGGCTGGGAGCTGGTGAACGCCGACTGCGTCCTCGTCGGCGAAGAGCCCCGGATCGGCGCCCTGCGGGGCGAGATGAGCAAGCGGCTCTCGGCAGCGCTCGACGTCGAGCCCGGCAGCGTGACCGTGCGCGCGACGACGACCGACCGGCTCGGCTTCACCGGCCGCGGCGAGGGTCTGGCGGCGCAGGCCGTCGCGCTGCTGCGCTCGCGCGTTCGTGCGGAAGGCTGACGAGGTCGCCGTCGACCACGACGAGGCCGTCGCGCTCCAGCGCGCTCACCGCGTCCCCGTCCAGGCTCGCCGTGTCTCGAGCGCCCTCCGCGACGAGCTTCAGCGTCGCAGCGCGGCGCTGCCGAAACGAGCCCTCGAAGGCTCCCTGCTTCCGAGCCGGTTCGTCGCGGACGCCATACGACGGACAGCCGTCTGCGAGCGGGCACGTGCCACAGCGCGGGATGCGGGCCAGGCAGACGGTGGCTCCGAGGTCCATGAGCGCCTGTGCCGCTGCGGGCGAGAAAGACCAGCCCGTGCGGCGCAGCACGCGCGCGACGTTCACATCCACGGGGAGCACGTCCTCGCCGAATGCAAAGCAGCGGATCGCCGCCGCTGTATAGCGCCCTACCCCTGGCAGCTCGGTGAGATCGCAGGGCCACGCGTCGACGGCGATACGGGACGCCGCCCGGTGTAACGCGATCGCGCGGCGGTTGTAGCCGAGGCCCTGCCACTCGCGGATCACGTCAGCGGCCGGCGCCTCGGCGAGTGCCTCGACTGTGGGCCAGCGCTCGAGCCACATGAGGAAGCGCGGAACGACGCGTTCGACCTGCGTCTGCTGGAGCATGACCTCGCTGACGAGGATCGCGTACGGGTCGCGTGTGTGCCGCCACGGCAGGTCGCGGCCGTGGCCCGCGAACCAGGCGAGGAGCTGCGTCTCCACGCGCCGGACGCTACTGACTCCCCGTGCGTCGTGGACGACTCTGCGAGGCGAGCGCAGAGACGTCGGAGTCGTCAGTATTCGGCGAGCCGTGTCCGAGCCGGTCGAGACCACCCGGGCCGTCGCCCCGCCCGCCGAAGACGAGACTGCGAAGTACGCTTCGCTCCTCGCCACCGACGAACGCGTTCTGCTCGTCCGCCAGCGTCACTGGCTCACGTTCCTCGAAGCGGGACGCTGGTTCCTCCTCGCGCTCGGCATCGCCGTCGTCGCGGCGATCGTCAACGGCAACGTCGGGAACAGCGGTATCGCAGGTGCGCTCAGCACGACCCTCGGCTGGCTTTTCTGGGCCTGCGTCGTCATCGGCGTCCTCGGCGTCGGCTGGTACTACGTCGTGTGGCGGGTCGAGCGCTACCTCGTGACGACGCGGCGGGTGATCGAGGCGGGCGGCGTGATCAACAAGTACACGCGAGACACGTCCCTGCAGGCGATCACGGACATGATCGTCGGGCATCCGTGGCTCGGCCGGATCGTCGGATACGGCGAGATCGACCTGCTGACCGCGTCCGAGGTCGGGACGAACAAGATCCGCTTCCTGCCCGACGCGGACGGGTTCAAGAAGGCGCTCCTCGATGCGAGGCACGAGCTGGAGCTCGACCTCGGGGGTGGCCGCGTCACGCAGGCCGCTTCGCCCGAGCCGACCGCCGGCGCGCTCTCTGCGGACGAGCTCGACGCCTCGCTCAGCAAGCTCGCCGACTTGCGCGACCGCGGCCTGATCACCGCGGACGAGTTCGAGGAGAAGAAGAAGGAGCTGCTCGACCGGCTGTAGGCGCCGGCCGGCACGGCCGCCGCCCCGGTACGTTCCCCCTCGTGCTTCTCTACAACTCCGCGGTCTCGGGCAACTGCTACAAGGTGCGGCTCCTGCTGGCGCACCTCGGTCTCGCCTACGAGACGGTCGACGTGAGCGTCGTCGACCGCTCGAACCGCCAGGAGATCCTCGGGGGCCTCAACCCCGGGCTGCGCGTCCCGACGCTCGTGCTCGACGACGGCCGCCCGCTCGCGGAGTCGAACGCAATCCTCTGGTACTTCGGCGACGGGACGCCGTACGTGGCCGCCGACCCGTACGAGCGCGCGCAGGTGCTGCAGTGGATGTTCTTCGAGCAGTACAGCCACGAGCCGTACATCGCCGTCGTGCGCTTCTGGCTCGCGTACTCGGGAACGCCCGAGACGTTCCGGGAGCAGGTGCCCGCCAAGACGAAGGGCGGCTACGCGGCACTCGACGCGATGGAGCGTCACCTCGACGGCAGGAGCTTCCTCGTCGGTGAGCGCTACTCGATCGCCGACATCGCGCTGTACGCGTACACGCACGTCGCCCACGAGGGCGAGTTCGACCTCCAGCCGTATCCCGCGATCCGCGCGTGGCTCGATCGCGTCGCCGCGCAGCCCGGGCACGTGCCCATCGACGCCTGATCTCCGGCACTAGAGTCGCGGGCATGGCCGTCCGAGTGCGCTTCGCGCCTAGCCCGACCGGGTCGCTTCACGTCGGCAATGCACTGACGGCGGTGATCAATCGTCGGTTCGCCGACGAGCGACGCGGCGTCTGTCTGCTTCGGATCGACGACACGGACGCCACCCGGGTCGTCGCGGGCGGGGAGGAGGCGCTGCTCGACGACCTCGCCTGGCTCGGTCTCTCGTTCGACGAAGGCCCGCTGCGGCAGAGCGAGCGCGGCATCGTCTACGCGGGGGCCGCAGCGCGCGCCCTCGAATCGGCCGCAGCCGAACGCGACGCCGACGGTGCAGTGCGCCTCCGTGCAGGAGGAACGACGCTCCTGCGGCCCGACGGGACCGCGACCTACCAGCTCGCGTCCGTGGTCGACGATCTCGAGCTCGGCGTCACCCACGTCATCCGCGGCTCGGATCATCGTCCCAACCTCCAGTTGCAGCAGCAGATCGCGCGTGCCGTCGGCGGTGAGCTGCCCGAGGTGATCCACCACGGGCTCGTGCTCGGGGAGGACGGGAAAAAGCTCTCGAAGCGCCACGGTCACTCCTCGATCGGGGAGCTCCGCGAGGAGGGTTTCCCGGCCGCGGCGGTGCGCCGCTATCTCGACGAGCTCGGGGTTCCCGAGCACGACGTTCGGCTCGACCTGAGACGGCTCAGGCGGCTCGCGATCGACGCAATTGCGGAGATGAGCGACGAAGAGCTCGCCGCGGCTGCGGCCGCGCCGATCGATGTCGCTCCGGCGCTCCGCGGCGCGCGCTCGCTGGTCGAGGCCTGCGAGTACGCGCAGCTCGTGCTCGAGCCGGCGCAGGTCGATCTCGATCCCGGGGCCGGCCCGACCCTCGAGCGCTTCGTCGAGCTGCGGGAGGCGGCCGGGGAGAAGCTCTCGGAGGACGACGCGCGCTCGCTTCTCCGAGAGCTCAAGGCCGTCGGAGGCGATCTCAAGGCGCTGCGACTGGCGCTCACCGGGGCCGCGACCGGGCCGGAGCTGGCGGCGGTTCTCATCGCCGTTCCGCGCGATCGCGCGCTCGAGCGCGCCGCGCGGACGATCGCCTGAGCACCCCGGCTACGATCGCCGGCGTGCGGGTCTACGACACGCTGACGGGCGAGCTGGTCGAGCTTCCGCCTCCTCCGGAGCCCATCGGGATGTACGTCTGCGGCCCGACCGTCTACCAGCGCGCACACATCGGCAACGCGCGGCCGTTCGTCGTCTTCTCGTGGCTCGCGAGCTGGCTGCGCGAGAAGGGCTACGCGGTGACGTTCGTCCACAACGTCACGGACGTGAACGACAGGATCTACGACGCAGCACCCGGGCGGAGTGCGGAGCTCGCCCGCGACGCAACGCGCTGGTACCTCGAGGACACCGCCGACCTCGGCCTCGGGATGCCGGACGAGATGCCGCTCGCGACGGAGTCGATTCCGGAGATCGTCGCGCTGATCGAGGAGCTCGTCGGCGCCGGGTTCGCATACGCCGTCGAAGGGGACGTGTACTACCGGGTCTCGCGCTTTCCCGACTACGGCCGCCTGTCCCGGCAGCGCCCGGACCGCGTCGAAGAGCAGGAGCCGAACCCGCTGAAGGAGGATCCGCGCGACTTCGCGCTCTGGAAGGCGACGAAGCCCGGAGAGGACACGTCGTGGGAGTCGCCCTGGGGACGCGGCCGGCCGGGCTGGCACATCGAATGCTCGGCGATGGCGGAACGCGCGTTGGGCCCCGAGTTCTGGATCCACGGCGGCGGGCTCGATCTCGTCTTCCCGCACCACGAGAACGAGATCGCGCAGTCGCAGGCGGTCGGTCGGCCGTTCGCCCGGATCTGGATGCATAACGGCATGCTCGAGCTCGCCGAGGAGAAGATGTCCAAGTCGCTCGGAAACGACGTCTCGCTCAGGCGTGTGCTCGACGTCTGGGGGCGCGAGACGATCCTCGTCTACTTCCTGACCGGCCACTGGCACGGCCCGCTCGACTTCACGGACGAGGTGCTGGAGGCCGCCGCGGCTCGCGCCGAGCGCTTCCGCGAGGTCTTTCGGAGCGCGAGCGAGCGGGCTCCCGAGGGAGCGTGGGAGCGGTTCTCGGCGACGCTCGAGGACGACTTCAACACTCCCGCCGCGCTCGCGGTCATGCACGAATGGCGCGACCACGATTTGCTGCGCCGCGCGCTCGGCATCTTCGGCCTCGGCTCGCTCGCCGAGGACGAGGCGGACGCTCCGGCGGAGATCGTCGATCTCGCCCAGCGCCGGAGTGCGGCGCGCGCAGCCCGCGACTTCGAGGAGGCGGATCGTCTCCGTGCCGAGCTCGAGGCCGCCGGCTGGGAGGCGCGCGACGAGCCCGGCGGCTACCGCCTCGTCCGCCTCCGGTGACTCGCGAGCTCGTCTACGGACGCAACGCCGTCCGTGAGCTCTACCGCGGCCCGCGGGAAGCGCTCGAGACGTGGGTGAGCGAGCGCGCGTCGGCGCAGATCCCTTGGCTCGATGCCGGGCCGCGTCCACAGGTGAAGCCCGAGCGCGCGTTGAGCGAGGCAGCGGGCACGCGGGACCACCAGGGCGTCGTCTCCTGGTGTGAGCCCTTTCGCTACGCGGATGCGTGGGAGCTTGCGGCAACCCCACAGCCGCTCCTCGTCTGTCTCGATCAAGTCACGGATCCGCACAATCTCGGCGCCGTGATTCGCAGCGCCGAAGGCGCCGGCGCGACCGCTGTCGTCGTCCCTGCTCACGGCTCCGCGCGGGTGACTCCCGCGGTCTGCCGCGCCTCGGCGGGCGCAGTGGAGCACCTCCCCGTCGCTGTCGTCCCGAACCTCGCGCGCTACCTGGCCGAAGTGAAGGGGCCCGACCTATGGACGTACGCCGCCGACGCCGAGGGTTCGCTCTCCCTGTGGGACGCCGACCTCGGCGGCGGGGTCGCGCTCGTCCTGGGGGCGGAGGGTCGAGGGGTGCGACCGCTCGTCCGGAGGACCTGCGACGCGCTCGTCTCGATTCCGCTCGGCGGGTACGTCGGGTCGCTGAACGTGAGCGTGGCGGCCGCGATCCTCCTGTACGAGGCGCGGCGCCAGCGCCGCGAGGCAGAGCGCGATGGCTGATCCGACGCTCTACCTGTTCGACGGGCACAACCTGCTGCATGCGGGCGAGTTCGCCGGACACGGCGAGCTGATCGACACGCTCGCGAGCTACGTCGCGCAACACGGGGCACGCGGGGTCGTCGTCTTCGACGGACAGGGAGACGAGCGTGAGGTCGGGCCGCTGTCCGTACGGTACGCGCCCCACGCCGACGACGTGCTCGAGCGGCTCGCCGCCGAGCATCGCCACAGCGAGCTCGTGCGCCTCGTCTCCTCCGACGCCGTGATCCGCGGGGTCTCTGGTCAGGAAGTACAGACCCTCTCCTCCCGCCTCTTCCTGGCCGAGCTCGCGCCGGCGCGACACACCGAAGTCGAGCAACGCGGGGCAGGGGGGCGCGTCGGGGA
>DASSQE010000088.1:0-14743 GCA_035702645.1 Gaiellaceae bacterium
CGGCGAACACGCCCTCGACGGTCCTGTCCTCGGCGAGCTCCGCGTTCGTGGTCACGGGAGCTGAGTCTACGGCTCGGTCTCGCACGGTGTCTGACACCGGGCACCCGCAAACCCGCATGGTTCCGTGGGGTGGTGTCGGACACCGCGTTGGTACGCTCGCCCGCGATGGCCGACGTGCAGCCGTTCCGCGCCGTCCGCTACTCCGGCGCGGCCGGCTCGCTCTCCGATCTGGTGGCGCCTCCCTACGACGCGGTCACCGCGGAGGAGCGCGCCCGGCTCTTCACCCGCAGCCCGTACAACGTCATCCATCTCACGCTCCCGGACTCGGCGGAGGAAGCCGGGGAGCTCTACCGGACATGGCTGGCCGACGGAGTGCTCGAGCGGGAGGACGACCCGGCCGCGTGGGGTGTCGTCGAGGACTACGTCGGGCCCGACGGCGTCGCCCGCCGGCGAAATGGCGCCGTCGTCTCGCTCGCAGTCGAGCCCTACGAGACGGGAAACGTGCTTCCTCACGAGCGCACGCATCCGCGAATTCGTGAGGAGCGCCGCTGCCTGCTGCGGGAGACGCGCGTCCATCTCGAGCCGATCTTCCTGCTCGTCGACACGGAGCTCGAGCTGGGCGAGCGCACGGGAGAGCCGGACCTCGAGGCGGACGGAGAGAAGCTCTGGCGCGCGCCGAGCCTCGACCTCGCGGCGCTCGGCGAGACGCCGCTCCTGATCGCCGACGGCCACCACCGCTACGAGAGCGCGCTCGAGTACGCGGAGGAGACCGGCGACCCCGACCCGCGGATCATGGCGCTGCTCGTGTCGACGAGCGATCCCGGGCTCCACGTCTTTCCGACGCACCGGACCTTTGCGGACCGCCCCGACCTGCGCGACGCGCGCGACGGCGAGCCGTGCGCCACGCTCGACGAGGCGCTCGCTCGGCTTGCCGACGAGCCGTTCTCACGCTCCGCCGCCGTCGCGTACCGGGCTGAAAGCGTCGAGCTCGTGCTCGGCGTCGAGGGCGAGCTCGACGTCGAGCTCGTCGACGGCCACGGACACGACGGGATCGGCTACACGCCGCTGGTCGCCGACGCCGTCGAGGCCGTCGATCGCGGCGAGGCCGACGTCGCGTACATCCTGCGTGAGCCACGGGTCGGAGACGTGTTCGCCGCAGCGCGGCAGGGACGGCGGATGCCGCCGAAGAGCACCTACTTCTTCCCGAAGCCGCTCTCGGGCCTCCTCTTCCACCCGGTCGCCGCGTCGTGAGCCCCTGGCTCGAGGTGTGCCGCGAGTGCGTGGTGGACATCCGCGCGGTGCTCGATGAGCTCCCGACGCGGATCGAGCGGGAGCCGACCATCCGCCGCGGCGAGGGCGGCGACGACACCACGGCGATCGACCAGGCCGCCGAGGACGCGGTCGTGCGCCGGCTCGAGGCGACCGGCGAGAGCTTCGTCCTCGTCTCCGAGGAGGCTGGGACGAAGGTCTTCGGCACCGGCGGCCCGACCGTCGTCGTGGTCGACCCGATCGACGGCTCGATCAACGCCAAGCGCGGGATCCCGTTCTTCTCCGTCTCGCTCGCTGTCGCGGACGGGCCGACGATGGGCGACGTCCGGTTCGGCTACGTGTACGACTTCGGCTCGGGCGAGGAGTGGACGGCGGAGCGAGGGACGGGAGCGTTTCTGAACCGCACCGCGCTGGGCGCGGTCCGCCCGAAGGACGAGCTCGAGATCCTCTCGTTCGAAGCGACGACCACTCCGGCGATCGCCGAGCGCGCTCCTGCGCTCGTGGGGCTTGCAGGCCGCGTGCGGGTGATGGGATCGCTCGCGCTGTCGTTGTGCCACCTCGCCGCCGGGCGCGTCGACGGCGTCTGCTCGCTGAAGGAGGCTCGGTCGGTGGACATCGCAGCCGCGCAGCTCCTCGTCCTTGAGGCCGGGCTCGCGATCGAGCTCGTCGACGACCCGCCGTTCGCGGCCGCGCCACTCGATCTCGAGAAGCGCTCGCGGGTCGTCGCGGCCGGCACGCCTGAGCTGGTCGCCGCGATTGCCGCGGCTCTTGGCTCGTCAGGCCCAGTGTCGTACCATTCGTAACGAGAGAGATGACGCGGATCTCGATCGCGATCGCATTCGCCTGTGCGCTCGTCTTGGCGCCGCAGGCGGCCGCGAAGGGGCCGGTCTCGGTGTGCGGCCAGAGTGGCTGCGCCCAGGTCGGAACCGAGGAAGCCTCGATCGCGTGGTGGGGAGGCGCCTACGTCTCGCACGTCGCACCTGCTGCGCCTGCGCCGTTCTTCGCGCTCCGGTTCGGCGACGTCTACCAGGATCCGGTCGCATACTGGGTGCCCTCGGCCGGAGTGCTTCGCGTCGTGTCCGCGTCGGGGCCGGTCGTCTGGGTCCGGCCCGGAGCCGAGGACGTCGCGGCCCTCGAGCAGGCAACGGCATCGCTGCAGCCGTTCGCGCCGCCGCAAACAGCCAGAGTGGCGGTCGACGGTCGTCCCGTGCGCCATGGCCGGCAGACGTACATGCGGCTCTTCACCACAGGAGCGCCCGTACTGAGAGCGGTCGGCGCGAAGGGCTGGCTGCCGATCGACTTCCGCGGCGGCGAGACGCCGTGGACCGACGCCTACGCGTGGATGTGGATCTCGAAGGCGCACGCGTACCTGAAGCATCCCGACGGCGACGTTCTCCGGATCTCACCGAGCCTCGCCGGCCGCATCCGGCACCGGCTTCCGCTCGACGGGTAGCCCGGCGTCGGCCGGGCGTCGCTCGGCTACGCTCGCAACGTGCGACCCGACCGCGACGCGATCCTGAAGGCGCTCGAGCAGGTCATCGACCCCGAGCTGCACAAGCCGGTCACCGAGCTCGACATGGTGCGCGAGGTCCTCGTCGAGGACGACGGCCGCGTGTCGGTGACGATCGCGCTCACGGTCGCGGGCTGCCCGCTCCGGCACTCGTTCGAGGAGCAGGTCACGCGGGCCGTCGGGGCGGTCGAAGGTGTCACGGCGGTGAGGCTCGGCTTCGACGTGATGACCCCCGAGGAGAAGGCCGCGCTCGTCTCGCGGCTGCGCGGAGGGCGCCCCGAGAAGGGGATCTCGCTCTCCCCTGCGACGCGGGTCGTCGTCGTCGCGTCGGGCAAGGGCGGCGTGGGAAAGTCGACGCTGACCGCGAACCTCGCCGTCGCCCTCTCCGGCCTCGGGGAGCAGGTCGGGGTGCTCGACGGCGACGTGTACGGCCACTCGATCCCGCTCATGCTCGGCGTCGATCAGAAGCCGATTGCGGTCGACGACATGATCGTTCCACCTGCTCGAGGCGATCTCAGGCTCATGTCCATCGGGTTCTTCCTCGATGACAACGCGCCGATCATGTGGCGCGGCCCGATGCTCCACCGCGCGCTCGAACAGTTCCTCTCAGACGTCCATTGGGGCGAGTTGGACACGCTCGTCGTGGACATGCCTCCAGGGACCGGGGACGTTGCGATGTCGCTCGGCCAGCTCGTGCCGCGCGCAGAGGTGCTCGTCGTGACGACGCCGCAGCCGGCCGCGCAGCAGGTCGCGGTTCGCTCGGCCCAGATGGCGCTCAAGATGGACATGCGGATCCTGGGCGCGGTCGAAAACATGTCCTACCTCGTGGGGACGGGCGACGAGCTCTTCGGCTCGGGCGGCGGCCAGGCGCTCGCGGACGAGATCGGCGCTCAGCTCCTCGCCCGCATCCCCCTCGATCCACTGCTCCGCGAGGCAGCCGACGAAGGACTGTCCGTCCTGGAGACGGCTCCCGAGTCGGAGTCCGCGGCTGCGATCGTCGCGCTCGCGAAGTCGGTCGCCGCCTCGCGTGCCGGAACGATCCGCAAGCCGCTGACCGTTCTCTAGCTCCTCGACCGTCGTCGGTCCGAGCTCGCGGCGCCGCTGCTAGACGTTCTGCGGCTGTCTCGACCGAGCCGAGACGGCGGGAAGGAGCCCGAATCGCATGAGCTCCAGGCGCAGCGCCGCGGCGTCGGTGAACAGGATGCTGCGGAAGCCGAGAGCCGTCGCCGCTTCGACGTTCGCCGGCGAGTCGTCGATGAACACCGCGTCCGCCGGCTCGACTCGAAAGTGCTCGACCAGGTGCTCGAAGATCCGCGGGTCCGGCTTGTTCACGCCGACGTCGCCCGAGATGACGATCCCCTCGAACCACCCCAGGAAGTCGAATCGGGCGAGTGCGAACGGGAACATCTCGGTCGACCAGTTGCTGAGCGCCAGCAGCCGGACGCCCGTGCCGTGCAGCTCGGCAAGGACCTCGACCGTTCCCTCGACCTCGCCTGCGAGCATCTCGGGCCAGCGCCGGTGGAACGCCTCGATCAGCTCTCTCCGCTCGGGATGCTCGGCGACCAGGAGCTCGACGGCTTCGGCCCAGGGGCGGCCGGCGTCCTGGTGGGCGTTCCAGTCGGCCGTCGTCACCTCGGCGAGGAACGACTCCATCTCGTCCGGATCGTCGAAGAGTTGGCGATAGAGGTAGCGCGGGTCCCAGTCGACGAGGACACCGCCGAGATCGAAGACGACGGTCGTCGGGGCCGCAGCCGGCATGCCGACACGCTAGCCGTGGAGCCGATCGGCCTTGTTACGGTCCAAGCGTGAACGAGCGGGAGGCGAGCGAGCGGCTCCGCGCGCTCGGCTTCTCGGACGGGGATGCCGAGGTCCTCCTCGCCCACTTCGCCGAGGCGGAACGGCGAGGGAAGACCGGCCACGGCTTCTCGCGCATCCCCTGGCTCGAGACGCTCGAGCTCGATCACCGCGCGACGCCCGAGCGTGTCCTCTCGGAGGAGGGGTTCGAGCGCTGGAACGGCCGCGGCGCGCTCGGCTACCGCGTGCTCGACGCGATCGTCCGGGCGACGCTCGAGCGGCCGCCCGCCCACGCGCGGGTCGTCATCGCGGAGCGCTGCTTCCCCACGGGGATGCTCGGCCACTGGGTGCGCCGCCTGGCGGACGGCGGGCTGGTGGCAGTGCTCACCGCGACCTCGCCGCGCCGCCTTTCGCACCCGGACGGAGGACCGGCGCTCACCGGGACGAACCCGATCGCCATCGCGATCCCGTCGAGCGACGGCCATCCGCTCGTCGCGGACGTCTCGTTGGGCGCGGTCACGTACGGCGACGTGCTCGCGGGCAACGCGAGCGCGGACGAGCTCGTTCCGTTCGGCGGCGAGCAGGCCCACAAGGCGTTCGCGCTCGCGGTCGGGCTCGAGCTCCTCGTCGGAGCCCTCGCTGGACCTGACCACGGAGCGGTGCTCGTCGTCGCCCGGCCCGAGTGGGAGCCGGTCCCTTCCTTCAGGGAGCTGGCCGGCGGACTCCGCCTCCCGGGCGGCTAGCTCGACGCCCTCCGGAGCGCCTCGAGCACGACCGGGTCGATCGCGTCCGTTCCGTCCACACGCTCCTCGAGATTCGCCTCGCCCGCCCAATCCTCGAGGCGCTCGAACCCGAGGACCGCGAGGCGGTCCTGGAGCTCCTTGCGCAGGCCGTCGTCGACCTCGACCCAGCGGGCGCGCGGCGTCTCGCCGAACAGCTCCTGGTGGAGCCCGAAGAGCCGGCGCAGCTCCTCCAGCGGGCGCTCGTGGTCGTCTACACGAAGATCGACGAACGTGTCCGAGAGCCCGGCGTAGCCCTGCTCCGGCCCGACGACGAGGAGTGCGGCCGACTGCTGCCCGCGACGGTCGCCGCCGGCTGCCTGCGCCGCGTCGAGGCAGTCGAGCAGGCGTTCGGGGAGCGGCTTGTCGGCGGTCGCCTCGAAGGTCTCCGCGAGCGCGTCGACCGTCTCGCTCGAGACGAGGATGTTGCCCTGGGCCGCGTAGGACGGGTCGGTTCTCCCGCCTGCCCATGCGCTGCACTCGTCGCCCGTGTAGCTCGCCGCGTGACCATCGCGGTCGACGATGCCGAGCTGCCGTTGCGCGCGGTTGTCGTCGGCGCTCGTCAGCCGGGACACGACCTCATCGACCGGGACGCCCTCGCGCAGCAGCGCGAGCCCGTCCCGCCCGTAGCGCGGGTTCGCCCAGGCTTGCGTCGCGACCGCTCCGACGAGCGGCTCCGCCCACGGGACGATGCAGCCGACCGCGATGAACCGCGACTGCACGGCGACGCCCCACTGCTGCGCCTCGAGGTCGCAGGCGCAGATCGAGTACGTCGAGACGGGCGGGAGCTCAGCCGTAGGTGAGCTCCGCGAGGTCGAGGGAGAGGAGCGAGGGGTCCCGAACGAGCGCGCAGGCGACCTCCCCGCGGGAAAGCGCCGCGAGCACCTCGTCGGCCGTCGACGCGCGGACGACGATCGGCGTTCCCGCTTCGTGCGCCGCGCGGATCGCGTCCAGGTCGGACACGTCGTCGAGCACGAGCGCGCCTTCGAGGTCGAGCGACCCCTCGAGCGCGATCTCGGGCACCTTGCGGCCGGTTGCGCCGAACCAGCGCTCGCGCATCAGAGCTCGAGCGTCTCGCCGGGCTCCGGCGCGAGGACCCCGACGCCGCCGGGGACGAGCTCGCGCAGCGCGTCCGGCGTCCCCGTCAGCAGGCCGAACGTCCCGTAGTGGCACGGCACGACGCGGACGACGCCCAGCAGCTCGACCGCGACCGCCGCCTCGCGCGGTCCCATCGTGAAGTGGTCTCCGATCGGGAGCACCGCGACGTCCGGCTTGTAGATGCGGCCGATCAGGGACATGTCCCCGAAGACGTTGGTGTCACCGGCGAAGTAGATCTTGAAGCCGTCTTCGAGCTCGAGTACGACGCCGCACGACTCGCCCGAGTACGTTCCGTCGGGCGTCGACGAGGAATGGTTCGCGTCCGTCAGCGTGATCTTCACGCCCTCGACCGACACCGTTCCGCCCTTGTTCGGGTTGTGCCCGCCGGGGTCCTTGACGCCCTGCGCGTCGAGCCAGGCGCGGAGCTCGACCTGCGCGACGACCGGGCACTGGAAGGACTCGTAGATCGCCGCGGTGTCGCCGACGTGGTCGCCATGCCCGTGCGTGACGACGATCAGGTCGCAGCGCTCCGGTGTCAGCTCGCTCTCGGGACACTTGGGATTCCCGTTGAGCCAGGGGTCGACGTAGATTCGCTTGCCGCCGGGGGAGTCGACGCGGAAGGACGCGTGTCCGAGCCAGGTGAGTGAGGTAGCCATGCCCGGAATCTAGAGGAGCCGTACTCTTCGACGCGGTCAGAACGTGAGCGACGCGATCGCGTCCGACGCCAGGTCGAGGATCGGCTGGACGACGAAGAAGGAGCCGATCGTGACGACGATCGCGGCCCACACCGCGAGCCCCAGCGCGTACTCCCGCGGAGGCGCCCCGCCGACGGCGACCGCTGCTCCCGGGGTGGGCAGCGGGCCGGTGCGCATGTACATCCAGCGGACGACGTTCAGGTAGTACGCCAGCGAGATGGCCGTCGCGGCCACGCCGATCAGGACGAGCCACCAGTCGCCGGCGTCGTAGGCGGCCGAGAAGACGAAGAACTTCGCGAACAGGCCGCCCGTGAGCGGGAAGCCCGCGAAGCCGAGCATGAAGACCCACATCGCGGTGCCGTAGAGCGGCCGCTCCCAGCCGAACCCGCCGAGGCCCTCGAGCGTCACCGGCCGCCCCAGCTCCCGTTCGCGCGCTGCGACGACCGCGAACGCGCCCACCGACATCGCGGAGTAGACGACCAGGTAGTAGAGGAGCGCTTGGCCACCGCGGGCGGTGTCGGTCTCGACCGCGATCAGCATGAAGCCGGCCTGCGAGATCGACGAATACGCGAGCAGCCGCTTGACGTCGCTCTGCGCGAGCGCGGCGAGATTGCCCCAGGCGAGCGAGATCACCGCGACGACGGCCACGGCGATCGTCCAGATGTCGCTTTCGCCGGGGAAAGCGGTCACGAGCACCCGCAAGGTGAGGACGAAGGCCGCGGTCTTCGTCGCGGCGGCCATGAACGCCGTGACCGAGGTCGGCGCCCCCTGGTACACGTCGGGCGTCCACATGTGGAACGGCGCCGCCGAGACCTTGAACATCAGCCCGGCGAGGATCATCGCGAGCCCCGCGACGAAGAAGACGTCCCCTTCGGCGCCCGCCTTCGCGATGGCGTCGAAGCTGAGCTCCCCGGTCGCCCCGTAGACGAGCGCGGACCCGAAGAGGAGGACCGCCGAGCCGAACCCGCCGACGATCAGGTACTTGAGCCCCGCCTCGAGGGACGTCGCGCGCTCGGTGTCGATTGCGACGAGGATGTAGAGCGCGATCGAGAACCACTCGAGCCCGAGGAAGAGCGTCAGCAGGCTCCCGGCGCTGACGAAGAAGATCATCCCGGCGCCGGCGGCGGCGAGGAGGGCGAAGTACTCGCCGTGATTGTCCCTGTGCCGCTCGGCCCAGGAGACGAAGACGACGACCGCGCCGGTCACCGCGAGGAGCACCGCCGCGAACGCCGCCAGCCGGTCGCGGTACATCGTGTCCGCGAGCTCCGCCTGCGGGGCTGGGGTCCGACTGAACTCGTAGCCCGCGAAGACGGCCGCCGTGACGAACCCCGCGAAGACGAACGTCGCCGCCACCGCCCGGCGCATCCAGACGGGAACGGCGACCGCCGCGATGAGCGCGATCGCGCCTGCCGCGAGCAGCGACAGCTCGGGTGCCAGGGCGAACCAGTCGACGTTCGGCGTCTGGATCACGTCAGCGGAACCTCTGTGTCAGCACCTGCGACCCCTTGTCGCCGCCGAACGAGCTCTCGGTGACGAGCGCCGGCCAGGCCGAGAGGACGAGCAGGCACGCGACCATCGGCACCACGAGCGCGAGCTCGCCGACCCTCAGGTCGAGCGCCTCGTCACGCACCGCCGAGCCGGTCCGCACGTGGAGCACCGCCGAGATCAGCCGCAGGGCGTACATCGCCGCGAGCACCACGCCCAGCGCGACGATCACGGCGTATCCCCAGCCCTTGCCGTAGACCCCGGTCATGATCAGGAACTCTCCGGCGAACGTCGCCGAGCCGGGGACGGCGAGCGTGATCATGCCGGCGACCATGAGAACGGTCGCGAGCACCGGCCGGCCGCGCGCCATGCCGCCGAGGTGACCGAGCTCGCCCGTGCCGCAGCGACGCTCGACCATGCCGACGAGGAGGAACATGCTCGTCGTGATCAGGGCGTGGTTGACGGACTGGAGCACCGCCC
Source organism: Gaiellaceae bacterium (assembly GCA_035702645.1). Lineage (GTDB taxonomy): Bacteria > Actinomycetota > Thermoleophilia > Gaiellales > Gaiellaceae > GMQP-bins7. Next base: position 9,111 of record DASSQE010000088.1, read on the forward strand.
CGTCGAGCCCGTAGTCGTTCACCGAGAAGAGCCCGAGCGTGATCAGCCCCATCTGCGCCATCGAGGAGTAGGCGACGATTCCGCGCAGATCCGACGTGCGGAAGGCCAGCACCGACCCGTACACGAGCCCCGCGCCCCCGAGCACGAGGATGAGGCCGGTCAGATCGTGCACGGGATCCGGGAACTTCGGGATCGCGATCCGCAGGAATCCGTAGACGGCCGTCTTCGAGACGATTCCCGAGAGGACGGCCGCGACCTCGACCGGCGCCTCCCGGTACGTGATCGGTAGCCAGCCGTGGAACGGGAAGAGGGGCGCCTTGATCGCGAACGCGACGGCGAAGCCGAGGAAGATCCAGACGTTGTCGCTCGTCCCCGCCTGCGCGAGGTCGAACGTCCCCTGCGTGACCCCGAACGCGACGACCGCGGCCAGCATCAGCAGCGACCCCGCCATGGTGTAGACGACGAACGTCAGCGTCGCCACGTTCCGCTTCGCCCCTCCCCAGACGCCGATGAGCACGTACAGGGGGATGAGCATCGCCTCGAACGAGGCGTAGAAGAGGAGGAGATCCTGTGCGACGAAGGTCGAGACGACCGCTCCGGTCAGGCCGAGCATGAGTGCGTGGTACGCGCGAGGCCGGTCCCGGCCGACCCAGAGCGCGTAGCCGATCGCCGCCGCCGAGCACACGACCGTCGCGCCGACGAGCCAGATCGAGAAGCCGTAGAAGCCGACGGTGTACGAGATCCCGAGGCTCTGCACCCATTCGTGCGAGGTCGAGAACTGGAGCTGGCTGCTGTTGAAGTCGAACCTGCTCGCCGTCACGATCCAGAGAGCGACCTCGCCGAGCGCGATCAGGAACGAGAGCCCCGCGGTCGCCGTCTTCGTCAGCGGAAGGACCGCGACGACGAGCGCGCCCGCGATCGGGAGGACGATGAGGGCGGTCGAGAGCACGGGCTATCTCACCGCCACGAAGACGACGACGAGGACGAAGACCGCGGCGGCGATCGCGAGTGCGTACGTGCGGAGGAGGCCCGACTGGACACGCGCGACCTCGCCGCCCACCTGCAGCGTCCCGGAGCCGATCTCGTCGAGCGAGCGCTCGATCACCGGCTCCTCGACGTCGCGCCGGAGCACGTTCGAGAGCGCCACCGCAGGCCGGTAGAAGAGCGCGTCGTAGAGCTCGTCGAAGTAGAGCTTCTGCTCGAGGAGCCTCCAGAGCCCAGGGTTGGTCACGATCTGCCGGCCGGCGTAGAACGCGCGCCGGGCGACGAAGATGCCGATCAGCCCGAGCGTGACCGCGATCGCGCTCGAGCCCCAGTCCTGCGCAGTCGTTGGCACGACGAGCGGCGGGACGACCTCGGACAGCCAGGTCTCGAGCGGCTCCCACACCCCCGGGATGTAGACGAGGCCGCCGATCGTCGAGAGCACGGCGAGCACGCCGACCGGGAGCAGCATCGAGCGCGGCCCCTCGCCGTGCTCAGCGTGCGACGGTGCCGCCGCCGCCGCAGGCGCCTCCGCCGGCTCGCCGTGGAACATCCGATAGTAGAGGCGGAACGTGTACGCACCCGTCAGGAACGTGCCGAGCAGGCCGCCGATGTACAGCGTCCAGCCGAGTGCTCCACCATAGGCGAGTGCGGAGGCGAGGATGGCGTCCTTCGACCAGAAGCCGGCGAAGATCGGGATCGCGACGAGCGCGAGCGAGCCGGCGAGAAAGGCGAGGTGCGTCCTCGGCAGCGCCTTCCTGAGGCCGCCCATCTTCCGCATGTCCTGCTCCCCGTCGAGGCGGTGGATCACCACGCCGGCCGCGAGGAAGAGGCACGCCTTGAAGAAGGCGTGCGTCATCAGGTGGAAGATCGCGAAGCCGTAGGCCCCGATCCCCGCGCCGAGGAACATGTAGCCGATCTGCGACATCGTCGAGTACGCGATCACGCGCTTGATGTCCCACTGCACGAGCGCGACGAGCCCTGCGGCGAGGAGCGTGATCAGCCCGAGCACGGCCGCGAGATGCTGGACGTGCGGGGCCTGCTCGAAGATCGGGCTCGCGCGCACGAGGAGGTAGACGCCTGCGGTCACCATCGTCGCCGCGTGGATCAAGGCGGACACCGGGGTCGGGCCTTCCATCGCGTCCGGGAGCCAGGTGTGGAGGGGGATCTGCGCCGACTTGGCGAGCGCTCCGCCGAGGAGGCCGAGGGCGACGAGGTCGACCATCGTCTGCGACATCGAGCCGACCTGGTCGAAGACGCCGAAGTACTCGAGCGTCCCCGTCTGCCAGACGAGGAGGACTGCGGCGAGCGCGAACGTCGCGTCGCCGATCGCGTTCATCACGAACGCCTTCTTGGCGGCGGCGACCGCCTCCGGCCGCTGGTGCCAGAACCCGATCAGGAGGTACGACGCGAGACCGACGAGGCCCCAGCCGACGAGGAGGAGCAGGAAGTTCCCCGACTCGACGAGCAGGAGCATCGCGAAGACGAAGATCGACATGTACGCGAAGTAGCGCCGCTCCTCGTCGTCTCCGTGCATATATCCGACGGAGTAGAGGACGATCAGCCCGCCGACGCCGGAGACGATCAGCATCATCACGAGCGAGAGTGGGTCGACGAGGATCTGGAACCCGACGTGGAGGTTCCCGGCGACGAGCCAGGTGTACAGCGTCGACAGGTTCTCGCGGTCGGACGGGCTCTCGGCTCGGACCTCAAAGAACGACCAGACCGCCCCGGCGAAGGCGACGAACGTCGCGAGCGTCGCGATCACGCCCGCCGTGCGCCGGGAGATCACCTGCCCCGTGAGCGTGATCAGGAGCGCCGCGGCGAGCGGCGCGAAGAGGCAGATCCAGGCACCCGCGACCGTCATCCGCGGAGCACGCTCGCCTCGTCGACGTCGAGCGCGATCCGCCGCCGGGCCATCGCGACGATCAGGCCGAGCCCGACGGCCACCTCACCCGCGGCCACGGCCATCACGGCGAGTGCGAAGACCTGGCCGTTCAGGTCACCGTTCTGCCGTGCGAACGCGATCAGGGTGAGGTTGCCCGCGTTCAGCATGAGCTCGAGCGAGAGGAGGACGACGAGCGGGCTGCGTCGCAGCATCACGCCGAGCGCGCCGGTGCCGAACAGGATCGCAGCGACGATCAGGTACCAGCCGACGTCCGGGCCGTTCACCTAGGCGGTTTCCTCGTCCTTGGCTCGCGTCGTCCCGAGCACAACGCCGCCCACGGCCGCGACGAGCAGCACGATCGAGGTGACCTCGAACGCGAGCAGCTGGTCGGTGAGGAACAGCCGGCCGATCTCCGCCGGGCTCCCGAACGAGCTCGACACCGTCGCCGGGCTCCCGAGGTCGTCCCCCCAGGCGAGCCCGAGGACGACGACGACCTCGACGAGCAGCGCCGCGGCGGCGACGACCGCGGCCGTCCGGACGAGTGGGGGACCACCCGCCCAGGGCGCATCCGCCCGCCCGCCGAGGTAGGCGATGACGAAGAGGAACATGACCATGACGGCGCCCGCGTACACGAGCACCTGCGCTGCCGCGACGAACTCGGCGGCGAGCAGGAGGTAGAGGACGGCGAGCGATGCCAGGTTCCCGATCAGCGCGAGCGCGGAGAAGAACGGGTTCGTGAGGGTGACGACGGCAACGCCGGTCCCGAGGCAGCCCCCCGCGGCGGCGAACCATACGATCCAGACGAGGACGTTGGCCATCGCTACGACCTCGTCTTGTAGGCCGGGACGGGTGTGTCGAAGCGGATCGGGTCCGCGACTGGCACGCGCTTGATCGGCTCGGCCAGGAGCATGTCCTTCGTGTAGATGAGGTCGTCGCGCGAGTACTCCGAGATCTCGAACTCGTTCCCGAGCGTGATCGCGTCGAACGGGCACGCGAGCTCGCAGTAGCCGCAGAAGATGCAGCGGCTCAGGTTGATCTCGTAGATGCGCGCGTACCGCTCGCCCGCGGACACCCGCGCGCCCTGCGCGTTCTCGGCGGCGACGACGCGGATGCAGTCGGCCGGGCAGGCCGCCGCGCAGAGCGAGCAGCCCACGCACTTCTCGAGCCCGTTCTCGTGCCGGTGCAGACGGTGACGCCCGCGGAAGCGGGGGTACACCGCACGCTTGAACTCCGGGTACTGCTGCGTGATCGGCTTGCGGAAGAGCTGCCTGAACGTGACCGCGAAGCCCTTCAGGCTCGAGAGCGGCTGCGGGCTCATGAGCCGTCTCCCGGCTCAGCGAACGCGCGCTGAAGGTGCGGGTTCATCAGATCCACACCACCAGGAGCGCGGTGACGACGGCGTTGATCGTCGCGACGGGCAGGAGCACCTTCCACCCGAAGCGCATGAGCTGGTCGTAGCGGAGCCGCGGCAGCGTCGTCCGCATCCAGATGAAGACGTAGAGGATGATGACGAGCTTGAGGAGGAACCAGAGCGGGCCCATCCAGCTCGGCCCGGTCCAGCCGGGCCCGTGCCAGCCGCCGAGGAAGAGCGTCACGCAGAGGCCGGAGAGCGTGATCAGGTTGATGTACTCGGCCATCGTGAAGAGGCCGAAGCGCATCCCGCCGTACTCCGTGTGGTAGCCCGCGACCAACTCCTGCTCCGCCTCGGGGAGGTCGAACGGGGCGCGGGCGGTCTCGGCCGTGCCGGCGAAGAGGAAGATGATCAGGCCGACGAACTGCGGACCGATGTACCAGTACGAATCCTGTGCCGCGACGATGTTCGTCAGCGCGAGGGACTTCGCCATGATCACCACGCCGAGCACGGAGAGCGCGAGCGAGACCTCGTACGACACGAGCTGTGCGCACGTGCGCATGGAGCCGAGAAGCGCGTACTTCGAGTCCGACGACCAGCCCCCGATGATGAACCCGTACACGCCGATCGATCCGATCGCGAAGACCAGGATCAGCGAGATCGGCACGTCTGCGACCTGGCCCGGGACGTAGACGCCGGCGATGTCCCAGCCCGGCCCGAACGGGATCACCGAGAAGGTGGAGAGCGCCGTGAAGGCCGCGAGCCAGGGCGCGAACAGGTACAGGAAGTCGATCGCGGCGGCCGGGTAGAAGCTCTCCTTGTGCAGGAGCTTGAGGAGATCGGCGATCGGCTGGAGCAAGCCGAAGGGGCCGACGCGATTCGGCCCGTAGCGGAGCTGCATCCGGCCCATCACCTTGCGCTCCGCGAGCGTCAGGTAGGCGAAGGTCGCCATCACGAGGTTGATGACGATGACCGCCTCGATCAGGCTCACCCACCAGTCGACGGATTGCGTCATGTCTTGGAGACCTCGACCGTCGGGTGGAGATCCGCGGCGTGCTCCTCGGCGACACGGACGACGCCCTCCATGAGCCGCCGCGAGACGCGGGCACGGAGCTCGACCGAGGTGCCGTTCGAGCGGACGAGCACCGCGTCGCCCGGTGCGATGCCGAGCAGTTCGGCGTCTCCCACCGAGAGCTCGACCTCCCGGTTCGGCCGCTGGAACTCGAGCTCCGGGACGCGCTCGACGGCCGGTCCGGCGAAGAGCGGACGGTAGCGCTGGAGGTGGAGCCTGCCCGCGCGGCGGTCGGCCGGTTCCGGGAGATCCGGGGCTGCGGGTGTCGTGGCGGTGGCCGGGGCCTCGTACGCAGCGCGCTGCGGGAGGGGCGCTCGCGCTCCGAGCTCCGCGAGCGTGAG